>SKQS01000222.1 GCA_007118895.1 Wenzhouxiangella sp.
CACGCGCTTCCGCGCAAACCTTCGTCAGCGCCGCCGTCAAGGTCGTCTTGCCATGGTCAACGTGGCCAATCGTGCCAACGTTCACGTGGGGCTTGGTACGTTCGAATTTTGCCTTGGACATGGATCGAAACTCCGTTTCCCTGTATATTGCAGATTCAGTGGTGCCCACGACTGGACTTGAACCAGTGACCTCTCCCTTACCAAGGGAGTGCTCTACCGCCTGAGCTACGCGGGCAGGCGTAAATTTTTGGAGCGGGTGAGCGGACTCGAACCGCCATCATCAGCTTGGAAGGCTGAGGTTCTACCCTTGAACTACACCCGCCTCGAAACCAGTGAGGCCTTTCGCTCCGCCGGCACAGCTCCATCGCGCCGGAAACTGGTGGAGGGGGCAGGATTCGAACCTGCGAAGGCATAGCCAGCAGATTTACAGTCTGCCCTCGTTGACCGCTTGAGTACCCCTCCAGAATACACTCAATTTCATTTCAGCGGCATCAGCCGCCAGTTTTTCACCGATTCCAGACGAAGCCCCTCATTTTCCCGGATCGAGAACCAATAGTCAACAGTTTGTCTCAGACATTGAACCGGAAATGCATTACATCCCCCTCGCAGACCACGTAGTCGCGACCCTCCAGGCGGAGCTTGCCAGCCGCCCTGGCTCCGGATTCGCCGCCGCAGGCGATAAATTCGTCATAACCGATGACCTCGGCGCGGATGAAGCCCTTCTCGAAATCGGTGTGGATTCGACCGGCCGCCTGGGGGGCTGTGGCGCCACGCCGCACGGTCCAGGCCCGGACTTCCTTGGGCCCGGCGGTAAAGAAGGTCAGTAGATCGAGCAGGGCGTAGCCTGAGCGAATCAGTCGGTTCAGTCCCGGTTCGCTCTGACCCAGCTCGGCCAGGAACTCGGCCTGGTCGGCCGGCGAAAGCTCGATCAGTTCGGCCTCCATGGCCGCGCACAGCACAACCAGCTCGGCGCCCTCCTTTGCCGCTCGCTGTCGGACGGTCGCAACCAGCGGGTGACTTTCACCACCGCTTTCGTCGACGTTGGCCACGTAAAGCACCGGCTTGCTCGTGATGAAATGCAAATCACGCAGCAGCACAGACTGTTCCGGTTCCAGCTCAAGCGTTCTCAACGGGTCACCGGCACCGAGATGGTCGACCACCCGCTCCAGCACTTCAGCAAGCCTGCGCGGCTCCTTGTCGCCGGACTTGCCCTGACGTCGCGAGCGATCGAGCGCCCGCTCAGCGGCCTCCAGGTCAGCCAGCACCAGCTCGGTATCGATGGTCTCGATATCGCTGATCGGATCGACTCGGCCAGCCACGTGCGTCACATCGTCGTTTTCAAAACAGCGGACAATATGAGCGATGGCGTCAGTTTCGCGAATGTGGGCCAGAAACTTGTTGCCCAGGCCCTCGCCGCGCGAGGCACCCGCCACCAGGCCAGCAATATCCACAAACTGCATCATGGTCGGAATGACCTTTTCCGGCTTGACGATCGCGGCCAGCCTGTCGAGGCGGGGATCCGGCACCGGCACCATCCCGGTATTGGGCTCGATGGTACAGAAAGGGTAGTTCTCGGCCGCAATTTCGGCCCGGGTCAGACAATTGAACAGTGTCGATTTGCCCACGTTCGGCAGACCGACAATCCCGCATTTGAAACCCATATTCTCAGCACTCTCCGCTCGTTCCGCCATTGTTTCGGCGATTGCTCCGGCGATTACTCCGGCGATTACTCCGGCAATCGTTCCAGAAATCGTTCCAGCCGCGACAACAAGCCCGTTGCCACAGAGCAATTTCCACGCCTGACCGTGCTCGCCTGCGGTACCGGGCAGCAGAGTCGGCTGAACTTGCCGGCACTCAGCTCGCGGTGTGCAGCGTTTGCATCGCCGCTTCTGATCGGCCAGACAGCAGCTCGGGCAGCACGTCGATGGCACGTTCCACAGCCTCGATGATGGCCTGTTCTTCGGTAGCCGGGGCGCGGCTGAGCACCCACGGGGTAACCGCCTCACGCATTCCGGGATGACCGATTCCCAAGCGCACGCGCCAGAACGCCTGGTCACCAAGATGGCTGAAGATACTGCGCAGCCCATTGTGGCCACCATGGCCGCCACCCTGCTTGAGCCGCACGGTGCCCGGTGGCAGGTCCAGATCGTCGTAGGCCACGACGATGCGGTCAAACCCGATACGGAAATAGTCGGCGGCAGCACGTACCGACTGCCCGGACTCGTTCATGAAGGTATCCGGCTTGAGAATTACGCCATCGACGCCCCCGGACCGGACCCGGGCACTGGCGCCCCTCAGCTTGCTCTCGGCCTTGAGCGTGCATCCGAGCCGCCTGCACAGGGCCTGAACAAACCAGAACCCGGCGTTGTGCCGGGTTCTTTCATAGCGCGCCCCGGGGTTGCCGAGACCGACGATCAGCCAGGCCGCGTCCACCCCGCTCGGCAATCAGGACTTTTTCTCGTCCGATGCGGAGTCGTCGCTGTCGTCCTCGGCCTGCTCTCCCTCGGCTTCGGCGTCCTCGTCGACTTCGCCCTCGTCAACGTCCAGCGCCGCCATTTCCTCGGCCTCGGCCAGCACGGCATCAGCCTCGGCGGCCAGAGCGCCGGTGCCCTGGGACTCGCGGATGTAGATCGCGGTCACGACCGGCGCATCGTTGTCACTGCTGATATCCAGCGCCGGAATCGAGACGCCTTCTGGCAACGGGACTTCGCTAAGCATCACGCTGTCACCCGGCTCGAGACCGGAAAGGTCCACTTCCAGGTACTCCGGCAGATGCTTGGGCAGAGCCGAAATCTCGACCTCCGTGATCTGATGCGAAATCACCACGCCGGCTGCGCGACCTGCCTTGGAGCTGGCTTCGTTGGCGAAGTGGATCGGCACATTCAGGCGCAGCTCATGCTCCTCGTCGACGCGCTGAAAGTCGATATGCGTCAGGCGCGGCTTGAAAGGGTGACGCTGCAGGTCTCGAACGATGACCTTCTGGCTAAGCTTGCCAACGTTTAGCTCGAGAATCGAGGAAAAGAACGCCTCGTGTTCAGCGTTGTGCAGCACGATGTCGTGATCCAGCGTCAGGCTGACCGGATCACGTTCTCCACCGTAGACGATGGCAGGCAGACGACCGGCGCGACGCAGGCGGCGGCTCGCACCCTTCCCCACGTCCTCGCGCCGTTCGGCTTGCAGCTTGGATTGCATGCTCATTTTGCGGGCTCTCTGTAAGATTCATGTGTCTTTGAAAACCCGACTTCCGCGACCAGAAACCGGGCAAGCCGGGCATTATAGCCCGGCCATGAATACTTGGGAAGCCCGACGACGAACTCAGTCGGCGCTGGCGACCGCATCCTCGCGTGGCTGCCAGCCCGATCCGATGTTGCGTTCAAACATTCTCAGCGCCTGGGAGTACAGCTTGACGTTGTTTTCCAGCTCGTAAAAGCCATGCCCCTCGCCTTCAACCCATAGCTTCTCGTGCGGGATACCCGCCCTTTCCAGCGCCGCTATCAGCGCATGGTAGTGATCGTAGTGGGCGCGTATATCCTCGCTGCCGTGGGCGATGAACAGATCGGCAGTGATCTTGTCGACGTGATGGACCGGGGAGCGCGCCCTGAGCTCGGACGAGTCGGTGCCCAGCGCCCGCTCAAGGTAACGCCGGCCCGACTCGGACTCCGGGATATCGCCGACGTCGAACATCAGCTCCAGATCGTAGACGCCGACGAAGGCGAATGCGCAGCGGTACAGGTCGGGCTCGCGGATCACTCCCCACATCGCCGCGTAGCCGCCGTAGCTGGCGCCAGAGATGCAGACTCTGTCGGGATGGGCATAGCCCTGTTCGATGGCCCAGCGAGTGGCGTCGGTAACGTCGTCCTGCATCTCCGCACCCCACTGGCCATAGGCGTCGTACATGAAATCATGGCCAAAACCGCCCGAGCCGCGGAAGTTGATCTGCAGCACCAGGTAACCGTGCGAGGCCATGGCCTGAACCCAGGGGCTCCAGCCCCACATGTCGAACGGGCCGTAAGGCCCACCGTGAACCTCGACCACCATCGGCAGCCCTTCCGGATCTTCCACTCCCGGCGGCAAGGTCATGAGACCGTGCAGAGTCAGGCCATCACGGGCATCCAGCGTGATCGGCCGCGTTTCAGCCATGCGATCAGCCGGTACCCAGCTGCGCACCGGCACCAGTTCATTCAGCCGCATGTTTTCAGCATCGAGCATCATGAAGATACCCGGCTCACGGTCGCTGAACAGCCGGATCGTGGCCCATTTGCCGTCACGGGTAAACTCCCCGCCGGAGACCCGATGCTGCGGCAGCGCCGCCTGCAGACTGCGCAGGATGCGTGCGGTCTCGTCCTCGGGGTGGATCCAGCGATATTCCGGGATCCCGGTGTTGAACAGCGCGCCAATCAGGCGCTCTCCATCCCGGTCCCAGACCGGGCCCAGCGCCTCAACCTGGTCGTCGGTCAAAAGCGGGGTGATTTCGGCGCTGGCCAGCTCGATCTTGAACACGCCCAGGCGCTCCTGGTCGCGCGAGGCCACATAGACATGGGTACCGTCCTTGTTGAAGCCCCAGAACGAAATTTCCCCGTTGAAGGGGTTGTCGAAGTCCTGCCAATCGCTGTCTTCGTCCGGACGCCAGGCAAACATTTGCTCGCCATCCTCGTTGGCGCCGTAGGCAAAACGCACCCTGGCCTGCTGATCGGCGCCCAGACCACCGCGCTCCAGCGGCGAGCGCGTCACCCGGCTGACCCGCTGGTAACGATCCAGATCCAGCAGCCAGGCCATCGGACGCTCGCGGCCTGCCGCCCAGTCGGCGATCAGAATGCGGCGATCATCATCGGGCAACAAGTGCAGTATGGTCGCCGCCCGGCCGGTGACGCTGCCGCCGGTCGGCCCGTAGATCTGTCGCTGCCTTGTACCGTCGGCATTCATCGCAAACAGTCGCCCGGTCGGACGCGGCTGGGCCACGCTGCCAAGCTGCTGGTTGGACGAGAAAATCAACCGCTCGTCGGTCACCCAGCGCAGCCCGGTGGCGTTTTCGTTGCGGCCGAGCACAAAGCTCGACATCGGCGTCACTTGCGGATAATTGCGGATGTCGAGCACCACGACCCCGGTGCGATCTTCCTGGGGTGCGGTGGCGGCCAGATACTCGCCGGTCGGCGAGATCACCATGTTGGAGAATTCGGCGTGCCGGAAGAAGGTTTCCAGCGGCAACGGCTCGCTGGCGCCGGCCCAGGCCGGAACGGCAATGACAAGAGCAATCAGAAACTTTGGCATGTTTTACCCACTTGAGCCTTCAACAGCCGCTTAGAATACCAGAACGCCCGTGATCGTCATCACGCGTCGTCACCACATGCCAGGAGGGAATCATGACTGATCGCTTTCGCGTGCCGCATACGCTGGTACTGATGTTCGCCATGATGGTGGTGGCGCTGGTGCTGACCTGGATTCTGCCTGCCGGCAGTTTCGACAGCGAACTTACCGAAGCCGGGCGCGAGGTGGTGATCCCGGGCACCTATCAGGTCTTGGATGATGCGCCGCGGCTGCCGCCGTGGTCCTTGCTGACCGTCGTGCCCAGGGCCCTGGCCGATGCCCAGGGCATCATATTCTTCGTCCTGATCATCGGCGGTGCGCTGGCCGTGGTCCGCGCCACCGGCGCCATCGACGCCCTGCTCGGGCAGGTCATCAGCCGCTTCGGGCACAGCCCGGGGATGCTGATCTTTGCCGGCATGTTTGCCTTCGCCGTGGCCTCGGCCACGCTGGGCATGGCCGAGGAATACATCCCGTTTGCCGCCATCCTGATCGCGCTGTGCGTATCGATGCGCATGGACGCGGTGGCCGCCATCGGCATCATGGTCGTGGGCTACGGCATCGGCTATGGCGTGGCCCTGATCAACCCCTTCACGCTGCTGATCGCCCAGGAAGTTGCCGAGCTCCAGCCAGGCTCGGGAATGTGGTACCGAGCGGTCCTGATCGTGCCCTTCCTGGCCGTCGGCTTCCACCATGTGTGGCGCTACGCGCGGCGGGTGCAGGCCGATCCCGCCGCCAGCCTGGTCGCCGATGTCGCGTCCGCCCAGCCGCCGGCAAGCGAAGACCAGCCACCGCTGGACAGGCGCCGCATGCTGGTGCTGCTGGCCACCCTCGGCGCCCTGGTGCTGCTGGTCATCGGCATCGCTCGTTACGGCTGGTACCTGGTCGAGCTGGGCGCGGTGTTCCTGGGCCTGGCGATTGTTGTCGGCCTGATAGCCGGCATGCGGCTGGACAAGCTGGCCAATACCTTCAGCAAGGGAGCCGCCGAGCTGGCCGGCACCGCGATCCTGATTGGCTTTGCCCGCTCGATCGCGCTGCTGCTGGAGGATGGTGAGGTGCTGCATACCATTGTCCATGCCCTGGCCACGCCGCTGGCGGCGGTGCCGGCCGAGCTGTCGGCGGTCGGCATGCTGGGCATCCAGAGCCTGCTCAACCTGTTCATCCCCTCAGGCAGCGGCCAGGCATTCGTCACCATGCCGCTGATGGCGCCGATCGGCGACCTGGTTGGCGTCAGCCGGCAGATCTCGGTGCTGGCCTTCCAGTTCGGCGACGGTCTGATGAACATGATCGTGCCGACCAACCCGGTGCTGATGGGCATCCTGGGGCTGGCCGGCATCCCCTACGATCGCTGGTTCCGATTCATTGCCCCGCTGATCCTCAAGCTGCTGGTGCTCTCGGCCATCGCCCTGGTCGTGGCCGTCTGGGTTGGGTACCAGTGAGTGATCAATTTGCCAGCCGTTGACGACGGCGACACAATAGCAAGTTGACTTAACGCTCAATGCCAGCACCCATGCTCCGAATGCTGCCCACCCTCCTGCTTCTGCTGGTCTGGCTACCAGTCCAGGCAGAGCCGCCGCTGACCATCGAGCGGATCTTTGCCAGCCCCGACCTGTCCGGGCCCTCGCTGCGCCAGGCACAGCTGTCTCCTGCCGGCGACCGGGTCACCTTCCTGCGCGCCCGTGACGATGATCGCGACCTGCTGGATTTGTGGGAGTACCACATCGGAGATGACCAGACCCGGCGGCTGATTGCAGCCGATCAAGTGCTGGCCGACGAGGGCGAGCTGTCGCTTCAAGAGCAGGCCCGGCGCGAGCGGGCGCGGATCGCCGGCCTGCGCGGCATCGTCGAATACCGCTGGTCCGGCGACGGACGCTTCCTGCTGTTCCCGCTGGGCGGCAATATCTACCTCACGGACCTCGTCAGCGAACCGCCCGAAGTCCGCCAGGTCACCGATGGCGAAGACTTCGACACCGATCCCGGCATCTCACCGGACGGTACCCGGATTGCCTTCATCCGCGATCACGATCTGTGGGTGGCCGCGCTCGACAACGACAACGGCCAGGCCCGCGCGCTGACGCGCGATGGTGACGGGCTAATCACCAACGGCGTGGCCGAATTCATCGCCCAGGAGGAGATGGGGCGCGATACCGGCTACTGGTGGTCGCCCGACGGTACCCGTATCGCCTTTTTGCGGGTCGACAATAGCCCGGTGCAGCTGACCCGGCGCTTCGAGATTCGCGCCGACGAGATCGAGATCATCGAACAGCGCTACCCGTTTACCGGCACACCCAATGTCAGCTATCGGCTGGGCGTGGTCGAAGTCGAGTCCGGCGAGATCGACTGGATAGACCTGGGCGAGGAACCCGACATTTACATTCCGCGGGTGGCCTGGCTGCCGGACGGCAAGCGTTTGAGCTTCCAGCGCCAGTCGCGTGATCAAAAGCGACTGGAGCTGGTGATCGCCGACCTGGCATCGGAAACCACCCGGGTCGTACTGACCGAAACCGCCGATACCTGGATCAACCTGCACGATGACCTGCGTTTCATCGACGGCATGGATGCCTTCCTGTGGTCTTCGGAGCGCGACGGCTACCGGCATCTGTATCTTTACCGCAGCGATGGCGAGCTGATCCGGCGCCTGACCACCGGCAACTGGGCGGTCGATGCGGTCAAGGGTATCGACCTCGAACTGGGCCTGGTCTACTTCACTGCCGCCGAGGCCTCGCCGCGTGAAAAGCACCTGTACCGTCAATCGCTGGTGACCGAGTCACCCGATGCGGTAACGCGCCTGACCCGGCGCAGCGGCTGGCACCAGGTGCGGATGGACTCAAGCGCCCGGGTCTATGTCAACACCTTTTCCAGCACCGTGCAGCCGCCGCAGCTGTCCCTGCACTCGGCCGACGGCGAGCGCCTGGCCTGGCTGGTCGAAAACCGCATCGATGCCGACCATCCCTACCACCCGTTCCGAACTGCTCACCAGCCAACCGAGTTCGGCGAGATCATCGGCCCCAACGGCATACCGCTGCACTATCGGCTGATCAGGCCGGCAGGCTTCGAGGAAGGGCGGCGCTACCCGGTGTTCTTTCACGTCTACGGCGGCCCCACCCACCGCCTGGTCACCAACAGCTGGAGCCGCCGGGTACTGATCGATCAGTACATAGCCGGGAAAGGCTACGTGGTGTTTTCGCTGGACAATCGCGGCATCGTCCGCCAGGGCAAGGCGTTCCAGGACGAGGCCTATCTCAAACTGGGCCGGATCGAGGTCATCGACCAGATGATCGGGCTGGATTTCCTGCGCGGTCTCGACTTCGTCGACCCCGACCGCATCGGGGTATTCGGCTGGAGCTACGGCGGTTACCTGGCGCTGATGCTGATGATGCAGCATCCCGGCGCCTTCGCCGCCGGTGTGGCGGTGGCGCCGGTCACCGACTGGCGACTGTATGACACCCACTATACCGAACGCTATCTCGGCAAGCCGCAGGATCAGCCCGAGGCCTATGATTTCGGCAACGTGATTACCCACGCCGACCAGCTTTCCGATTCCCTGCTGCTGATTCACGGCATGGCCGACGACAACGTGCTGTTCACCCACTCGACCCTGCTGATGCAGAAACTGCAGGACGAGATCATCGACTTCGAGCTGATGACCTATCCGGGCGAGAAGCATGCCATCTCTGGCGCCAGCGCGCGTGTCCACGTCTACCGCGCGATCACCGGCTTCCTCCACCGCCACCTCAAGGAACCGTCGCCATGACCACCCTGGGCACGCCACTGAGCGAAACCGCCACCCGCATCATGCTGCTTGGCAGCGGCGAGCTTGGCAAGGAAGTTGCCATCGAGCTGCAGCGCCTGGGCTGCGAGGTGATTGCCGTCGATCGCTACCCGAATGCGCCGGCGATGCAGGTTGCCCACCGCGCGCACGTCATCGACATGCTGGACGGCCAGGCCCTGCGCGGGGTGATCGAACTCGACCGGCCGCATCTGATCGTGCCGGAGCTGGAGGCAATCGATACCGACACCCTGGTCCATCTCGAGGCCGAGGGTCAGCACATCATCCCGACCGCCCGGGCCACCCGCCTGACCATGGACCGCGAGGGCATCCGGCGGCTGGCCGCCGAGGAACTCGAGCTACCGACCTCACCGTACCGCTTTGCCGGCGATCGCGCCGATTTCGATGCCGCCATCGAAACCATCGGACTGCCCTGCGTGATCAAGCCGGTAATGTCGTCTTCCGGCAAGGGCCAGAGCCTGGTCCGGCGGCACCAGGACATCGACAGCGCCTGGCACAAGGCCCAGAGCGAAGGCCGGGCCGGCGCCGGCCGGGTGATTGTCGAGGGCTTTGTCGAGTTCGATTACGAGATCACCCTGCTGACCGTACGCTCAGGCGACAAGACCCTGTTCTGCGAACCGATCGGCCACCGCCAGGAAGACGGCGACTATCGCGAGTCCTGGCAGCCGCAGCCGATGAGCGAACTGGCACGACTGGAATCCGAGCGCATAGCCGGTGCGGTAACCGGCGCGCTGGGCGGCAACGGCCTGTTCGGCGTCGAGCTGTTCATCCGCGGTGACGAGGTCTGGTTCAGCGAGGTCTCGCCGCGGCCGCACGATACCGGACTGGTCACCCTGAGCTCGCAGGACTTGAGCGAATTCGCCCTGCATGCCCGGGCCATACTGGGACTGCCGATCCCGCACATCGTCCAGCGCGGCCCCTCGGCCTCGGCGGTAATCCTGGCCGAGGGCGAATCCGACCATATCCGCTATCACGGCCTGGATAAGGCCCTGGCCCAGGCCGATACTGAGCTCAGGCTGTTCGGCAAGCCCACCGTCAAGGGCCGCCGGCGCATGGGCGTGGCGCTGGCCAGAGGCGAAAGCATCGACCAGGCACGCGACCGGGCGCGCCGCGCCGCGACGGCGATCCGGATCGAGCTGGGAGAAACCTGACCCGCGCTACTCGCTGATCACGATCTTCGGCATCCTGACCCTGGTGTTCCTTGACTGGACCGCCAGCCTCCCGGCCACCTGCCGCGCCACCTCCCGAAAGCGCTGGCTGACCGGATGCTCCGGCTGGTCAATCACCAGCGGCCGCCCCTCATCGGTGGAACGGCCCAGCCCGGCATTGAGCGGAATCTGCCCCAGCAGCGGCAAACCGCACTCAGCAGCAATGGCCTCGCCACCACCGGAGCCGAACATTGCCTCCTCGAAACCACAGTTGCTGCACAGGTGAGTGCTCATGTTTTCCAGAATCCCCAGCACCGGGATGCGGACCTTGCCGAACATCGCCACCGCACGGCGCACGTCGTCCAGGGCCACGGCTTGCGGCGTGGTCACCGCCAGGGCGCCTGCAACCGGAATGCGCTGGGCCAGGGTCAACTGCACATCGCCGGTGCCCGGCGGCAAATCGAATACAAGGTAGTCCAGATCCTGCCATAGGGTTTCGTTGACCATCTGTTGCAGAGCCTGGGTTGCCATCGGTCCACGCCAGATCATGGCCTGATCAGCCTCGACCAGCACCCCGATTGACATTGCCTGCAGACCGTGCGCCTCGAGCGGCAGGATGCGCCGGTTCTCGGCGGTCCGAGGCCGGCCGTCCAGGCCCAGCATGCGTGGCTGCGAGGGACCGTAGATGTCGGCATCGAGCACCCCGACCCTGGCGCCCTCGGCGGCCAGCGCCAGCGCCAGGTTGGCGGTGATCGTGCTCTTGCCAACCCCGCCCTTGCCCGATGCCACGGCGATGATGTTGCGCACCCCGTCCAGCGGAGCCAGTCCGTGCTGGACGGCATGCTGGACAATCTGCCAATCGATGTCGACGGTAACCCGGGCCAGACCGGCTTGGCCTGTCAGCGCACTCTCGATATCACGGGTCAGATCCTTGCGCCAGCTGGCGGCCGGATAGCCCAGCATGATATCGACCGCTGCCCGGTCGCCACTGAGTGCCAGACCGCGCACGGCATCGCCCAGCGGCTCGCCGGTGTGCGGGTCCGGCAGCGCCCGGACAATCGTCTTGAGAACCTCCGCGTTCGATTCGTTCATCGGCCTTGCATCCGTTCCTTATTCATCAAGTGAAACAAACTGACTGAAACAACAGTATCGCAAAGCCGTCAATGCCGGGCAGGGCCGTGGAACTTCATCCCCAACCTTGTCTCAACGTTGGGGATATCCGTGCTATGCGATAATCGCTACTGGTTCGCAATCGCTTCAGGTTCCGGTTTCGATGACAGAAAAACGCCGCATTCTGGTGACGGCTGCCCTGCCCTACGCCAATGGTCCGATTCACCTGGGCCACATGCTCGAATACATTCAGACCGACATCTGGGCCCGTTTCCAGCGCGCCAGGGGCCACGAGGTCTGGTTTGCCTGGGCAGACGATGCCCACGGCACGCCGATCATGCTGCAGGCAGAGAAGGAATCAATCAGCCCGGAGCAGCTGATCGACCGGATGCACGCCGAGCACCTGCGTGATTTCGAGGACTTCGGCCTGTCGCATGACAATTTCTCCTCGACCCATACCGAGGCCAACCAGGGCCTGGTCGAAAGAATCTGGCAACGCCTGAACGAGCGCGGCGCGGTCCGCACGCGCACCATCGAGCAGTTCTACGATCCCGACCGCGGCATGTTCCTGCCCGACCGCTTTATCCGCGGCAACTGTCCACGCTGCGGGGCTGCCGATCAGTACGGGGATTCCTGCGAGGTCTGCGGCGCAACCTACGATCCCACCGAGCTGGTCGAGCCTCGGTCGGTGATATCAGGCGCCCGGCCGGTGGTCCGGGAGACCGAGCACTTCTTCGTCGCACTGGAAGATTTTCGCGACAGCCTGGCCGCCTGGGTGCGCTCCGGCGCGCTACAGGACGAGGTCGCCAACAAGCTCGAGGAGTGGTTTGGCGATCGGTTGCGCGACTGGGACGTGACCCGCGACTCCCCCTACTTCGGATTCCCCATCCCCGGCAATCCGGACAAGTATTTCTACGTCTGGCTGGACGCACCAGTCGGCTATCTGGCCAGCTTCGCCGAAATCTGCCAGCGCGAAGGGCTGGATTTCGAACAGTGGATGGCACCGGATACCGAGACCGAAATGCACCACTTCATTGGCAAGGACATCATCTATTTCCACTGCCTGTTCTGGCCGGCCATGCTGGAGGGAGCCGGACTGCGTCGCCCGACTGCGGTACATGCCCACGGCTTTCTGACCGTCAACGGTGCCAAGATGTCCAAATCACGCGGCACCTTCATCAAGGCGCGCACCTGGCTGGACCATCTGCACCCCGACCCGCTGCGCTACTACTTCGCCGCCAAGCTGGGTTCGGGACTGGCCGACATCGATTTGAACCTCGACGACTTCCGAGCCCGGGTCAATGCCGACCTGGTCGGCAAGCTGGTCAATATCGCCAGCCGCTCGGCCGGCTTCATCCATCGTCTGGGCCAGGGGCGGCTGGGGCCGGCCCTGCCGGATCAGGCGCTGTACGAGCGCTTCATCAACGAGCACCAGGCGATCCTGGCCGAGTTCGAGTCGCGCAACTATCACCAGGCCATTCGACGCATCATGGCGCTGGCCGACGAGGCCAACCGCTACATCGACGAGCACAAGCCATGGGTACTGGCCAGGGAAGCCGGCCGCGAGGAAGAGGTCATTGCCATCTGCACCCAGGGGCTGAACCTGTTCCGGATCATGATGACCTGGCTGGCCCCGGTGATCCCGGCTACCGCGGCCGCGGCCGGCCGCTTTCTGGATGTGGCGCTAGATCGATTCGACGACATCGACCGCCCGCTGCTTGATCATCCGATTCGGCCTTTCGAGCCCTTGCTGACCCGGGTCGAGCAGACCCAGACCGACGCCGTGCTGGAGGCCAGCCGCCAGTCGCTGGGCGCGCCGCCGCCGGCCGAGCCGGCCTCGGCAACGGCAACGGCAACGGCACCCGAGTTTGCCGACGAGATCGATTTCGGGCAGTTTTCCCGCGTCGATCTGCGCGTCGCGCGAATCGAAAGCGCCGAAACCGTCGAAGGTGCCGACCGCCTGCTCAGACTGAAGCTGGATCTGGGTGGAGTTCAGCGCGAGATCCTGGCCGGCATCCGCGGCCATTACGAGCCCAAGGATCTGACCGGACGGCTGACCGTGGTGGTTGCCAACCTGGCCCCGCGCAAGATGCGCTTCGGCGTTTCCGAGGGCATGGTGCTGGCCGCTTCCGGCGAGGATGGCCGACCTTTCCTGCTCGAGCCCGACAGCGGTGCCGAACCGGGCATGCGCATTAGGTGACCGGCCGGAAGGCCCTGATCATCGTGGACCTGGTCCTGATCATCTTCGCCGCGGCAGTGGTCAACAACTTCGTGCTGATCCAGTTTTTGGGACTGTGCCCCTTTCTCGGCGTCTCCGGCCAGGTCGAATCGGCCGTCGGCATGAGCCTGGCCACGGCTTTCGTACTGACCCTGTCCTCGGTTGCCGGCTACCTGCTCAGCACCTGGGTGCTCGAGCCATTTGGTCTGGGCTATCTGTCCACCCTGACCTTCATTCTGGTGATTGCCGCGCTGGTTCAGCTTTCGGAACTGGTGATGCGCCACTCGGCCCCGCTGCTGCACCGGGTGCTGGGGCTGTATCTGCCGTTGATCACCAGCAACTGCGCCGTGCTCGGCGTAGCCCTGCTCAACCTGCGCGAACAGCACAATCTGTTCGAGTCGGCCCTGTATGGCTTCGGCGCCGCGCTCGGCTTCGGCGGCGTGCTGATCGCCCTGGCTGCCGCGCGCGAACGTCTGGCCATGGCCGATGTGCCGGCGAGCTTCAGGGGCGCCCCGATCGGTCTGATCACCGCCGGGCTGATGGCGCTGGCCTTCATGGGCTTTACCGGCTTTGCCAGGCTATGAATATGACTGTCAGGACCACTGCCCGATGACTGCTGCCGTATTAAGCCTGGGCCTGCTGGCGCTGGTCATCGCCGCCGGGCTGGCCTGGGCCGGTCGCCGCTTCAAACCCGACGACGACCCGATCGTCGAGCAGATCGATCAGCTGCTGCCGCAGACCCAGTGCGCCCAGTGCGGCTATCCCGGTTGCCGCCCCTACGCCCAGGCCATTGCCTCCGGCGAGGCCGAGATCAACCAATGCCCCCCTGGCGGGCAGAGCACCGTAGACGCCCTGGCCGGACTGCTGAATGTTGATCCGATCCCGCTGGATACCGATCGCGGAGAACCCGGGTCGCCCAGCGTTGCCATCATCGATGAAGACCGCTGCATCGGCTGTACCCTTTGTATCCAGGCCTGTCCGGTCGACGCCATACTCGGCGCCTCGCGCTACATGCACACGGTGATCAGCGACGAATGCACCGGCTGCGAGCTGTGCATCGCCCCGTGCCCGGTCGACTGCATTTCCCTGGTGGAGCGTCCGGTACGCTGGACCTGGCCGCGACCCATTCAACAAGCAATGACCGACCGATGAGCGGGCGCAATCATACTGGTGGCTCGGGAAACCGGTGGGAGCGCCCGACATGAGCGAGCTGCTGCCCGGTGATCAGCTTCACAGCTTTCCCGGCGGCCTGAAGCTGCGCCATCACAAGCAGGTGTCGTGCCAGCAGCCAATGGCGCGGTCAAGCTTGCCTGATCATCTTTACCTGCCGCTGGTCCAGCACCAGGGACCGCCCGGCAAGCTGCTGGTCTCGCCCGGTGAGTCCGTGCTCAAGGGCCAGCCACTGACCACGGCGGAGGACGACAGCCAGGTACCGATCCATGCCCCGACTTCCGGGACCATCCTGGCCGTCGATCAGCTGCATCCAGTGTCCTGGCCACCCGGCAGCCGCGCTGCTTGCGTGGTGCTGGCTCCGGACGGAGATGATCGACAGGCTTCCTTCGAGCCGCTAGCCGATACCCGGCCAGATGCTGTGGTCGATCACCTCAACCGTCTCGGGCTGGCGGGCCTGGGCGGTGCCGTGTTCCCGACCGCGGCCAAGCTGCGCGGCGACTGGCCCGGCCTGCACACCGTCATCATCAACGGCGCCGAATGCGAGCCTTGGATTTCCTGCGACGAAATGCTGATGCGCGAGCGCACCGAGGCCATCATTTCCGGAGGCGTGATCCTGGCCCGAACCGTTGGCGCGAGCCAGGTGGTGATCGCCCTGGAAGACCGGATGGGTACGGTCGAAGCGAAATTTGCCCGCTGCCTTCGGGAGCAGCCGCCGGCGCTGCCGGTCAAGCTGCGCCAGGTCACCACCATTTACCCCGAAGGCGGGGAGCGTCAGCTGATCCAGGTGCTGACCGGCCGCGAAGTTCCACATCAGGGTCTGCCGCAAGACCTGGGCGTGGTGTGCCACAACGTGGCCACTGCGGCAGCAGTGCACGATGCCGTGATCGAGGGCAAACCACTGATCGAGCGGGTGGTCACTGTGACCGGCCCGGGGATCGCCCAGCCGCGCAACTTCATTGCAGCGCTGGGCACACCAATTGCCCATCTGGTTGCGCAGGCCGGAGGATATACCGGCCCGATCACGCGACTGGTGCTGGGCGGTCCGATGTCCGGGCTGGCCCTGGCCAGTGACGAAATCCCGGTGGCCAAGGGCACCATCTGCATACTGGCGCTGACCGAGGATGTGCTTTCTCGTCGCCAGAGCGAAATGCCCTGCATCAACTGCGGCGAGTGCGTGCGGGTATGCCCGGCCAGCTTGCTGCCACAGCAGATCTTCCGGCACCTGGCAGCCGACAACCTGGCGGCCGCCGAGCGCCTCAATCTCTCGGCCTGCATCGAGTGTGGCTGCTGTGCCCAGGTCTGTCCCAGTCATATCCCGCTGGTAGAGCATTATCGACACGGCAAGCATCAGCTGATCGTCCGCCAGCTCGACCAGCGCCGCGCCGCCCTGGCCAGGCGGCGACATGAAGCCCGCGAGCAGCGCCTGGTACGTGAGCGCGCCGAACGCCAGGCTCGACGCGCCGAGCGCAAAAAGCGCCTGAGCGAGCCGGAGCAGGCCCGCGACGAAATCCAGGCCGCGCTCGAGCGGGCAAGGCGCAAGCAAAAGCCATGAGTCTCGAGCTGGCCGGAGCGCCCCATCTGCCGCCACGCCGCACCGTCGGTGACATCATGCGTGACGTGCTTTACGCGATGGTTCCCGCAGTCATTGCCCATGTGTGGTTCTTCGGCTGGGGCATTGTGTTCCAGATCGCGCTGACCATAGCCTTCGGGCTGGTGCTCGAGATGCTGATGCTGCGCGCCCGCGGCCGGCCGCTCAAGCCCTTCATCAACGACTACAGCGTCGTCGTCACCGCCGTGCTGCTAGCGCTGTGCCTGCCGCCGCTGGCGCCATGGTGGATCGCCGCCACCGGCATGCTGTTTGCCGTCGTCATCGCAAAGCACCTGTTCGGCGGGCTGGGCTACAACCTGTTCAACCCGGCCATGGTCGGTTTTGCCGCGGTAATCGTGGCCTTTCCGGGCGAACTGAGCAACTGGCTGGCACCGCGAGCGCTGTCACCCGGGCTGCCGACGCCCGGCGAGACCCTCACCGCGATCTTTACCGGACGATTACCTGAGCACTTGAGCTGGGATGCGATCAGTCAGGCTACGCCGCTGGAGGCCCTGCGGACCGGCGTTCAGGAAGGCCGGCTGGTATCGGAGATCCACAGCGAGCCGATCTTCGGCGATTTCGGTGGTCGCGGCTGGGAGTGGATTGCCAATTTCTACCTGCTGGGCGGACTGTGGCTGATTTATCGGCGCGTGATCTCCTGGCACGTGCCGGTTGCCGTCCTGGCCACCGTGATCGTGGTTTCGCTACCGCTTTGGCTTCTCGCGCCGGACGCCCATCCCTCGCCCCTGCAGCACGTATTCTCCGGCGCCCTGGTAATCGCGGCGTTCTTCATTGCCACCGATCCGGTCTCGGGCAGCGCGACCCTGCGCGGCAGGCTGATTTTCGGCGCCGGTGTCGCCATCCTGACCCTGGCGATCCGCCGCTTCGGAGCCTATCCTGACGGGGTGGCCTTCGCAATCCTGCTCATGAACATGCTGGTGCCGCTGATCGACCGCTACACCGTGCCCCGCGCCTACGGCCATCGCACATGAGTTCAGAACGCTCAGCCCGCTCACGGCACCGCGCCATCCTGGTGCTGACCGGCCTCGGCCTGGCCGCCGCGGCCATTCTGGCCACCCTGGATCACTTCACCCACGAACCGATCGCCCTGGAGCGCGAGCGACGCGCGCTGGCTGCATTGACTGCCGTACTGCCTGCCGACAGTTTCGACAACGAGCTGGTCACCGATTTCATCGAGATCGGAATTGACGGGCTGGCAATGCCGGCCCGAATCTACCGGGCTCGGCTGGCCGGCCAGCCGGTAGCCGCTGTCTACGATGTCACCACCGATCGCGGTTACAGCGGCAGCATTCGCCTGCTGGCGGCCATTGACCCCGACGCCACCCTCATCGCCGTGCGGGTGCTGGAGCATCGGGAAACGCCCGGCCTGGGCGATCGCATCGAGGTCGAGCGCAGCAACTGGATCAGGCAATTCAGCGGTCGAAGCCTGGATGATCCGCCACGCCAGCGCTGGGCGCCCGACCGGCGGGACGGTGACTTTGACACCCTTAGCAATGCCACCATCACCGCCGGCGCCGTGATCGAGGCAGTCCGCCGCAACCTGGAGCATTTTGAAGTGCTGGGAGAGTCTGTCTGGAGCGATCCCGAGGATACCGAGCATGACTAACCGATCGCCTCGTCGTCGCGTGTAAACTGGCCTGCGCGGTATTGACGAAACCGAAGCATGAAACCCGAACATCAAGACATCTGGCGCCAGGGCCTGTGGCAGGCCAATCCCGGTCTGGTCCAGCTGCTGGGGCTATGCCCGCTTCTGGCGGTCAGCACCTCGACGATCAACGGCCTGGCCCTGGGCCTGGCCACCATCGCCGTGCTGGTCTGCTCCAATGCCGCCGTCTCGGTGCTGCGTGGCCAGCTGCGACCCGAGATCCGCATCCCCGCCTTCGTGATCATCATCGCCACTACCGTCACCGTGGTTGATCTGACTCTGCAGGCCTGGTTTCATGATCTGAGCCGGGCGCTGGGCATCTTCGTGCCGCTGATTGTCACCAACTGCACGATCCTGGCGCGCGCCGAAGCCTTCGCTTCCCGTCAGCCGCTGGTACCGGCAATCCACGATGGCCTGGCCCAGGGCACAGGCTTTGCTGCAGTCCTGATCGTGCTTGGGGCCAGCCGCGAACTGTTTGGTCATGGCACCCTGCTGGCCGACGCTGATCGCCTGTTCGGACCGGCCGCCGCGGACTGGACCATCCAGCTGCTGCCCGAGTCCTGGGAAATGCTGCTGGCCATCCTTCCGCCGGGCGCCTTCATTGCCCTGGGCCTGCTGGTCGCCCTGCGGCAGTGGCTGATCGGCCAAACAGGCGCGCTGCGGGCACGAGCAGGCCAGAGCGAGGCTGCGGCATGAACAGCAGCGAACGTCGGGAGTTCTTCAGCCGCCTGGCCACCATCAACCCGAAACCGACCACCGAGCTCAACTACAGCTCGCCGTTCGAGCTGCTGATCGCGGTGATCCTGTCAGCCCAGGCTACCGATGTCGGCGTCAACAAGGCCACTGCCAGGCTGTTTGCCGACGCCAACACGCCGCAGAACATGCTGAATCTGGGCGAGGAAGGCCTCAAGCGCCATATCCGCACCATCGGCCTGTTCAACAGCAAGGCGAAAAACATCATCGCTACCTGTCGCCTGCTGATCGAACGTCATTCAGGCCAGGTGCCCGACAATCGCTCAGAACTGGAAGCCCTGCCCGGGGTTGGCCGCAAGACCGCCAACGTGGTGCTCAATACCGCCTTCGGCCAGCCGACCATGGCCGTGGACACCCACATATTCCGGGTGTCCAACCGCACCGGCCTGGCGCCGGGCAAGACCCCGCTGGCGGTGGAAAAAGTCCTGCTCAAGCGCATCCCGGCCGAGTATCTGAAGGATGCCCACCACTGGCTGATACTGCATGGCCGCTATACCTGTCGCGCCCGCTCCCCCAAGTGTCCGGAGTGCCCGGTCAAGGACCTGTGCCGCTGGAAGCAAAAGCGCTTGCAGGCAGCGCCCTCCTGAATTCATACTGAACTGCCCGATCGGCAAGCCGGAAATTTTTGCAAGCTGATCGCCAGACACCCGGTCTGGTTCGGCAAGCAGGCAATCAAGCCTGCGCGAGATGGCCGCGAAGCGGTCATCAACTGATCAACACAAGGCAAGAGGTTTTTCATCATGGCTGACAAGAAGCACCTGGTATCTGCAATCGGCGCACTGACCGCCGCATCCTTTTCGCTCGGCGCGTTCGCTGCCGCTGACTCAAGCGACAACCCGTTCCAGGCCGACGAGCTCGAGCGTGGCTTCATGACCGGTGAGGTCAACTTCGGCGAGGGCGCGTGCGGTGAAGGCACCTGCGGCGAAGGCACCTGCGGCGAAGACGATGACGATGACGACGACAAGGACGAGGAAGGCGCGTGCGGTGAGGGTGCCTGTGGCGAAGGTGCCTGTGGCGAAGGCGCCTGTGGTGAAGGTGCCTGTGGCGCGAGCTGAACAGGCCCGCTCCGGCTGACAAGCCATCACCATGAGTACCGTTACCTTCCCCGTTGAAGGCGCCGGACTCGGCCTGCGGCGGGCCCTGCTGGGCCCGCTGCAGGATCATGATCTGTCTGCGCTGGGCTTCATGGAGGTCGCACCCGAAAACTGGATCAACGTCGGCGGTCGTCTGGGACGCCAGTTCCGTCAGTACACCGAGCGATTTCCGTTTCTGTGCCACGGCCTGTCACTGTCACTGGGCGCGCCCGAACCACTGGACCGCACCTTTCTCCGCCGCCTGCGGCGCTTTCTTGACGAACACCGGATTGAAGGCTATTCCGAGCACTTGAGCTACTGCTCCGAGCACGGACATCTCTACGACCTGATGCCGATTCCGTTTACCGAGGAGGCCGTGGACTGGGTCGCCGGGCGAATTGCCCGGGTCCAGAACGAACTGGGTCGCCGGATCGCGGTGGAAAACATCTCCTACTACGCCACCACCGGGGCCGAGATGAGCGAACTGTCCTTCATCAACGCCGTGGTTGAGAGGGCAGACTGCCTGCTGCTGCTCGATGTCAACAACATCCACGTCAACAGCGTCAATCACGGCTATGACCCGGAGATCTTTCTGGACGGATTACCAGCCGATCGAGTCGCCTACATTCACGTCGCCGGCCACCATCACGAGGCCGAAGACCTGATTGTCGATACCCACGGCGCGCCCGTGATCGACCCGGTGTGGCAGCTGCTGGACAAGGCCTATGAACGAGTCGGCCCGGTGCCCACCCTGCTCGAGCGTGATTTCAATTTTCCACCGATCCCGGAGCTACTGGCCGAGGTCGCCACCATCCGTCGACTGCAGCAACCCCATGAAACAAGGCAAGCCGGACAGCAACGCGCCTCCTGAGAACCTGGTCCGGCTGCAGCGCCAGTTTGCCGACCATATCCGCAACCCGGACAGCGTGGCCCAGCCAGAGGGCATCGAACCACGACGGATGGCCATCTACCGTCGCCTGTTCTTTGCCAACATACGCAACCTGATGGCACGCAATTTCCCGGTGATCCGGCGACTGCTCGATGACCAGGCTTTCGATCGCCTGATTCGCGAGTTCATGATCGAGCACCGTCCGTCCACCCCGCTGTTTCCGGAAATCGGCCGGGAGCTGGTGCGTTACCTGGCCGACTCGGCCTGTGACCACGATCACCGCCCGCCGTTTCTGGCCGAACTGGCAGACTGGGAGTTCATCGAAACCTGCGTACGCCTGGATGCCCGTGAGATCAATCCGGACCAGGCCACGGACAAACCAGATCTGCTTAAGCGCCGCCCGCGCATCAACCCTACCTTGAGGCTCAACCAGTCTCAGTGGCCGGTCCACCGCATCGGTCCCCGCTTTCTGCCCACCGAACCCTCTCCAGTGCTGCTGGCGGCCTGGCGCAAGGCCGACGACAAGGTCGCTTTCATGACGATCAATGCCGTTACCGCCAAACTTCTGCTGCTGCTGCAAGAAAACCCCGCCATGACCGGTCTGGATGCACTGAACGTCATAGCCGGTGAGCTTGAAGCCGTCGATCCCGATTCGGTGATTCGGGCCGGAACCGAACTACTTGAACGACTGCGGCAACGTCAGGTTCTCGTCGGCTCGGCGTAACAAACGGTTAGGGCCGAGACCGGCCCAATCAACCCAATGACACGACAAGGTGGACAACAGACATGCTGACTGATTTCTACGACAACCTGACCGAGCGACTGCGCGGTGCCGGCGACTGGCTGGCCCCCTTGGGCCTGAGGCTATTGCTTGCCCATGAATTCTGGAAAGCCGGCGTGCTCAAGCTGCGCGATCCCAACGGCAATGTTTCGGGCTTTCATGCCAACCTGGATTTTCCCTTCCCGTTCGGACACTTCCCCGACGCGCTCAACTTCTTCCTGGTCACCTGGGGCGAGATTCTGGCCGCGATTGCGCTGGTGCTGGGGCTGTTCACGCGCTTTTTCGCCTTTACCCTGATCGTGATTACCATCGTCGCGATTGCCTCGGTGCACTGGCCGGCCAGCTGGGACAGCCTGGGCCAGCTGTGGCAGGGCTACTCGGTATCCAGAGTGATCGAAGACGGCGAGTTTCGCGGCAACTTCCGCATTCCGATGCTGTTTCTGGCGATGCTGATGCCGCTGTTCTTCATGGGCGCGGGCAAGCTCAGCCTGGATCATCTGCTGCTGCAGCTGACCGGACGAGCCGGCCTGATCGAACAACGCAACGCCGACGCCAAAGCCTTTGCCATTGCCCTGACCCTGTTCGGACTGATGGCCATCTACCTGATCACGCTTTGGGGGGTCTTTCTGCTGCTGGCAGCCGTCGCGCTGTTCGGCTACGTCTGGCTTCAGCGCTAGGTCATCAATCCCCAAGCCACCGATCAAAGGCCCCGAATGCGGCTTGCCCGCATCGGGGCCTTTTCGCGATGCGCGACTTGCAACACGTCCTCCAGCCTGCGGCGTGTAAAATGGAGAATCACGTCAACCAGGCTGATTCATGTCGGTACATGCCATCGTCAACCGGTTCCGTGGCTTCCTGCCTGTCGTCGTCGACGTCGAGACCGGTGGCTTCAACCCGGCAACCGACGCCTTGCTGGAACTGGCTGCCTGCATCATCGAGATGGACGAATCAGGCTGGCTGCATCCGGGCCAGATGATCACGCGGCACATCGAGCCGTTCGAGGGCGCCAATATCGAAGCCGCCGCGCTGGAATTCAACGGCATACGCCCTGACCATCCGCTGCGCCCGGCCGTACCGGAGCAACAGGCGCTCAGAGACATCTGCCTTCCGGTGCGACAGGCGCTGCGCGACACCGGCTGCAAACGCGCCATCCTGGTCGGACACAACGCCGCCTTTGACCTGGCCTTCCTCAACGCCGCGATTGCCAGGGCAAATTACAAACGCAATCCATTCCACCCTTTCAGCTGCTTTGATACTGCCACCATGGGCGGCCTGGCCTACGGTCAGACCGTGCTGGCCCGGGCGATCACCGCGGCTGGACTGGACTGGGACAAGTCGCAGGCCCACTCGGCCGCCTACGATACCGAGCGCACTGCGGCCCTGTTCTGCACCATTTGCAACCGCTGGCGGGAGCTGGAGCGCATCGAGCGGCGACTTGCGCGCGGACGCGAGCGCCTGCCGCTTCAGAGCGATCACTGACACTCGAGCAGCAAAACACCACAGTTCACGACTACCTCACTGCCCGAATGCTTGAATCAGGACTGAATTGATACTATTTTGAAGGCCAGATGAATGTGTGGCCAAACCCCAAAACAAGGAGTGCAATCTCATGAGCTTCAGCCTTCCCGATCTGCCCTACGCAAAAAACGCACTGGAACCCCATATTTCTGCTGAAACCCTGGACTACCACTATGGCAAGCATCACCAGACCTATGTCGACAAGCTCAACGACATGGTGCCCGGCAGCGGGCATGAAGGCCAGTCGCTGGAAGACATCATCCGCTCCAGCAGCGGCGGGCTGTTCAATAACGCCGCCCAGGTCTGGAATCACACTTTCTACTGGCATTGCCTCAGCCCGAACGGCGGCGGCGAGCCCGACGGTGAGCTGGCAGAGCTGATCAAGCGTGATTTTGGCGACTTTGCCAGCTTCCGCAAGACCTTTACCGATACCGCCATCGCCACCTTCGGTTCCGGCTGGGCCTGGCTGGTGGCAAAGCCCGACGGCAAACTGGCCGTGGTCTCCACTTCCAACGCCGAAACACCGCTTACCGGCGAAGACAAGCCGCTTCTGACCTGCGATGTCTGGGAGCATGCCTACTATGTCGATTATCGCAACGCACGACCGAAGTACCTGGAAGCGTTCTGGAATCTGGTCAACTGGCAGTTCGTCAGCGACAACCTGAAATCGGCCTGATCGGCCAACCCCGTGCGGACGACCGGCTCTGGTCGTCCGCACCGCAACGTGAATCACTGCCCCAACATTGGGCATTACAATGCAGGCTTGCTGACCGCGGGCCAGTTTCGATGACCCATCTGATGAACACCTACGCCCGGCTGCCGCTGGCCTTCGTCCGCGGAGAGGGTGCGTGGCTGATCGACGCAAAGGGCCGCCGAATACTCGATGCGATCAGCGGCATTGGCGTGTGCAGCCTGGGGCACGCCCACCCGCGGCTGGCCGAGGTAATCGCCGAGCAGGCCGCAACCCTGATCCACACTGCCAACCTGGCCCATATCCCCGTGCAGGAGGAGCTGGCGACACGGCTCAGTCATGCCAGCGGTCTCGACCAGGCCTTCATCGCCAACTCAGGCGCCGAGGCGCTGGAGTGCGCGTTCAAGCTGGCGCGCCGCTTTGGCCACGACCGCGGCATCCACGACCCGGCCATTCTGGTCACCCAGAACGGCTTCCACGGGCGCACCCTGGCCGGCATCAGCGCCTCGGGCAATCCGGCTATTCAGCAGGGATTCGGCCCACCGGTCTCGGGCTTCGTCCACGTGCCCTTCAATGACCTGCCGGCTGCCGCCCGCGCCATGGACGAAAGCGATCGCATTGTCGCGGTGCTGGTCGAGTCAATCCAGGGCGAAGCCGGCGTGCGGGTTCCCGACGATGACTATCTGCCTGGCCTGCGGGAACTGTGCGATCGCCATGATGCCCTGCTGATGCTGGACGAGGTCCAGTCCGGCATGTGCCGCAGCGGCCGCTGGTTTGCCTTTCAGCATGCAAGCGGCGCCGAGCCCGATGTGATCACGGTCGCCAAGGCACTGGGCAATGGCATCCCGATCGGTGCCTGCCTGGCGCGCTCTCGGGTCGGTGATCTGATGACCCCAGGCAGCCACGGCAGCACATTCGGCGGCAACCCGCTGGCCTGCCGGGTCGCTGTCGAGGTCATGGGCATCATGGATGACCAAAAGCTTGCCGAGGCCGCGCGCCATCGCGGCGCGGAAATCATCCGTCGCCTGCGCGCGGGACTTGCTGAAGTGCCCGGCGTTCGCCAGATACGCGGACGCGGACTGATGATCGGCATCGAGCTCAGCACGGACGCCACCGAGCTGCGTCAGGCGGCGCTGGATCGTGATCTGTTGATCAACGTCACTCGCGGCAACACGATCCGCCTGCTGCCACCGCTGATCATCGACCGGACCGAGGCCGAAACCATTGCCGATGTACTGATCGACATCATCCGCGCGCGGGCCACTTCCGGATGACGCTCAAGGTCGAGCATATCCGGGTCGGCTATGACCAGCCGGACATCATCCGCGATCTGAGTTTCGAGCTCAGTTCCGGCCAGATCGGCTGCCTGCTGGGCGCTTCGGGCTGCGGGAAGACCACGGCACTGCGCGCCATTGCAGGTTTCGAGCCGTTGCGTGACGGCACTATCCGGATCGGGGATCGACTGGTCAGCAGCAGGCAGCTGAGGCTGGCGCCTGAAAAACGCGGCGTCGGCATGGTCTTCCAGGACCATGCGCTTTTTCCTCACATGACCGTCAGTGCCAATATCGCTTTCGGCATCCGCCGGCTCGGCCGTGCCGAACGCCGGCGCCGTGTCGCCGGGCTGCTGGAGCTGACCGGGCTGGCCGGACTGGACCAGCGCTATCCGCATGAGCTGTCCGGAGGCCAGCAGCAGCGTGTCGCCCTGGCCCGGGCACTGGCACCGGAGCCAGCCGTGCTGCTGATGGACGAGCCGTTTTCCAATCTCGATACGCGGCTCAGACGGCGTATGGGCGAAGAGATTCGCAGCATGCTCAGCGAGCGTGGAACGACCACCCTGCTGGTCACCCACGATCAGCAGGAGGCCTTTGCCCTGGCCGACCGCGTCGGGTTGCTCAAGGACGGTCATATGTTGCAGTGGGACTCCCCTTACCAGCTCTACCACCGGCCGATCTGCCGCTATGTCGCCGCGTTCACCGGGCGAGGAAGTTATCTGCGTGCCGAGGTAAGGAACGACCAGCTGATTCACGCCATGGGCGAATCACCGCTGCCCTCGGACCGACCGCCCGGAGATGTGCTTGCGCTACTGATCAGACCCGACGATGTGCGCCCCGATTCCAGGGGCTGCCGGGCCCGTGTCATCGGTCGCCAGTTCCAGGGCGCCGACATTCTCTACCAGCTTCGCCTGCCGGGCGGCGAGGAAATTACCGCGCTGTTTCCCAGCCATGAAGATTACCCGGTGGATGCTGATATCGGTCTGCACCTGGATGCGCGGCACCTGGTGCTGTTCCCGCTCGATCAGCCGGAGGATGCCATCATCGAAGCCAGGCAGGTCTTGAGCTGATCGGGCAGCACGGTCGTCAGCCGCTCGCAGCGTGCGGCCAGCTCGGCGGTGTGATTAGCGGTCAAGGTGGCGTGGCCAACCTTGCGTCCGGCACGAGCCGACTTGGCGTAGTCGTGCCAGGCCAGGCCGTCAATGGCCATGAACGTTGCCGGCTCGGGCATTTGCCCTATCCAGTTGACCATCAGCGCAGGCCCGCGCAACGTGGTGCTGCCCAACGGCCAGTCACACAGCGCGCGCAGGTGGTTTTCAAACTGCGATGTCTCGGCGCCCTCGATAGTCCAGTGTGCCGAGTTGTGGACCCGCGGCGCAAACTCGTTGGCCAGCAGGCCCTGGTCAGTGACAAACAGCTCCAGCGTCAGACAGCCGACATAATCGAGGTGATCAGCCAGGGCGCGGACCATACTCTCGGCCTGATGCTGTCGATCGAAAGGTGCCGGCGCCTGGGCAAACTGGAGAATGCCTTGATGGTGCACCGTCCGGCTTAGCGGATAGCAGCGCAGCTGGCCCTGGGCCGAGCGCACCGCGGTTATCGCCGCCTCGAAACGAAACTCGATCAAAGCCTCGAGGATCAGCGGCTGCCCACCCAGCCGTTGCCAGGCCGGCTCCAGGTCTTCCTGGGTGCGCAACACGGCCTGACCCTTGCCGTCGTAGCCGAATCGTCGGGTCTTGAGCACGGCCGGCAGGCCAATCTGTTCGATCGCCGCCAGCAGATCCGGCCTGGTGTCGACGGCGGCGAAATTGGGCACATCCATGCCCAGCGCGGTGAACAGTCGCTTTTCTTCGAGTCGGTCCTGCGCCGCAGCCAGGGCCGCAGCGCACGGGCGCACCTCGGTGGCCGCGGCCAGTCTGGCCAGGCTGTCGGCCGGCACGTTCTCGAAATCGCAGGTAATACGGTCGCAGCCGGCAAGGCGGTCAAGTGCACAAGCATCTGCCCAGTCCGCGGTGACCAGATGACCAAGCTGGCCGGCGCAGGCGTCGGGATTGGGGTCGAGAAAGCTGAACTCCAGCCCCATCGGCAGTCCGGCCAGCGCCATCATCCGGGCCAGCTGCCCGGCACCGAGTATGCCGATATGCATCAGAGCCGCGGGTCAGTGGCGGCCAGTACGCGCTCGGTCTGGCGAGTGCGATAGGCCTGGTAGGCGTCACGGATGGCCGGATGATGGTTGCCAAGCATGGCAGCTGCCAGCAAACCGGCATTGGTAGCTCCGGCAGTGCCGATGGCCAGTGTCCCGACCGGAATCCCGGCCGGCATCTGGACGATCGACAGCAGCGAATCCAGGCCCTTGAGGGTGCGCGACTGAACGGGCACGCCCAGAACCGGCACAACGGTCTTGGCCGCCACCATGCCAGGCAGGTGAGCTGCCCCGCCGGCACCGGCAATGATGACTTCCAGGCCGCGGCTGGCTGCGCTTTCGGCATAATCGAACATCGCATCAGGCGTTCGATGGGCCGAGACCACGCGCACTTCAAAAGCCACACCGAGTTCATCGAGCACATCGGCGGCAGCCGACATCGTCTCCCAGTCGCTCTTTGAGCCCATGATGATCCCGACCAGCGGGCGGTCTGCGTGAATGCTGGCGTTCATGTCGTCGTGATTACCGTTGTTGCGCCATGTTCAGCGCGCCAATGACAATCGGGCAATTTAACATAGCGGTGGGGAGAGGGGGAGAGGGACAGGTTCGTCGGTGCGTCCGTACATCGGTGCGCCTGTGTGCCCGTCGGGCCGACGACGCACCGACGCACCGTCTCTCTTCCACCCACTGCTACAATACCCCCCATGAACCTGCCCGATCATCTGCTTGACATCCTGTGCTGTCCGGTCAGCCACGAGCCGTTGCGGCCGCTGGAAAAATCGCGCCTGAAGAAACTCAACGAGGCCATCAAGAAAGGCGATGCTCAGTATATCGATCATCAGCCGGTTTCAGGCCCGGCCAGCGCCGCTCTGATCACCCGCGATAACAAGGTCATCTACCTGATCGAAGACGGCATCCCGGTGTTGCTGCCTGACCGCGGGATTGGCACCACCCAGTTCGACTGAAGCGCCGGACATGGTTGCCGACTGGATACTCGCCCAGGTGCAGGCCGCGCTGGCTGAGGATGTGGGCAGCGGCGACCTGACTGCCGGCCTGATTCCCGCCGGGAACACGCTTGAGACCGTTGTCATCTCGCGCCAGGCCGGTGTCCTGGCCGGATGCGACTGGTTCAATGCCAGCTTTTCCCTGACCGACCCGGATATCCGCATCGAATGGCAGTGCCGGGAGGGCGATCAGATCACAGCCAGTCAGGAGCTGTGCCTGTTATCTGGCCCGGCCCGGGGGCTGCTGACCGCCGAGCGCACGGGTCTGAATTTCCTGCAGTTGCTGTCGGGCACCGCCACCCTGACCGCACGATATGTCGATGCCATCAGGGGCACCGGAGCACGGCTGCTGGACACGCGCAAGACGGTGCCAGGTCTGCGCCTGGCGCAAAAGCATGCAGTACGTATCGGCGGGGGGCACAACCATCGAATCGGCCTGTTCGACGCCATTCTGATCAAGGAAAATCATATCGCTGCTGCCGGAGGCATTGCTGCGGCAGTTGAGCTGGCACGCCGCCAGCACCCTGGCTACCCGGTCGAAATCGAGGTCGAAGATCTTGCCCAGCTCGAGCAGGCGGCAGGCGCCGGCGCGGACCGTGTGATGCTCGATAACTTCAGCCTGGCCGATCTGTCGTCTGCGGTAGCTTCATGCAAGGGCCAGATCGAGCTCGAAGCCTCCGGTGGCATCACGCTGGACGGCATCCGCGCCGTGGCCGAAACCGGGGTCGACTTCATCTCGGTCGGCGAGCTGACCAAGCGCGTCGAGCCGCTCGACCTTTCCATGCGTTTCAGGGACTAGTTACTACCCGAAAACCGGTCATAACGACTCGATGTTCTCCAGCAGCCAGCTGGCACGCCGACCGATCGCACTCTTGCGGCCATCCGACTGACGGTCGAGATTGCGATACATCATGCCCATGCGCGGATTCTTGCCCAGCCGGTCGCGGAGGCGCATCAGGAAATGCCAGTACAGGGCATTGAACGGGCAACTGTCCTGTTCGGTCGCGGTGTCTACCCGGTACGGGCAATCCTGGCAGTAGTTGCTCATGCGCTGGATATATCGCCCGCTCGCGGCGTAGGGCTTGGAGGCCAGCAAACCGCCGTCGGCATGCATGACCATACCCAGGGTGTTGGGCAGTTCAACCCAGTCGAAGGCGTCGATGTAGACGGCCAGGTACCAATCACAGATCTCGCTTGGCACCACCCCGGCCAGCAGCGCGAAGTTGCCGGTCACCATAAGCCGCTGGATATGGTGGGCATAGGCATTGCGGCGGGTGGCGGAAATGGTCTGGCGCAGGCAGTTCATTTTCACTTCGCCGGTCCAGTACCACGACGGCAGGGATCGCTGATTGTCGAAATGATTGAGCTCGGCGTAGTCGGGCATCTTCAGCCAGTACACGCCGCGGACATACTCACGCCAGCCTATGACCTGACGAATGAAACCCTCGGCGGCGTTGAGCGGCACCTGGTCGGCCTCCCAGGCAGCCTGGACTGCATCGCAGACCTCGGCAGGTTCAAGCAGACCGATGTTCATCGCCGCCGACAACCGCGAGTGGAACAGGTAGTCGCTGTCGCTGTGCATGGCATCCTGGTAGCTGCCGAAATGGGCCAGCTGGCGAGACACGAAATGACTCAGCGCACGCCGCGCCTGGGCGCGGGTAACCGGGTAGTCAAAGTCATCCAGATCACCGAAACCGTCGAAGTGTGCCGACACCAGCTCGATCACCTCGACGGTCAGCTGATCCGGCGTGAACTGCATCGGATGCCCGGGATCAGGCTTTCCCGGCCAGGCCTTGCGGTTATCAACATCGAGATTCCACTTGCCGCCGGCCGGGGCATCACCATCCATCAGGTAGCCGGTGCGCCGCCTCATCTGACGGTAGAAGAACTCCATGCGCAGCTGCCTGCGTCCCCTGGCCCACTCGGAAAACTCCTCCGGCCGACACAAAAAACGATCATCCTCGAGCACGACTAACTCGAGTCCGGCCTGGTCGGCCAGCTTGCGCAACTCGTCCAGTACCCGCCATTCGCCGGGCCAGGTGACCAGCAGCTGATCGATCTCATGCTCGGCGCAGTGAGCCGTGACGGCATCACTGAAACTGCGAACCTTGGAGTCGGGATCAAAGCGGTGATAGAACACCTTGTGACCCGAAGATTCCAGGCTGCGGGCAAAGTGACGCATGGCGGAGAAAATCATCACGATTTTCTTGCGATGGTGCCAGACGTAGTCGCACTCATCGACCAACTCGGCCATCAGCACATGATCGCTGCCACAGGTGATGGCATTGAGCACCGCATTGCGTTCCGACAATTGATCGCCCAGCACCAGGCATAGCCGCGTCATCGATTCATTCCCAGCTGTTGTTTTGAGAAAGCTACCAGTTGCCGCCTGATTTCGACGTGATTTTGACCCGGGTCAAAATCATTGAGAGCCTCGCGTCATAGACTGTTCCCAGTGCTTGATCATCTATCGTTTGCCCCGTTCAATCAACAACTGGAGAAAAACATGTCCCCGAAATACCTGCTGCCACTGGTTGCCGCAGCCATGATGTCAACTTCCGCCATCGCCCAATCGCAGGGTGACTGGATCGTGCGCGCCGGCATAGGCTTCATCAACACCGACACCGATAGTGGTGATCTGGTCTTTGAAGGCACGAGGCTGGAAAACTTTCAGGTCAACGTTGACAACAACGCCCGACCGGTAGTCAACCTCACCTGGATGGCGACCGATAACGTCGGACTCGAGGTGCTGGCCGCCTGGCCGTTTCGTCACAACATCGACGGCAGAGGCGCGCTGGAGCCGATTGGTCGGCTGGGAAGCACCAAGCATCTGCCGCCCACGGTGAGCCTGCAGTATCACTTCCGTCCCAATCAGACGGTACGCCCGTATGCCGGCATCGGTCTGAACTACACCTGGTTCTTCGACCAGAGCACCACCGATGGACTGCATGACGGCATCATCGCCACGGCCAACGCCGCCACCGGCTCGGACTTCACCGGCGGTCAAACCAGCCTGAACATCAAGGACTCGTTCGGGATTGCGCTGCAGTTCGGTCTGGATATCGACCTGACCAGGAATACCTTCCTGAACTTCGACCTGCGCTGGATCGACATCGAGGCCGATGCCAGGCTGCGGACCCGCACCGAAGACGGCCAGGGCAATCCGGTCGAGCTCAGAAGCCGCATCAAGGCCGATATCGATCCCTGGGTGTTTACCACCGCGATCGGCTTCAGGTTCTAAAAGTCGCTGGCCTCCTTCCGGGAGCCAGTTCGGAATGTACCGCCGGGCCCAGTGCCCGGCGGATTTGTTTCCATTACTCTGGCGGTGCCAGGTAAATAAGCGCGGCGCAAATCGGTTATAAAGACCATCGGAATTCATTCGAACTGGTCATGGGCCCTGCAACCAAGTACCTGGTTATCGACAAACCCTTCCCGCTGTATCGTGGCGAACGCCTGCCCGGCCTGCAGCTGGCCTGGGAATCCTGGGGAAAGCTCAACGACAAGCGCGACAACGCCGTGCTGGTCATGACCGGCCTGTCTCCCGGCGCCCACGCAGCCTCATCGGCCAAGGATCCGGAGCCGGGCTGGTGGGAAGAGATGATCGGGCCCGGCAAGCCGATCGATACCCGCCGTTTTTTCGTCATCTGCGTCAATTCGCTGGGCTCGTGCAAGGGGTCGACCGGGCCGGCCAGCATCAACCCGGCCAGCGGCAAACCATGGCGGCTGAAATTCCCGGAGCTGGCGATCGAGGATATCGCCCGCGGCACCCGGCAGGTCATCGAGCATCTCGGGATCGAAAAGCTGCATGCGCTGATCGGCCCCTCCATGGGCGGGCTGACCGCCATGGCCTGGCTCAAGCAGTATCCGCAGTCGACCGAGCGGCTGTGCCTGATCTCGACCGCCTGTTCGGCAACGCCCTTTGCGATTGCCATCCGCTCGCTGCAACGCGAGGCCATCGTCACCGATCGCAATTTTCGGGATGGCGCCTACACCGAGGATGACTGGCCGGAAGTCGGCATGCGCCTGGCCCGCAAGCTGGGCATGATCTCCTACCGCTCGGCCGGCGAATGGCAGCAGCGCTTCGGGCGCCGGCGCCAGGACTACTTTCCCGCGACCCTGTTCGGCATGCGCTTCGAGATCGAGTCCTACCTGGAGACCCATGCGCGCAAGTTCGTCGGCCAGTTCGACCCCTGCTGTTACCTCTACCTGTCGCGGGCGATGGACAACTTCGATGCCTGCGACAGCGACGAGAACCTGAAAGCCCTGTTCGACCGCAGCTTCACCGGCCATGCCCTGGTGCTCGGCGTGGCCAGCGATATCCTGTTCCCCCTGAACCAGCAGGAAGAACTGGCCAAGGCCCTGGAAGCCACCGGCTCAGAGGTCAGTTTCCAGGCCCTGCCCTCGGTCCAGGGACACGATGCATTTCTGGTAGACTTCGAGAGGTTTGGACCACCGATTGCGGAGTGGCTGGAGTGAGCCTCGACTTTCCCGGCAAGCAGATCATGATCGACCAGGTGACCCGGGCAACCAACGGTGACTGCCCCAAGGCGATCACCGACTGCCTGCGGGATGCCCTGTGCGAGATGATCGTTGACAAGCGAATCTGCCTGCCCGAATGCGTCTATGACGCCCACCCCGAGCACTACTGTCGCCGCCTGCTCCATCGCGACCCGGCCTCTGGCTGCACCATCATGGCCATGACCTGGGGCCCCGGACAGGGCACCCCGATCCATGATCACGCCGGCATGTGGTGCGTCGAGGCGGTATGGCATGGCCAGATCGAAGTGATGCAGTACGAACTGACAGAGCGCGAAGCCGACCGCTTCCGGCTCGAGCCGCGCACCACCATGCGCACCGGGGTCGGCAGCGCCGGAAGTCTGATTCCACCGCACGAGTACCACACCATCGCCAACCCCGATGCCCATCAACCGGCGGTCACCATCCACATCTATGCCGGCGAAATGGACAGCTGCTGCGTGTTTGCCCCGGTCGGAAACCACTGGTATGAACGCCGGGCACGCCAGCTCAGCCTGGATGCCGCGTGAGTCCGGGCGCTTTACAACAGGGCCTGCAAACCGGACAATGAGCTCCCCCCGTGCCGGGGTGGCGGAACTGGTAGACGCGCCGGACTCAAAATCCGGTTCCAGTGATGGAGTGAGGGTTCGATTCCCTCCCCCGGCACCACTCTATAAAACATAGGGTTATGCTCAAAAATGCCCTTCCCGACGTTTCCAAACCTATCTCAATGTGTAGGCAATATGTAGGCACTTTCAGATAGTGGTCGGTTAAGTCGGGCCTCACCGTTTTTAGCTTGGACTATGGCTGCTGACGGCCGATCGAGATTGCGACGGGACCACCAAATGGCAGTGACGCGATCTCTTGCGACCTCCAGATCGGTTATCAGATCCATCAGTTCATGGTCGCTCAGACAGTGAAGGCTGGGCTGGGGTGGCTGATTATGCTCATTATGTTGACTCCGTTGTGCTGACAACATATTCGGACCGCGGCCCTCAGTCGTCTATGGCGCAGTGGCGTGGAGTGCTGTAGGAAATTTGCTCTTTTGCAGGTAGGAAAAACCCAAACTCCCCGGCCCCAATTTGCCCGAATTTCGGATAGCCGGCGGAGCTGCCAGCCACGACCAAACTAATCGATGCGGCTAGAAAGAACACATGTTTTTATGTATATTTGTACAGTAATATCCTGATCGATAGGATCTGCAATGCAGAAAACTGGTCGCCCAACGAAATTCAACCGTGCCTTGGCCGACGAAATTTCTCGCCGGCTGGCAGAAGGTGAGCCGTACGTCAAAATCTGTGCCGACCACCATATGCCCAACTTTTCTACCCTCTGGCGCTGGGAGCGGAATCACGCCGAGTTTCGAGATCAAACTCGAATGGCTCTCCAGCACGGCACGCACTTCCTGGCTCATGATTGCCTGCGAATTGCAGATGACCCCGAAATCGATGCCCGGCACAAGCGGGTCATGATTGATACGCGACTTCGCCTCATCGGCAAGTGGAACGCCAAGAGCTACGGTGACAAAATCAACCAGCAAGTGGAAATCGAACCTGGCGATGAAATCCGGAAACTATTGGCCGAAATCTCCGGCAGCGCCCAGATCCTTGATGACGCGCGAAAACGCTCCCAGTTTGGTGGATCATTATCCGAAACCAAGGTTAACTCCCGACGCAGTGTTTAGCGTCCTCGATAACACCGTAGGCGTGTATCGAGCGTCGTGTTGACAACAGCGTATGACCAGTGCTTTTCCTGGTTTCTACCTGTCTGCATCCGCTTGAGCGTGGGAAACTGCCCTCAAACGGCGCACACTTTCGATTTTAATCACAGAAACGAGTTACTGGCCCAAGACACTGTTCGCGCGTCGCAGGACGAGCCTCTTGATTACGAATGAAAAATCAATCACAACTCAAACAACTCACTCGCTCAGCAGCCTTTTCGATAAAGGCCACTGGCAATTTTCTCCAAATCGAGGATGTTCTCTACCAAGACGCGTATCAAAACCTACTTATTCTGTACGCCTAATTGCGGTCAGCCAGCAACCAACCCTTGGCCCCACAATTCAATCATCTAACTACATTAAATTGGCCAATTGCCCACCGGTCAGCCTCCTTCAGGAGATCCACATATTCGTCGGCGATTATCTTTGTTCCACTTCCGGCCAATTCGGCCAACGCCTGGCAAATGCAAGCCTTGTTCGGCACCTCAATGCTCCTATCGTTACACCAAGCGGATGCTTTAGACCATAGCCCTCCTCCCAGAACATCTGAAGTCTGCATTTTCTCCTCTACTACGTTCTGCCAACGTTCCAGCTCCGAATTAAAAACCGGCTCTTCCCGGTTTTGTGTGGGTTGACTGATTCCGATAGGCTACTGGCTGGCCCCGATTCAAGTCCAGTCTCATGCACGACCGCGAGCTTTACCGTCAGATTCTCGGCATTCAGGCCCCGTGGGAGGTTTCCGAGGTGGAAGTTGACCTGCCCGGCACCGGCGTGACCGTCCATATACGACATTCCGGATCGGATCTGGGCTGTCCGCAATGCGGGGCGGCCAGCCGGGGCTACGACACTCGTACCCGAAAGTGGCGCCACCTGGATACCTGCCAGTACAAGACCTGGCTGGTGGCCGAGGTGCCGCGGGTGGAGTGTCAGGAGCACGGCGTCCACCAAGTGCCTGTGCCCTGGGCCGAAGGCAACAGCCGGCTGACGGCACTGTTTGAGGCGTTGGTGATCGACTGGCTGAAGGTGGCGACGATCTCGGAGGTTGCCCACCGGTTGGATCTGGGCTGGTCGGTGGTCGCCGGCGTTCAGGAACGGGCGGTTAGCCGGGGTTTGGCGCGACGGGAGCCATGTTTTCCTGAGGACATTGGCATCGATGAGACCTCGTTTCAGAGGCGGCATGAGTATGTCACGGTCGTCAGCGCTGAGGACCGGGTTCTGCATGTGGCCGACGGCCGCGGCCGGAACGCTCTTGACGGGTGGTATGCCGCACAACCGCCCGAGATGCTGGCCAGGCTCAATACGGTGGCGATGGACATGTGGTCGCCCTACATACGCTCGACGGTCGCGCACGTGCCCGATGCCTGGACGAAGATCGCGTTTGACAAGTTCCATATCGCCAAGCATTTGGGGGATGCGGTTGACTTGGTGCGTCGGGCCGAGCACAAGGCGCTTCAGGCCGCGACAGGCGATTCTGTGCTGACCAGCACCAAGTATCTGTGGCTGCAGCATCCTGACCGGATGACCGACAGGGCCTGGGAGCACTTTGCAGGCCTGAAGTCTGCGAACCTGAAGACTGCGCGGGCCTGGGCGATCAAGACCCATGCGATGTGCCTTTGGGATTACAAATCCCGAGGCTGGGCCCGGCGCGGCTGGCAGAGCTGGTACAGCTGGGCGATTCGTTCTCAGCTGGAGCCGATCAAGAAGGTGGCTCGGATGATCAAAAATCATCTTGATGGGATCGTGACTGCTGTGGTGACCGGGGCGACCAATGCCCGAGCGGAAGGTTTCAACACACTGATCCAGAAGCTCAAGCGCGATGCTCGGGGATTCCGCAATCGAGACCGGTTCAGAGCAGCAATCTACTTCCACCTTGGTGGCCTTGATATGTATCCCGATGCAGTCACGAAGTGATGCTACCCACACGAATCAGTGAAGAGCCGTTTTGAATTGCCCTGAATCGCCCCGGGTTTCCTAGACACCTCGGCGCCATCCTATGATGGCAAAAATCCAGGTGCAAAATGAGCAGCGAACTATGAAACGGCTCCAAATTGTCTAAAGCATCCGCGGCGATTAAAGATGCATGGGGATTCCGCAATCGAGACCGGTTCAGGGCAGCAATCTACTTTCATCTCGGCGGCCTTGACCTGTATCCCGATGCAATCATGAAGGGATGCTAACCACACGAATCAGTGAAGAGCCCGATTTTTTATCCAAAGCGCTCGGTCGCGACCGATGAGCGAGCGCAAAACCATGATCAACAAGGACCACAAGCTGCCGGTGGCGGCCCAATGCCGGGTGCTGGACATCGCTCGGTCGACTGCCTATTACCAGCCGGCGCCGCCGGTAAGCGCGGAGGACCTGGACCTGATGCGCCAGATCGATGAAATTTACCTCCAATGGCCGTTCTACGGGACCCGGCGGATGCGCGATGAGCTACACCGCCGCGGCTTTCTGGTCAACCGCAAGCGGGTACAACGGCTGATGCGGCTGATGGGGCTGCAGGCGATCTACCCGCGCCGCCGGACCAGTCAGCCGGCACCCGGGCACCGGATCTATCCCTACCTGCTGCGGGGCCTGTCAATTGATCGACCCAATCAGGTCTGGGCGACCGACATCACCTACATCCCGATGGCTCAGGGCTTCATGTATCTGGTGGCGATTCTGGACTGGCACAGCCGTCGGGTACTGTCTTGGCGGCTATCGAATACCCTCGATACGGACTTCTGTGTCGAGGCGCTAGAGGAGGCCCTGAGGCGCTATGGGCCGCCGGAGATCTTCAACACCGATCAAGGTGCTCAGTTCACTGCAACCGCCTTCACCGACGTCCTGAAGCGCCACCATGTCCAAATCAGCATGGACGGCAAGGGTCGTTGGGTGGACAATGTGTTCGTCGAGCGGCTGTGGCGCAGCATAAAGTACGAGGATATCTATCTCAAGGCTTACGAAACGCCCGTCGCATTGCGGGCCGGGCTGGATCGCTACTTCAGGTTTTACAATACCCAGCGCGGCCATGCCGCACTGGACAGACAAACCCCCGATGAGGTCTACTTTGGGATCACGAGCAGCCTACCGAAGGCTGCATAAACCGGCGGAGTTGTCCACTTAGCGGGCTGTGCAAAATTTGGGGTCCACTTCTCAAATCAGGACACTTCAGACATGGAATCTGTTGCGAGATTCGTATAGACCCCTAATTTGTTCTATACGCAACCGATTGATTCAATTACGTTAAAACCAACAGCCCTTGCTTGTTGATTCAATGACTTACCCGGAGAACTAATTTGCCGTGTGCGTAATCAGGAAAGACCTTGACTTCTCTCTGCGACTCGTTATATCCTTTGTTGAGCGGGTTGCGTAATAATATTTCCTGCGCACAGCGTTAATGGAAAACAGGGGCTTGATGGAAGGCGTTTGGTAGGTACCCAAGCAATCGTAGTGTCTTTAGTCGGCTGATTTATTGCATCTTGGTGACTTGTCTATCACTGATGGCCTATCAGGCCGCTGCAGCGCATTCTAGGAGTGCCGATGCGGAAATTTCGCTCGTTAATCCGAGCGATTCATCTATAGAGTATGCGAGTGCTTCTGTTGTCTCATCGAGAGATAGTCAGTCTGGACAAGCAGTGATTGAGGTTCGCAATTTAAGCGATACTCTGATCCAATCCATTGAATTCAAATACTCGGATTTATCAGCGTTTTCTGTTTCCATTCGTTCTTATGAGTTCGTGGAAATCCAAACTGTGATGAACATTACTTTCGAATCCAATACTTCGTACTATGTGGAGTTGATCACTGACTCTTATAAATTTGGTAGAAATCGGGACACTTTTGATCTTTTGAACGTTTCTGCCGACCGTTCAGCCTGTATCCGGGATGCGGCAAATTGGGAAATTGCGAACTTGATAGTTTCAGATCAATCAGTTAGGGATTCATTGCTTTCAGAAGAGGGTCAGCTCGAAGTTATAGCTCATTGGTCAGTAGCAAAGCAAGTACTGCAGAATAGGGAGATCTCTTCAGCTCTACCGGGATTTCTCAGGGGATCGCTATTAGTGTCAGATGAGTTTGCTCAGGACGGTTTAAGAAATAGCGGTGATTGTTTTATGGATGAGGGAATGCTTGCGCAAATCGGATGTACGGGTGCGTGCGTAGTCGCTATAGCTTGCTTGGTGAGCGGGTGTGGAGGCGTAGTGGCATGCGCCGGTTGCGCGGTTGCGATGGCATCCTGCCTTGGTTGCGTGGATAATGCGATGAATTGCGACCCAGGTTATCAGCAACAACTGTAGCTTGAATTTAACCGTGAGGTGCAATTTCCTCAAATGGCTAGGTAGAGTGCCCTAGCGGTGGTATTCTAGCCGCTGCGTAGGGGCACTTGGTGGTTGCATTTACCTACCTAAATTTGCGCGTTACAAAATTTAAATGGCGCTATTTATTTCGGACTCAAGTCCTATGAAAATTGCCGGGATAGATCGCAGTAGCATCACCAGTTCGAGGGATAACCGTTGCAATCACGGTCCGTGTAGTTATAGCCCCAAGCAGGGTAAGGGCAAGGCGAGGGGTCAGCGATGGGCCCAAATCAGATTTGCCGACCGGATTGTGCGTGAGTTGTCTACCAAGTCACCTGCCCCAATAGGCGACGAGTGGGGTTTTGAGTGCGCATGTGAAATTCCAAAAGAAGCGCAAAAAAATGCTTCGGCAGCTCGTGGCATCGCCGCGAAAAGAGTGATGGTAGGATCGGCGAGATTCGTCAGCATCCGGACGCCGCTAAAGAGCGTTCTGGGCGTGGCCAGTCGGAGACAAACATGATCTTCGGAAAGTTGCCACGAGGCGCGTGCGTCATTGATGTGGATCGGCTGTTTCGCTTGACCAAACTGGCCAAGATCAAACTACCTTTGTCCCGAATCACTGCACGACAGGTTAGTGGTCGAATCAAACTGCTGGTAAGCAATCTAGAAGCAACAACTTTTGGTGATGGGAAAGGGTTAGCCGAACGTCAGCGAGCTGGTGCTTATCTGAACTACCGGAATCGCTTCTCTGATACCTACGCATCTTGGCAACGAGGCAAAAACAGAAATGCCAAGAAACCCGTTCGGCAGTGTCTCCCGACATGCTGTGATCTTACTACGCTTGCTGAATTAGAGGTCCGAACGAAACGAAGTCTCCTCAAATATTGGCCCATGAAGAATCTGAGTTGCTTGACTGCACACGAATTTTACTGTAACACCCAGAAATACTCGCCCAGGGCACATCATGCTTGTGTTCGACTAGAGGTTGAAATGTATAGGCAGTCTAAATGAAGTTATTAACCGTCTCACAGTAGTATAGACATAGAAACATTGCCCGGATATAATATGGGCATGACGCAATCAGCCCCCAAGAGCGACGCACGCAGCCTTGATCACAAGACGCTGACAGCTC
>SKQS01000100.1 GCA_007118895.1 Wenzhouxiangella sp.
ACCTGGACGGCACGTTTCCAGCTCGAAACCGTCGCCCGTCACCTGCTGTATGCCTACGACCCGGCCCCGCCGCCCGGCGCTCCGGCAGGCAGCGGGGTCAACGCGCATTTGCGGGTGACCCTGCCGGACGGCAGCGAACTTATCCAGCCGGCCTTTCATCGCCATGAGGTCGTCGACACTGGCGAGCACCTGATCGAGACCGGCCTGCACGGTTGGGAAGTGCGCTACGCGCCGCGCCAGCTCGGCAGCCACACCCTGATGCTGGAGGTCGAGGATGCCTCGGGCAACCTGACCATCCCGCTGCCGGATCTTGAAGTCCTGGCATCGGTCCATCCTGGCTTCATTCGTGTCTCCGGCGAGGACTGGCGCTATTTTCGACGCGAAAGCGGCGAGGACTTCTTTCCGCGCGGGCCGGCGCTGGATCCACGCTGGTACGACAACCAGGGTGCGCTCAACCTTCGCCGCCCGTGGCTGGGCGGCTTCGGGGCCTTCAGCAGCAACTGGTCACGCTGGATTTCATCTGCCGAGAACCACGGCAACGAGGGATTCATGGCGCCGCTGGACTTCCGCGACCGACTTGCAGGCTCCGAGCTGTCAATGTCGCTGTTCTGCAACGCAAGCTGCGGAGCTGTCGAGGGCGATGGCGACGGCTGGCGACTGTGGCAAGGCTTTCTGATCGAGGGTACCGAGGGTCGAATCCAGGCCGGCAGGCGTTACCGGGTGGTGCTGCGCCTGCGCACCGAGGGCCTGACCCCGGCTGCGGCGGGTGAATTCGGCCTGGTGATGAAAACCCACGACTGGCCATCTCCCGGGCAGTCCTGGCGTGACTATCTCGATGCGCTGCCAGCCTCGCGCACCCTGCTCGGGCCGGTCAGCGTCGATCGGCCCTGGCATACGCTGGTCAGCTACTTCGACGCCGCTCACGATGCCAGCAACGTCAGCCTGTACCTGACCAACACCGAGCGCGGCCGGGTGGCCATCGATACCATTTCGGTGCGTGAAGTCGACCCGCATGACCAGGTGACGGGCGGCGAGCTGATGCGCAGCCACCGAGCCGATCTGCACCGGTACGTCGATCCGCGCGGGGCCGCTTCTTTCGAAGCGCTGGTGCGCGCAGCCGAGGATTCGGAGGTCGCGCTGAAAGTGGTGGTCCAGGACAAGAACGACTGGATCCCCAATCATTTGAGCCAGGCAGGCCTGTTCGATGCCGTGGGCGATGGTTACTATCAGGACAGCGACAGCTACTGGGGCTGGATCCAGCAGCAGTGGTGGCGCTATCTGGCCGCGCGCTGGGCGCCGTCAACGGCGATCTTTTCGTTCGAGCTCAACAACGAGGGCTCACCGGACGAACTGGCACATTATCGCGCCGCTCAGCGCATGGCCAGCTACTTTCGTCACGATATCGCCCACCCCCACCTGGCCACCACGTCGTTCTGGTGCTGCTGGCGGCCGGATTTCTGGTCAGACCATGAGCAATATCCGGATCTGGGCTACGCCGATCTGCACGAATACACCGACAACGCCGAACCACCGCTGGGCGCATTGCAGGATGAGCTGGAAGCTGACCTGGCCGGCCTGCACCTGCACCTGGCAGCCAAGGTGGCTTCAGCCGCGATCGGCCGGCCTGCCCTGCGCGCAGAGTCCGGCCTGGCACCGGCCAGCCCCAACTTCACCCTGCTCGCCGGCACGCCCAACCCCGGGCATTGGTTCCACAATCTGTTGTGGGCCCAGCTCGACAGTTCGGGCGTGTTCGATACCGGTTACTGGTGGAGCCAGCACTTCGAGGCGGTTGACGAGCATTTGCTGGGAAGTGCCCAGGGCGGGCTCAGCCGGGCCAGCATCGCGGCGGGATTCGCCCGTTTTGTCTCCCATCTCGAGCTGGCCGAAGGCGGCTACCAGGCGCTGGATGTCCACATCGAAGGTGATTCGCTGCGCGTCGTCGGCCAGGCCAACCCGGCGCGCAGGCGGGCTCACGGATGGATTCAGAATCCGGACTCGACCTGGCGCAACCGGATGCAGGGTCCGACCGGCATCGTCCCGCGCTCGGCGGTGGTGCGAATCCGGCTGGAAAGCGACGAGCCGTTGATCGTGCAGTGGATAGACACCCGCGACGGCGAAGTGATCGCCGCCGATCAGACCTTTTCCGGCAGCGATGGCTGGTTGAGTTTGGCGGTCAGCGAGCTGCTTGACGACCTGGCGTTTCGAATTGTCCCCGAGGCCGAGTTCGACTTGATTTTCCGCGATCGATTCGAGCATCCTCCGCCGCTTTGAGCCGTCTGCGATTGGAGCTTATGCTTTTGCCAAATGAGGGTGACCTCAAGCGCATCCGGCGCTAAACTGCGGGCTTGTCACCAAGGCGCTACCCGCTTTTGCTGAAACTGATCAAGAACGCCCGCGTCTTCGCGCCAGCCGACCTGGGGGTCAACCATCTTCTCATCGCCGCAGATCGAATCGTCTGGCTGGGGCCGGATCTGGACGAACTCGGCCTGATCAGACCGGCCGAAACGGTTGACCTGGATGGGCGGCGCCTGATGCCGGGCCTGGTCGACGGCCACGCCCACCTCACCGGCGGCGGCGGCGAGTGCGGCTTCGGCAGCCGCGTACTGCCGGTACCGCATCCGCATTTTCTGGACGCTGGCATTACCACCGTGGTCGGCGTACTCGGCACCGACGACACGACGCGCGATACCCGCTCGCTGGTGTCGCAAGCGCTATACCTTCGGGATCACGGGGTCAATGCCTGGTGCCACACCGGCGGCTATCACGTCCCGCCGGTCACCTTCACCGGCAGCGTGCGCGAGGACATCGTGTTTCTCGACCCGGTGATTGGTGTCGGCGAGGTGGCCATTTCGGATCACCGCTCCAGCCAGCCGACTTTCGACGAAATCCTGCGCATCGCCAGCGATGCCCATGTGGCCGGGCTGATCACCGGCAAGGCCGGCATTCTGCATCTGCATCTGGGCGACGGTGATCGCGGTCTGGAGCTGGTTCGGCGCGCGCTGGCCGAGACCGAACTGCCGCCGCGGACTTTCAACCCGACCCATATCAATCGCAAAAAGGCGCTGTTCGAGGAAGCGCTGGATGTGGCCAGAGCCGGCTGCACGGTCGATATCACCGCGTTTCCGCTTGCCGACACCCTAGCCGAGGATGAATGGCCGGCCGACGAGGCGCTGCTGCGTTACCTGGACTCCGGCGCGCCGCCCGATCAGATCACCATGAGTTCAGACGGCGGCGGCTGTCTGCCGGTGTTCAACGCCCAGGGCGAGATGCAGCACTACGACATCGGTGATCCCGCCACGCTGACCGCCACCCTGACCCGACTACTGCAGCGCGGCGAGGCGCTGGAGCGCGTGCTGCCCGCGTTTACCCATAACCCGGCACGACTGCTACGCTTTCATGATCGCGGCCGCATCGAAGTCGGCTCCGCCGCCGATCTGGTCGTGCTCAACGAAAACCACGGCATCGAACAAGTCATGTCTCAAGGAATCTGGAGGACAACGCGCTGATGTGCCCATCCGGCGAAAGAAGCAACAAGAATCGCGGCTACATCATTCCGATTGGCGGCGCCGAAGACAAATTCCATAACCCCGAAATTCTGGACCGCTTCATCGAAGAATGCGGGGGCAAGGATGCGCGTATCGCCATCATCCCCACGGCATCCGAACTGCCGGAAACCGGACCGACCTACGAAAAGCTGTTCCGCAAGATCGGTATCAAGCATGCGGCCGTGCTCCCCATAGTCACCCGCAAGGACGCCAATGATCCGGAGCATGTGGCCTACATCAACAAGTCCGATGGCGTGTTCATGACCGGAGGTAACCAGCTCCGTCTGTCGACCACGTTGGGCGGCACCGATACCGCCATCGCCATCCGCCGCCGCAATGCCGCCGGCATGCATGTGGCCGGAACCTCGGCCGGTGCGGCCTTCATGCCCGAGCACATGATCGCGGGTGGCCGCGAGGGCGCGACACCGACTCCGGACAAGGTCACCATGGCACCCGGTCTGGGCTTGACCAACAGCTTCATCATCGACCAGCATTTTCGCGAACGCGACCGTCTCGGCCGCCTGCTGACTGCCTTGGCCTACAACCCGTTTGCCGTGGGCATCGGCCTGGACGAAGACACCGCCGCTTTCATTCGCCCCGGTGACGATCTGGAAGTGGTCGGCAGCGGTGGTATCACGCTGGTCGATCCGGCCGAGCTCAGCTATTCTTCAATGGACCGCGCCCGCGCGGGCGAGCCGGTCAGCCTGATTGGCGTCAAATTGCATATTCTGATCGCCGGTGGACGATTTGAAATCCTGAGCCGCGAGGCCACTGCGGAGTAGCGCGATGAAAGTCCTGAAAACCAATGTCTACGTGGGCCCCAACCTGTACGCCCATTTCCCGGTCATCCGCTACATCCTCGATCTGGGCGAGCTGGAAAACTGGCCGTCTGCACGTATTGGTGAGGACTTCATCTCTGCCCTGCTGGAGTGCTTGCCCGGCCTGGACGAACACGGTTGCTCCTACCGCGAGCCCGGTGGATTCGTGCGCCGCCTGCGTGAGGACGAAGGCACCTGGATGGGCCACATACTCGAGCACGTGGTGCTGGAGCTGCAGAACATCGCCGGCTCAGATGTCACCTTCGGCCGCACGCGCTCCATCGAAGGCCAGCCCGGACACTACACCATGGTCTTCGAGTACGAGGACGACGCGGTCGGGCGCGCCGCCGGCGAGCTTGGCATCAAGCTGCTGCACAGCCTGCTGCCGGAATCACTGCGGCCGGAAGATGGACCGCCGCCGGACTGGGATTTCGCCGAAGCGCGCGACCGTTTCATTCTCAACGCCCAGCGGCGTGCTTTCGGGCCAAGTACCGCATCCCTGGTGCGCGCGGCCGAACAGCGCGGCATTCCCTGGATTCGACTCAACCGCCAGAGCCTGGTCCAGTTCGGTCACGGCCGCTTCCAGAAACGCATCCAGGCCACGACCACCAGCCTGACCAGCAATATCGCCGTCGAACTGGCCTCCGACAAGGAAGAAACCAACCAGATCCTGCGCGATCTGGGCCTGCCGGTACCCGCCCAGTATCTGGTCCAGCGCGCCCGCGATGCGGTTCGCGCGGCACAGCGAATCGGCGGACCGGTGGTGACCAAGCCCTTGGCCGGCAACCACGGTCGCGGCGTATCGATCAAGCTGACGACCGAGGAGGAAGTCGAAGCCGGCTTTGCCAAGGCCGCAGAGTACGGCCGCAATGTCGTAGTCGAGAGCTATCTGGAGGGATTTGATCACCGCCTGCTGGTCATTGACGGTGAACTGATTGCCGCAGCCAAGCGCATTCCCGGCCACGTCGTTGGCGACGGCAAGCATACCGTGGCCGAGCTGGTCGATATCGTCAACGAGGACCCAAGGCGCGGCATCGGCCATGAAAAAGTCCTGACCCGCATCGAAATCGACGCCCAGGCCGAACGCCTGCTGGCCCGCCTGGACTATACCGTAGACACCGTCCCGGCCGAAGGCGAAGAGGTCTATCTGCGCTCCACCGCCAACCTGTCGACCGGCGGCACGGCGATCGATGTCACCGACGAAATCCACCCCGACAACCGCGACATGGCCATCCGCGCCATCCAGGCCATCGGCCTGGACATTGGCGGCGTGGATTTCCTGACCAGTGACATCACCCGCTCCTACCGGGAAGTCGGCGGCGGCATTTGCGAAATCAACGCCGGCCCCGGGTTTCGCATGCACGTCGCCCCCAGCGAAGGCCAGCCGCGTGATGTCGCCGGGCCGGTGATCGACATGCTGTTTCCTGAGAACGAACCCAGCATCATCCCGATTGCCTGCGTCACCGGCACCAACGGCAAGACCACCACCTCGCGCATGCTGGCCCATATCCTCAAGATGCGCGGGTTTACCGTCGGCATGACCTCAACCGATGGCATCTACATCGACGGTCAGCTGACCGTCTCCGGCGACCTGACCGGTCCGGTCTCGGCGCGCATGATTCTGCGCGACCCCGCCGTCGATGCCGCTGTTCTGGAGACTGCGCGCGGTGGCCTGGTTCGCGCCGGTATGGGTTTGCAAAGCTGCAACGTGGCCTGCTGTTTGAATGTTTCCGGTGACCATCTGGGCCAAGGCGGCATCGACACCATCGAGCAACTGGCCGAGATCAAGCGCATTCCGATTGAGGTGGCCACCGACGCTGCCGTGCTGAACGCCGACGATCACCTGTGTTTAAGCATGGCCGACTACGCCGAAGCCGCACGACTGTGCTATGTCACCATGAACCCCAACCATCCGCTGGTCAAGCAGCACGTGCACGCCGGCGGGCAGGCCTTTGTGCTGGAACAAGGCATGAACGGCCACATGATCACGATCTACGATCAGGGCAAGCACATGCCGCTGCTGTGGACCCATTTGATCCCGGCCACACTGCAAGGGCGCGCCCTGCACAATGTGCAAAACGCCATGTTCGCGGCCGCCCTGGCCTACAACATGGACCTGAGCCTGGAAGATATCCGCCAGGGCTTGCGCACCTTCGATGCCACCTACTTCCAGGCACCGGGAAGGCTGAACATCTTCGATGAACATCCGTTCCAGGTCATCATGGACTACGCCCACAACCCGGCCGCCGTGCGCGCCGTGTGCAGCGTGGTTGATCAATTCACCGTCGACGGCCGCAAAACCCTGGTCGTCAGCGCGCCCGGCGACCGCCGCGATCAGGACATTGAAGAAATCGCCGACATCGTCGCCGAGCACTTCGATCACTTCATCTGCCGCTGCGATGATCATCTGCGCGGTCGCGGGCCGGACGAAGTGGCCCAGATGCTGGCCGCGCGCCTGCGCCAGAAGGGCATCAGCGATGAGCGCATTGAAGTCATCCCCGATGAACAAGCCGCTCTCAACCATGCCCTGACTACCGCCGCAGCGGGCGATCTGGTGCTGGTGCTGGCCGATCAGGTCAAGCGAAGCTGGAAGCAAATCGTGCAGTTCCAGCCGGGTATCGAGCACACTCCGGTTACGCGCCGCCAGGACAGCATCAGCCTGCCCGACCTGCAAGGCTTCAGCCTGGCCGACGACGTGGAGCTGATCAGTGACGAGCGCGGCGTGCGCATTGCCCGCAGCGTTGATGAAGACGCGGACTAAAGCCCCAGCCGTGAAACTGCTCGACTGCCGCCGCCTGCCCGGGCCCAACCTGCTGTGGGAGCGTTCGTCCGTGGTCATGGACCTCGCCTGCCTGTCGGGGCAGGCAGCAGACATTCAGGATCGCCTTAAACGCGATATCACCGAGCTGCACCGGCACATGGGCTGGCACCCACCGGACTTCCAGGCCAAAGCGCGAATCGGTGGCTTCAGTCTGGCTTTTGACGGTCCGGTGGATCGCTTGTATGCCGGCATCGCCCTGGCCGAATCCGCCTGGACGCGCTACAACAAGCCTGACGAAGCCGAGCCGCTGGATCAAACCCTGGCCAGCATCGCCGAGCGCGCGGCGGAAGAAGCCAATCCGGCCCTGCTGGCCCTGCAGGCTGCCGCGCTGGAACGCGGCGCACCGTTTCTGTGGGACGACGACGAGGTTTCGGTCGGCTTCGGCGCCAGCGCGCAAGTCTGGCCGTCGAATGAGCTGCCGCCACCGGAAGCCATCGATTGGCAAAGGGCCGAACGCATCCCGATCGCCATGATCACCGGCACCAACGGCAAGACCACCACCTCGCGCATGTGTGCACGCATCCTGCGCGCGGCCGGTCATATCGTGGGCTTGAGTTCCACCGAAGGCATCTGGCTCAACGATGAGATGCTGGACGAGGGCGACTATGCCGGCCCCGGCGGCGCCCGGGCGATTCTTCGACAACAACGCGCCACGGCAGCCGTGCTGGAAACCGCCCGTGGCGGCCTGCTGCGACGGGGTCTGGGCGTGGAACAAGCCGACGTCGCCCTGCTCACCAATATCGCCGCCGATCACCTGGGCGACTTCGGCTCCAGCACCCTGCAGGAGCTGCTTGAGGTCAAGTGGATCATCAGTCGGGCCGTCAGCGCCAGCGGCAAACTGGTTCTAAATGCCGACGATGCACGGCTGGTCAAAAAGGCTGCCAGCTACCCCGGTCAGGTGGTCTGGTTCAGTCTCGATCCGAACCACCCCAAAGCCGAGTTTCGACCGGTGGACGGCTGGCTGGTGCATGACAAAGATGGCGAGCTGCAACAACTCTGCCGCATTGAAGACATCCCGCTGTGCCTGGGCGGAGCCGCCCGCCACAACATCGCCAACGCCCTGGCCGCCGCCGCCGTTTGCACGACGCTTGGTGCGGCGCCCAAGGCCATCGCCGCAGGCCTGACCGGAATGGACCAGGAACACAATCCCGGCCGCGGCAATCTCTACCAGTTCAAGGGCATCACCGCCTTCGTCGACTTCGCCCACAACCCACACGCCATCGCCGCCATGGCCGAGCTCAGCCGCGCCCTGCCCGCACAGCGCCGCTTGCTGGCCTTCGCCCAGGCCGGCGATCGCACCGATGCCCTGCTGCGCGAATGCGCCCGAGGTGCCTGGGCTTTCCAACCCGACAAAATCATCATTTCCGAGCTACCCAAATACGCCCGCGGCCGCGCCCACGGCGAGGTCTTTGCCGTACTGCAGGACGAGTTACAGCGCTGCGGCTGCGATGCCGAAGCCATCCAACACGTCGAGACCGAACTGGAAGCGCTGGAGCAGGCACTGGCATGGGCGCAGCCCGGCGACCTGCTGGTGATGCTGATTCTTGCGGAGGGCGAGGCAGTGCGAGACCGCCTCGGACAGCTATCCTGCGATCAGGACAGAGATTGAGGAAAGGGGGCATCGGTCGCTGCCGATGCCCCCGGTCTGCCTTGTTGATCAGGAGTTCAGGTCGAAACGATCAGCGTTCATGACCTTTGTCCAGGCGGCGACGAAGTCGCGGACGAACTTCTCACCGTTGTCGTCCTGGGCATAGACCTCGGCATAGGAACGCAGGATGCTGTTCGAGCCGAATACCAGGTCGACGCGGGTGGCCGTCCACTTGACGTCACCGGACTTGCGATCAACGATCTCGTAGTGATGTCGACTGGACGGCTTCCAGCTGTAGGCCATGTCGGTCAGGTTGACGAAGAAATCGTTGGTCAACTGGCCTTCACGGTCAGTGAAAACACCGTGCTTGCTGCCACCGTGGTTGGTGCCCAGCACCCGCATGCCACCAATCAGCACCGTCATTTCGGGTGCGGTCAGGCCCATCAACTGGGTCCGGTCCAGCAGCATCTCCTCGGGCTCTACGGCGTAATCGGTTTTGACCCAGTTGCGATAGCCATCGGCCAACGGCTCCAGGTAGCCGAAGGATTCGACATCGGTCTGATCCTGGCTGGCATCACCGCGCCCGGGGGCAAACGGCACCTCGATGTCGTGACCTGCCGCGCGTGCGGCCTGCTCGATACCCACGTTACCGGCCAGCACGATCACGTCGGCCAGGCTGGCGCCTGACTCGGCGGCGATCGGCTCGAGCACGCCAAGTACCCGGGTCAGACGTTCCGGCTCATTGCCTTCCCAGTCCTTCTGCGGCGCCAGGCGAATGCGCGCACCGTTGGCTCCGCCGCGCAGGTCCGAACCGCGGAAAGTGCGCGCGCTGTCCCAGGCGGTGGAGACCATGTCGGCTATCGACAGGCCGCTGTCGGCGATCTTCGCCTTGACGGCGGCGACATCGTAGTCAGTGCTGCCAGCCGGAATCGGATCCTGCCAGATCAGGTCCTCGGCCGGTGCTTCCGGACCGATGTAGCGGGACTTCGGGCCCATGTCGCGATGGGTCAGCTTGAACCAGGCGCGAGCAAATACCTCGTTGAAGTAGTCCTGATCCTGGCGGAAACGCTCGGAGATCTTGCGATACTCCGGATCTACCTTCAGCGCCATGTCCGCGTCGGTCATCATCGGCATGCGGCGGATCGAGGGGTCCTCGACGTCGACCGGCATGTCTTCCTCGGCGATCTCCACCGGCTCATATTGCCAGGCCCCAGCAGGGCTCTTCTTCAGCTCCCACTCGTGCTTGAACAGCATCTCGAAATAGCCGCTGTCCCACTTCGTCGGATGGGTGGTCCAGGCCCCTTCGATGCCGCTGGTCATGGCGTCGCGACCGATGCCACGGGTCTTTTTGTTGATCCAGCCCAGACCCTGCTCTTCAACCGGCGCGCCTTCCGGGGCCGGACCCAGGTTTTCTTCCTTGTTGTTGCCGTGCGCCTTACCCACGGTGTGGCCGCCGGCGGTCAGCGCGACCGTTTCCTCATCGTTCATCGCCATGCGGCTGAAGGTCACCCGCATGTCCTGGGCCGTCTTCAGCGGGTCGGGATTGCCGTCCACGCCTTCCGGGTTGACATAAATCAGGCCCATCATCACCGCCGCCAAAGGATTCTCCAGAGACTCGCGATCGCCGGGGTAGCGGGTGTTGTCGTTATCGCTGGGCGCCAGCCATTCCTTCTCTGACCCCCAGTAGGTGTCCTTTTCCGGATGCCAGATGTCCTCGCGTCCGTAAGAGAAACCGAAGGTCTCGAAGCCCATGGACTCATAAGCGACGTTGCCGGCCAGGATGAACAGGTCAGCCCAGCTCAGCTTGTTGCCGTATTTCTTCTTGACCGGCCACAGCAGGCGCCGCGCCTTGTCCAGGTTGCCGTTGTCCGGCCAGCTGTTGATCGGGGCAAAGCGCAGATTGCCGGTCCCGGCGCCACCACGGCCATCGGCCACTCGGTAGGAGCCCGCGGCATGCCAGGCCATGCGAATCATCAGGCCGCCATAGTGGCCCCAGTCGGCCGGCCACCATTCCTGGCTATCGGTCATCAACGCAGTGAGGTCTTGCTTGACCGCATCGAAGTCCAGTGACTTGACCGCCTCGCGGTAGTCGAAGTCGGGATCCATCGGGTTGGTCTTGCTGTCGTGCTGGTGCAGGATGTCGAGATTGAGGGTATTTGGCCACCACTCCAGGTTGGACTGGCCAGCCGAGGTCAGCGAGCCATGATTTACGGGGCACTTCACATTGTCGTCCATTACTCAACTCCTAGAAAATTCGGAAGGGGGATTGCGTGTACGGTTCATCCTACACTCAGATCAATCATTTGTGAAAGTGATTGTATTTATGCTTCTTATAGTTTCTGTATATGCTTGCGGCTGATCAGGCGTTTCGCCGCTGTTACTGGTCAGCCCAGCACCATGAGTGGCAAGTTCAGACCACCGGCGCGCCGATGACGCGCCAGTGCCATAGCAGCACGCTGGCAAAGATCAGGGTCAGGGTGAACAGGCCGAAGTGCAGTCGCTTGACAAGACCCCAACCGGAGCCGGACCAGGCCGGCCAGTGAGCCAGCAACATGATGCCACCCGCGGCCACCACCGCCCAGCCGCAGTAGTGAACCAGGGACATGGCCCAGTGCGGATACTGTTCCGGCATGGTGCTCAGGTCGAACTCGGCCATTGCCGTGGCCAGGATGACGACGGCGATGACCAGCGCCAGCACGGAGAGCACGCCAAGCCAGGCCGCAGCGCCGGCGATGCGAGCGGAAAAGCTCGAAAACACGTTGCGACCAAGCCGGCGACCGAAACCGAGCAAATGAGTCACCGCCAGCATTATCGCCAGACCCAGCACGCTAAACAGCGTGTTCGGATTGCCGAACCAGCCGAGCTTTTCTGCAGTATGCACACCCCAGCCATCGGCAAGCGCCTCGACCTTGCCGGATTCAGCGCGCAGAAAAGTGATCCGCGCACCCTCTGCAGACTGGAAGATGTCACCATCCAGGCGCTGGTAATGGCTGACCTCACCGCCAGCCGAAACAGTCAGGCTGTTGGCTGACAGCGGCGTCACGCTGGCCGCACCCAGCGCTCCGAACAAGGCGGAAAAGGTCGAAAACACCCGCCGGTTACCCAGGTAGGTGCCGGCAAACTCCTCCAGGGCCTCGGCGCCCTCTTCATCATGCTCGAGGGCAAACGGCGGCGGCTCCAGACCGGCAACGCGGTCGATCACCAGGTTGGAAAAGTGCAGGAAGGGTGATGCGGTATGAGTGGAGTTCTGCGAGATGAACACCCCCAGTGACAGCTCAGGCACCATCACCATGTCGGTCAGAAAGGCAGCCGTGCCACCGCCGTGGCCATAGACGCGCAAGCCATGGTAGATCCGATCCTGGAAACCATGCGCCACATCGGCGGCGCTCGGTCGATCGTCATAGGCACGAGTCCACATCCGGGCGTGGGTGTCAGCATCCATCAGGCGCACCCCGTCCAGCTCGCCGCCGTTCAAGTGAAAGCGCATCCAACGCGCCATGTCGGTGGCGGTCGAGGCCATGCCGCCAGCCGGCCAGTAGGCGCCGATCTGCATGAAACCCTGAATGTCCAGCGCGCCCTGCGAGCGCTTGTAGCCAGTAGCCAGCCGCGCCCGGGTATCGCTGTCCATCAGCGCCGGCGGCAGCCAGGTGGTGAACTCCATGCCCAGCGGGTCAAGCAGCTCCGACTGCAGGAAATCGCCGTAATTTTGTCCGCTGACGTTCTCGACCACCAGCGCAGCCAGGGCCGAAGCCCAGTTCGAATACGAGGTGCGCGCGCCCGGCGGAAAAACCCGCTTGGGTTGGTGGACCTCAAGCAGCTCGGCCAGAGAGCGCGGATCGTCATCTGCGACCGCGAACAACTGCAGCGTGTCTTCGAAGCCGCCGCGATGATGCATGATCTGGCGCATGGTTACCGGCTCGCGAAATGCCGATTTGACCTGGAACTGCGGCAGGTAATCGTTCAGGTCGGCATCGAGATCGATCTGTCCTCGCTCGGCAAGCATCTTCACTGCCGTCCAGGTGAAGGTCTTTGATACCGAGCCGATTCGAAACAGGGTCTGCTCCGGATCCACCGGCCTGCCCTCGGCGATATCGGCCAGGCCGTAACCACGCGCCAGCCACAGCCCATCGTCGCGCACGATGCTCACCGTCAGCGCGCCAAGGGCATGATCGCGCTTCAGGCTCAGCACCACGCCGTCGATGTAATCGGCCAGGCTGTCGCGTAACGGGTCGGGGTCGGGCTCGACCTCCGCATCAACAACTTCGTCGCCGTCATCGACATCGAATTCCGCTTCATCCAGCAGCTCCGGCGGCTGCTCAGGCTGTGCGGGATCGGTGATTTCTTCAGCTGCCAGCGACAGCCAGCACAAAGCCAGCAGGACAGTCAGCATCCACGGAAACAGACGAAAGGCATGGCGCATGGCGGGCTCCTCGAGGGCGATTGACGCGCACCGTTCAGCATACCGGATTCAGCGACAGAATCGAAGGATGGCCAGCACCAGCGTACGGGTGACCGCTTCCAGGTCCGCCACCGGCACGTACTCGTCCGGGACGTGGGCCTGGCGCACGTCGCCAGGGCCGAACAGCACGGTCGGCGTCCTGCCCTGGTTGACCAAAAGGTGCATGTCGGCGCCGTAGGGCATGCCACGAATTCGTGCCGGCTGCTGACTGATAGCCTGAAAAGCGCCGGCAAGTCCGGTCACCAGGGGGTGATCGGGCGAAATGGCCGCTGGCATGAACCTCGCCCCCCACCACGTCACCCGCGGCGGATGCTCGCGCAGCCACTCATCCTGCGCCGCAACGCGGGCAACGGCCGCTTCCAGCTCCCTGCAAGCCTGCTCGACCGGCTCGTCCACCGCGATCCCGTAGCGCCCTTCCATGACCAGCGTCTCGGCTACGGTCGAAGCCCACACGCCGGCCTGGACCTTGCCAACGCAGATCGCAAAAGGCACATCCTGGTCGGCAAACAGCGGGTGGCGCAGCCGATCATTGCGCTCGGCTTCCAGCTCGCGCAACGCGCCATGCAGCATGCCGAAGCGTTCCAGCGGATCGACGCCCTCGGTGCGCAAGGCGCCGTGCGCGGCCCGTCCCGGCACTTCGATCCGAAAGCTCAGCGCGCCTGCCTGGGCCGGCGCAACGGTCAGCTCGGTCGGCTCCAGCACGATCGCGCCGTCGGCCTGGTGACCGCGGACAATGGCCGCCAGGGTGCCGGCGCCACCATCCTCCTCGCCGATTACCGGCTGGATCATGACCTGCCCGGGAAGATCAATGCCGGCCTCGATCAGGGCCGCAACAGCGTGCAGGGCGCAACACAAGCCGCCCTTCATGTCGACCGCGCCGCGGCCGTAGACCTGTCCGTCGCGAACCGTGGCCGAAAACGGCGGCACTGTCCAGCGCTCAAGCTCGCCTGGCGGCACTACGTCAACATGGCCGTTGAGTATCAGCGAACGACCCTGGCCGCGGCCCCAGGAACCCACTACCCCGACCGCCTGTTGCCGGGCGATTTCGGCGCCATAGGACGGGTGGCGCGACAGCTCCCCGATATCGATGGTCCAGCGATCGACTTCCATACCCATACGTTCTAGCCGGTCGGCCACGGCATGCTGGATGTCGGTTTCCTGGCCCTGGTCGCTGCGAAGGGCGATCAGCTCGGCCAGCGTGGCAAGCAGGCCGTCCATATCTATCCCCGCCAGGGCGCGCTGCTCTGTCGCATTCAAGGCCAGATCGCCGGTACTTTCGGACTTATCATTCATCGTTTTGCTCTACAGCGAGGCCAGCGCCTGGTCAAGGTCGGCGATCAGATCATCGGTATCCTCGATACCCACCGAGTAGCGAACCAGGCCCTCCGGAATACCGGCGTCGGCCCGTTCCGATGCGCTCAGCTCGACATGACTGGTGGTGGCCGGTGGCCCCACCAGGGTTGCCACCGAGCCCAGGCTTGCGGCCCGATGGGCCAGCTCGAGGCGCTCGACGACGTTGACCATCGCCGCCTCGCCGCCGGCAAGCGCAAAGGACAGCACGCCGCCGAAGCCCGACATCTGCGCACGCGCCACCGCATGGGCAGGATGGTCGGCCCGACCCGGGTAAAACACCGGTTCCACCGCCGGGTGTCCGGCCAGGTAATCGGCGATCGTCATGGCCGATCGGTTCTGGCGCTCGATCCTGAGTGCGAGGGTACGCAGGCCGCGGCTCAGCAGCCAGGCCGACATCGGATCAAGCGAGGCACCATTGATCTCGCGGAAGTGAAACACCTGATGGACAAGCCTTTCGGGCCCGCACAGCACGCCCCCCATGGCATCGGAATGACCGCCCAGAAACTTGGTTGCGCTGTGAATGACCAGGTCGGCGCCCAGCGCCAGGGGTCGCTGATTGATCGGGGTGGCGAAGGTATTGTCGACAACGACCAGCGCGTCCACGGCGTGGGCCAGCTGGCTCAGGCGTCGAATATCCAGCACCTTGAGGGTGGGATTGGTTGGTGTTTCCAGGTACAGCAATCGGCAACCGGCAGCGATCTCGGATTCGATCCGCGTCGTATCGTCGGTGGCACACAGCGCCACCTCGATACCGAAGCGCGGCAGGAACTCGATGAACAGCTTGTTGGTGCCGCCGTAGGTATCGGTGATCGAGACCACGCGATCACCGGGCGACAGGTTGGTGAAAAGCGTATTGGAGATCGCCGCCATGCCGGTAGC
>SKQS01000023.1 GCA_007118895.1 Wenzhouxiangella sp.
CTGATGCTTTTCGAGAAACCGAAGGGCAGGCCCGGGCTGGTTGGCGAGATCGTCAAGGCCTATCGCCAGGCGTTGCCCACGCCGCCATTTGACGCCGTGCCGGATCTCTCGGTCACGCACGCCCCGGAGTGGCGCAAGGCGCCGCATTACGACCCGCGTTACCACGTTCAGCATATCGCATTGCCCAGCGGTGCCCGCTACGAGGACCTGCTGCACCTGGTCGGTGACCTGCACGAAACCCTGCTCGATCGCAACCGGCCGCTGTTTCGGGTCTGGTTGATCGATCACGTGCCAGGCCGGCGGTTCGCCCTGTTCATGAAGATGCACCACGCGATCATCGACGGCATCAGCGCAGCGCGACGGGTCAACGCCAGTCTGCGCACCACGCGGCACCGGGGTGTTCCTCCACCCTTGTTTGCCGTCGACGTGCCGGTGCGTCGAACACATCCGCCCAAGGCAATGGTCAAGCGTCTGCTGGGGCTGACCACCACCGCGACCAGCCAGTACCTGGCCGTGCTGGGCAGTCTGGGCAAGGGTGTGTGGAACTGGGTTGGTGGCAAGACCTCCGGCAGTGTCCCGTTCGCCGCCCACCGCGGCCCGATGAACGAACCGGTCAGCAATGCCCGTTCCGTTGCCACCCTGTCGCTGCCTCGCCACGAGATCTATCGCCTCGGCAAGCATCACGGTGCAACACTCAATGATGTGGCGATGGCCGTGGTCGATGCGGGACTGCATCGCTACCTGTCGGAGCTGGGAAAGCCGTTCGACCATCGTCTGATCGCCATGTGTCCGGTATCGATGCGCGACAAGGATGATGGTTCCGGGGGCACCAAGGTATCGGCCGCTTTCGTGCGCATGGGCGCTCCCGGCGCATCCATCGTCGAGCGGTTGCAGCAGGTAGCAGCCTCGATGGGAGAGGCCAAGGAAGAGGTGCGCGGGATGTCGAAGGAAACGGCCATGGGCTATGCGGCGTCACTTATCGGTATTGCCGGTCTGGCCTCGGTGACCCACGTCGACCGGGTGACGCCGCCGTCGGCCAACCTGGTGATCTCGAACATCCCCGGCTGGGATCGTCCGCTGTACCTGAACGGCGCGCCGCTGGTTGGCGCCTACCCGGTCTCGGCCATTGCCGTGGGCGTGGGGCTGAACGTCACGCTGATCTCGGCCGATGACCGGATGGACTTCGGCTTCGTCGGTGACGGCGACCACCTGCACGACCTGCCCGGCCTGGCCGCGCATGTCGAGGCGGCATGGCGCGAGCTGGTTGAGGCAAGCTGACCTCGACACCGCGTTGGTAGTATCATGAATGGCTAATGCAACGGCTTTCAAGACAATTCTGACATGGTCAGCTGGCAGTCGCGCGCGGCCAAGCTGATCAGCCGCCTGACGATCCGACAGGCGCTGATCCGTCAGTTGTCCGTTCCCGACATGCGCGAGCGCATCCGCGGCATGGAGCGCTATTTCCCTGATATTCCGCCCGATGTGAAAGTCGAGTTGGAGCCTGGCTTGAGCCACTGCGACGCCGAGTGGCTGACGCCGGCTTCCGGGCCGACTGAACGCGTCATTCTGCATTTTCCCGGCGGGGCGTTCATGACCCGTTTCGTGCGCGCCGAGCGCCTGCTGCTGGCGCGCATGTGTCGGGCGGCCCAGGCGCGCGGTCGACTGGTGTTTTATCGACTGGCGCCGGAACATCCCTATCCGGCCGGGCTCGATGACTGCGTCGAGGCCTATGAGCAGCTCCTCGATTTGTCTATTGCGCCGCAGCAGGTAATCATCAGCGGCATGTCCGCCGGTGGTTGTCTTGCCCTGGCACTGTTGCTGGCCGCTCGTGATCGTGGACTGCCGATGCCGGCGGGCGCCGTGCTGATGTCGCCGGCAACCGACCTGACGTCTCGAGAGCTGGAAGGGTCGCGAAGTGCCAATGCCGCCCGGGATGCAGTCCTTAGCCTTGAGCAGGGCGATCAGATCCGCGAGCTGTACCTGGACGGACGGACTGAGCTGGCCGACCATCCTTATGTCTCGCCGGTGCTGGGTGACTATACCGGGCTGCCTCCGCTGCTGTTCCAGGTCGGCAGTACCGAAGTCCTGCTGGATGATTCGCAGCGCTGCGCCGAGCGCGCGCGCTCGGCAGGCGTGCGTGCCGAGGTGGAGGTCTGGGATCGGATGCCACATGGCTGGCAGGCCCTGTCGTTCGCGCCCGAATCCGGTCGTGCGATCGGTCGACTGGTCGATTTTGTCCGAGAGTGTTGCCCATGAACGCGGTTGAGCGAGTGGCCAGGTCCGATCCGGGTGCCGCCTTCATGCTGGCGCTCAGGCGCGATCACGCCGGGCTTTCCAGGGTGCTGCGCGAAATGGACACCCAGGCTCACCGTCTGACCCTTGAACCGGAGCAAGCCCGACCGGTGCTGGTCGACGCGCTGGGCTACCTGCTGCACTATCAACACGCTCATCATCATCCGCGCGAGGATCGGCTGTTCGCCCGCATCCAGGCGCGCGACCGCTCACTGTACGCAACCATGCAGCAGTTGAGCGAAGAGCATCAGACCGGGGAGCTGGAGACGGCGCGTCTGCGCGAGGATCTGGCGGCAGCCACGGAGCCGGAACTGAAAGGCAGCACCGGTTCACAGCTGGCTGAACGGGTGACGAACTACATACGACACAGTCGCCTGCACATGCGTCATGAAGAGGCCGTTTTCTACGCCCGTGCCGAGCAGTCGCTGGATACCGATGACTGGGAGACCGTCATTGCCGGTGAAGTGCCGGAAGATCCGATCAACGACCTTGAGCGGTTGAGTGACGACTACCCGCACCTGGCCGCCCAACTGGGCCTGACGACCCGACACCTGGGGCTTAGCGAGACCGTCGGTCCGGTCAATGCGCAGTTGCGTGCCCAGATGCTTGCCCTGGCAGACCTCTATGGTGGCCTGTTTCAGGATGCGGTCGAGCTGACCCGCCTCAACATTGGACGAGTGATGGCGATTCGTGGTCCGACCAGCCTGGCCCAGGCTGCCGGCGCCATTACCACCGACAACCTGCGCTTCGCCGGTCAGTGCCTGGTTCGGCCGTCCCGCTGGGCGATCAATGCCGGGGCAGGTCTGCTGGTCAGCGCGCTGTCGTCTGACAGCCAGCAGCGCGACCAGCGCCAGAGCAATGGATTGAACAGAGAATAGGCGAGTCGGGTTGCGGCCTATTGCCGGCGCCGTTACCATCAAACGCTCCAGATTGCAGATAGGGCATGCCTGATATCGATTCATCGGAGTTGCCGCTCAGCCGTGTTGCCGGGGATGCTGAAAGAAGCCGCGCGTGCTTTACATCCTGCAGGGATTTGGCGAGCAGGGCGGGACTGAAGCCCATGTACGTACGCTGACGCAATGCCTTGCTGATCGTCTGGAAGCGTTCATCGTCTTTCCCCTGGAAGACAGGATCTGCCTGCTGGCGCCTGATGGCAGTCGGCGGTTCTGGCCGGGCTGGCAGCCGCAGTGGCCGGTAACCCCTTGGCATGACGCCGATTGCTTCCGGGCGCTGGATCAGGTTCTGCAGGCCGTTGACCCCGATCTCATCCACGTTCAGCATTTCCTCAACTGGCCGCTGGGACTGATCGATCATCTCAACGGGTATCCAATCCCGGTGGTGATCTCGTTCCATGATTACTACCCGATCAATCCGGTGTTTACCGGCCAGGGAGTTGACGAGCATTTCGTGCCTTACCCGCGCTGCACCTCGTCTGATTACAGCCTGGAAATGTTCGGTACTGACCTGGCGGCCCACCTGAAGCAGCGTTCGCAGAAGCTGGCCGAAAGCATTGCGCTTGCCGAGGCCAGGATCGTGCCATCGGCATTTCTGAAGAATGCCCTGACACAGGCCATTCCGGCGGATTTCGAAGTCGTCCCGCACGGCATCCAATCGTTCGAAGTTGACGACAGTAACCGTAGACGAACGCCGGTCGACTTCTGCTATATCGGCAGCCCGTTTCCGCAGAAGGGCTGCGATGTGCTGATCAAGGCCTTCGAGGCCAGTCCTGTCGATGCCAGACTGCATGTCTTCGGCGGGGTTTCGTCGAACCATGTGAATGACCCCAACATCCGCTTTCATGGGCCCTACCGCCAGGCAGAACTGCCGGACATGCTTGCCAACGTCGATATTGGCGTCATTCCCTCGCTGTTTGCCGAAACCTTCTGCCTGGTGCTATCGGAATTCTGGATGGCCGGGATCCCGGTCATTGCCTCCGATCTGGGCGCGCTGGGAGACCGGGTGGTCGATGGAGATAATGGCTGGACGTTTGCGCCTGGCGACAGTGACGAACTGACCAGGGTTCTGGAAAGCTGCTGCCTTGATCAGGACTGGCGAAGCTGGACAGTTGACCAACCGCGCTCCGCCGAGCGCATGGCGAAGGACTACCTGTCTATCTACCGCTCGCTGGCCGGTTGAGCGCTCAACGAAGCAGGGCCGGGAAGTCCCGGCCCTGAGTGATACCTGCAGTTTTCAATCGATCTACAACCCGGCCGGTCGACCGGCGTCCGGCAGGCTGTAGTCACACACCCCGTCCGGGAAGATCTC
>SKQS01000131.1 GCA_007118895.1 Wenzhouxiangella sp.
AGCAACTCCTCGGCACAACGACTGTCCTGGGGGTAGCGGCTGACCCCCATCGAGGTGCTGACGTGAAGATCACTCAGGCCGGGCAGCACGAACGGCTCTGACAGCATCTGCCGGGGCAGCTCGATTCGGCGGTCCAGGTCGCCCTGATCCTCGATGCCTTCGAAAACAAAGATGAACTTGTCGGCGCCTGGATGGGCCACGAAACCCTTGTCTCCGCGAGCGCCATCCAGGCGCTGGGCGACCGCTCGCAGCAAGTGATCGCCCATCTCGTGGCCAAAGCCTTCGTTGATCGTGCCGAAACCGTCGAGATCGCAGCTGACCACGGCAAAACGGCGGTTGCCCTCCGCAGCGTGTTCGATCGCCCCTTCGATCTGCTGCAGCGCTGCCAGCCGACTGGGCAGGCCGGTCAGCGGACTGGCATAGGCATGTCTCTCCAGCCGGTTGATCAGTACCCGCTGCCGATACAGCGCCCACCCGCTCATCCAGAACACCAGCAGACCGGTCACCAGCACGAAACCCCAACCCTTCCAGGTCTGCAGCCAGCGCATGGTGACCACATCGTCGGTCATCGCCTTGACCGCCGCGTCACTGAAATAGATCCACAGGCCGCCGATCAGCAGATACGACACTGCAATGGTCAGGGCGGCGAGAAATATTCGCTTCATCGCCAACTCCCCGTTATCGACAGGGCCAGGACCGCCAGGGATCCTGAAAACACCCGAACCGCATGCTACGCAGTCGGGACTGTCAGCTCACGCCCGGCTTGACGAGCATGACTTCGCTAATGGGAGCATAAGCAGCGCGTTGCAACAATGCAAATGCCGCAGGCTTGCACCCGAGCCGGCAAGTGACGATGATGGGAGCTGCAAGTGACGCCACGTCATCGACCTGCACGCCCGGGAGGCAGCCATCATGCGTTTTGTTCACGACCCCGACGGCACCCGACTGCCGATCAAGCTAGACTCGACCAGCAACGGCGAGTTCGTGCCCATACCACTTGATGAAGGCAGCAAACTGGCCAATCACCTGGCCCAGGAGGCGGCCACGGAAAATGCCCGGCGACTGGGCATGAGTCGTCGCCAGCTGCTGGTTTCAACCTGCGGAGCGGCAGGCACTCTGCTGGCGTTCAACGCCGCCCGCGCCGCCACCGGCCTGACTGGCGGCTTCTTCGACCTGCCCGCCGAAGCCGCTGTGGATGAAGCCGCGGCCCGATCAGTTCTTGAAGGCAACGAGTTCATCTTCGATGTGCAGGGGCACTTCGTGAACCCGACCGGCGCCTGGCTGGATCGCCTACCCGAAGAGGCAAGGCCGCTGTCGAGCTTCGAGAACGCCGGCTGCGCCCTTGGCGTCGGCGAAAACGACCGCTCCTACCTGAAGTGCTTCGGCCCCGATGCATTTGTCCAGGATGTCTTCATGGACTCCGACACCGACCTGATGGTGTTGTCCTTCGTACCGTCAACACGTGAAGGAGAGCCACTCACCATCGAGGAGGCCGCCGCTGCCCGGGCCATTGTCGATGAGCTCGATGGTACCCACCGGCTGTATCTACATGGTCGCGTCAACCCCAACCAGAAAGGTGACATCGAGGACATGCAGCGTCTGCGGGACGAGTTTGGTGTCGTGGCCTGGAAGACCTATACCCAGTGGGGTCCGGAGGGCAAGGGTTACTGGCTGACCGATGAAGATACCGGCATCCCGTTCCTGGAGAAAGCAAGCGAGCTGGGAGTCAAGATCATCACCGTGCACAAGGGCATACCCTTTGGCCGGCAATCCTACGAGCACTCGCTGTGCGATGACATCGGCCCGGTCGCCAGGCGCTATCCCGACCTGAAGTTTCTCATTTACCACTCCGGCTTCGTGCCAGGGCAGGCAGAAGGGCCTTATGACCCCGAGCACAACGACGGTATCGATTCGCTGATCAAGACCGTGGTCGAGAATGACATCGGCCATCACTCCAACGTCTATGCCGAGCTGGGCTCGACCTGGCGTTTCCTGATGCGCGATCCGGACTCGGCCGCTCACGGCTTGGGCAAGCTGATCAAGCACCTCGGCGAGGACAACGTGCTGTGGGGCACCGACTCGATCTGGTACGGCTCGCCGCAGGATCAGATTCAGGCTTTCCGCGCCTTCCAGATTTCCGAAGAATACCGCGAGCGCTACGGCTACCCCGAGATCACGCCGGCAATCAAGCGCAAGATCTTCGGGCTCAACGCGCTCAAGCCTTACGAAGTCGACGAGGCCATCGTGCGCGAACTGGTCGGCGACGATCGCGTGGCCCGGGCCCGAGAGCAATATCGTCAGCATCCCGATCCGCACTACCGCACCAACGGGCCGAAGTCCCGCCGGGAATTTTTCAACCTGATGCGCTGGACCGGGGGTCAGGCGGCCTGAGTCTTGCCGCTGCGCAGCCCTGGCGTTAGAAGTCGAAATCGAGGTGGTAGAGAATCGCGGCGATGATGATCGCCGCGACGATTGCGCCCAGCGCGGCTACCGCGAACTGAAAGGCAACGGACGCGGCGCCCAGCACCCCGGCGCCGCCGGTCACCCGCATCGACTCACCGCGGGCAAAGCCCAGCACGGCAAGGATTAGCGCCAGCCCGCCGCCCACTGATACCGCCAGCGTAAGGTGATCGTCGATGTTGCGTTGGGAGCTTGGGGAGGCCACAGCGGGTGGCTCCTCTCCGCGCAGCCTGGCCACGGTCGCATCGCGGATCGCCACCGCTGTATCAGCCACCGAATCCTCGAAACTCGGCTGGGGGGCAAATGGGCCGGCGTAAAAATGCACGATGGCCAGCAGCAGCGCAATCCCTCCCAGCGCCAGCGCGATTCCGCCCAGAAGCGGGCTGCGAGCTTGGTCTCTCGTCATCTGATTTGGCTCACTCAACGACATATCCAGCATAGCCAATTCAGCGAAAAACAGCCACCGATGTCGCGTTTGGGCATTCGAATGCGTTGTAAGGAGTGACGAGCCGCCCTGCGTTCCCGTTCAGTCTGTAGCTGGAGCGTTCGACCAGCAACGGTGGTTTCGGCTCAACGCAAAGATACTGATGCAATGGAGGATGTAATGAAACGATTCTTACCGATTGTCTTCGCCTTTTTCGCACTGCCGGCGATGGCCCTTCTGCCAAACCCGGCACCGGCGGCGGTCACCTACCAGGGTGAACTGCGCGAGGATGGCGTGCCGCTGGATGGAATCATTCCGATGCAGTTCGACCTGTTCGCCAGCGAAATCGGCGGTGCGCCGATTGCCGGCAATTTCCTGCCGGTCGAGGTCAAGAACGGGCTGTTTCAGGTCGAGCTGGATTTCGGCGCCGGGGCCTTCGATGGCGACGAGCGCTGGCTGGAAATCTCTCTTGAAGACAGCCAGGGTGATGTCCAGGTTCTGGAGCCGCGCCAGCCCATCGGCGCCTCGCCGATGGCGCTGTTCTCCTTCGATACCGCCGATGGCGGCAGCAGTTCACCGTTCGAGGTGGTCAGTGGCAACGTGGTGCTGAGTTCGGGTCGTCTGGGACTGGGTACCTCACAACCAGGAGCACGGCTGCATGTCGATGCCGACGGCAACGAGCCCGGTCTGGCGGTGACTTATGGCCAGGCAGCAGCCCTGGTTGCCCATTCGAATGCCGGGGTATCAGTGGGAACCGGCGACACCCCGCCGGCTGGGGGTCTGGCGGTCAAGAACAAGACGATCCTGGCCGGTGAACTGGAGACATTCAACGATGCGACGTTCAATGCTCCGGTGATCGTCAATTCGTCTGCAAGCAATCCGTTCACTGTAACTGCTGATCCGGGCACTTCGGCGGCAACCAAGATTTATGTCAACAATCACGGCCTCACTGTCGGCGCCGGGGCCTTGGGCGCACCGAACCGCGGCCTGCGGGTCCACAGCGATGCACGAATCGGGGGGCGCGTGGGGATCAACCAGATTGGCAACCAGACCCCGGCCAGAAACCTGCATGTCAGGGCTGACAGTACTACCGATATCGCCCTTATCTTGGAGGCAGGGAGCACCAGCACCGCAGCGCAGCCTCGCTGGGGTATCGGCACCAGCCGCAGTAGCGACGATATGCGGCTGTTCTTCAATACTGGGACGGGAGGCTACTTCGCGCGCGGAAGTTTCAACAGCAGCACCGGTGCCTACTCCACCAGTTCGGATGAACGCCTGAAGGATGACATCAAGCCCCTGGGGGCGGTGCTCGATCGCATACTCGAACTCGATGCCAGCAGCTATCGATTCAAGAACGCCGGAGAGCATGGCAGCCGAACCATCGGTTTCATGGCTCAGGACGTGCAGAAACTGTTTCCGGAAATCGTCGAGCAGGGTGACGAGGGCTATCTGGCCATGCACTACGCTCGCCTCGGAGTGATCGCCGTCCAGGCCATCGGCGAGCAGCAGGCCATCATCGCCGCCCAGAAAGAGGAAATCGATGCCCTGCGTGCCGAGTTAGAAGCCCAGCGACAGGCCACCGAGCAGCGTCTGGCTCAGCTTGAGTCCATCCTGCTTGGCGAGGCGGAGCTGGCGGAGGTGTCGCAATGAGATGGTCCAG
>SKQS01000065.1 GCA_007118895.1 Wenzhouxiangella sp.
TGGATTTCGAGGCCTGGCAGCCGGCGCTGCCGCCCTACCCCGGCATGCGGCCGTTCGATGCCGTGCCGTTTCAGTTCTCGCTGCATGTGGAGCAGGCCGATGGTGCGCTGGCCCACCACGAGTACCTGCACCAGGAAGACAGCGATCCGCGCCGCGGGTTGGCCGAGGCGCTGCTGGATGCGATGGGCGATGCCGGGAGCATCGTGGTGTATTCCAGCTACGAGCGTACGGTGCTTAACGGGCTGGCCCGCGACCTGCCGGACCTGCACCAGCCGCTGATGGACCTGGTCGACCGTCTGTGGGACCTGCTGCCGGTGGTCCGCAACCACTACTACCACCCGGCGTTCCGCGGCTCGTTTTCGATCAAACGGGTATTGCCCGCGCTGGTGCCCGATGCCGGCTGGGCCGAGCTGGACATCGCCGACGGCCAGGCCGCCGCGCTGGCCTACGAGCAGGCCCTGGCCAGTAATGACCGGGCCTTTCGTGAGCAGACTTTCAGCGCCCTGAAGGCCTACTGCCGCCAGGACACGCTGGCGATGGTGAAGCTGCTGCGGGCATTGCGGGGGTTGGTTGGGAGGGAGTGAGGGGGGGTACTTGTGCGTCTGTGCGTCTGTGCGTCTGTGCGTCTGTGCGTCTGTGCGTCTGTGCGACCGACGTACCGACGCACCGGGTTCTGCACGAGAGTCAAGGCGCAAGGTACACGGAAAGACCTTGTCTCCGACGGCAGCTCGGAGGTTGGGAACGTTGGGCGGGTTGTGAGGGCATGGTGCCGGATTCTAGTGTAGGAGGCTCCTGCGGTGGGTCGGGAGGTGAGGCAGGGGTGAGAAGGGGAGGGTCTGTGGTGGGGTTCCGGTTTCGGGGTTGCGGGGTTGGATTTCCGGGGTCAGACCTAGATTGAGCTTGTTTGGTGGGTGATTGTATGCTATATGCATATAGCATATGATTAAAATTACTCAACATACTGTCGCCATGCAGCGGGCAGCGCGTAAGCAGTGGACGTTGAAGCCGCAGGATCTGGCTGTTGCTTTGAAGCTTTTGCTTCTGGGTGATCAGGATATGTCCTATGCGGCGCTGGCCAAGGCGATGCGGCTTTCGCCTTACGAGGCGCATGCTGCGGTGCAGCGCCTGGGGGCGGCGCGGTTGGTGGTTGGCACCGGCAAGGGCAATGCGCTTTCGCGTGGGGCGCTGGGGGAGTTTCTTCTTCATGGGGCGCGTTTTGCGTTTCCGCCGGTGATCGGCGAGCCGACCATCGGCATTCCCACGGCGCATGGCACTGAACCACTGTCTGCGCATTTCAAAGCCGGAGGTGATCCTCCGCCGGTCTGGCCGCATCCGAAGGGCACGGTTCGAGGGGCTGCCCTGCTGCCGCTTTATCCGAAATTGCCGGAAGCGGCCCTGGAATCTCCCGAGCTTTACGAGCTGCTGGCCTTGTTCGATGCGCTTCGAATTGGTCGCGCGCGTGAACGGAAGTTGGCGATCGAATTGATCGAGGAGAGACTCGAGTGAGGGTTGTCGGGATTTCGGATGATCCGAACCTCGCTTCCGTACAGGCTGCATTTTCAGCGCTCGGCGAATTGAGCGATCAACTGGTCCTCGTCGGCGGTTGCGCAACGGGACTGTTGATTACCTCTCCGCGTTCCGAAATGATTCGTCCGACGCGCGATGTAGACGTTGTGATTGAAGCTGTCAGTCGGTCTCACTATCGACACTTTGAGAAGCACTTGCGCGAGCTTGGGTTCGCTCATGATCAGTCAGCAGCCGCACCGATCTGTCGCTGGTGTTTCGGCGAGGTCATCGTCGACCTGATGCCCACTTCGCCGGATGTGCTTGGTTTTGGAAACCGCTGGTATCCGCGGGTAATGGAGCTGTCAGAAATGGTTGCATTGCCCACCGGTCAGCGTTTGCGGTTGATCTCTGCACCTGTTTTCCTTCTGACCAAATTTGATGCGTTCCGGTCGCGCGCGACAACTGACTTGATTCTCAGCCATGACCTCGAGGACATCGTAGCCGTGCTGGATGGACGTGACTCGCTGGAAGAGGAGATCGCTTCTTCTCCTGCCGATGTGCGTGAGGCCATTCAGGAAAACGTCAATCAGCTTCTTGGGAATTCGCGTGCACTGGAATCGATGAGTGCTTTTCTGCCCGGTGATGCAGCGAGTCAGGCCAGGTTGCCGGATTTGTTTGCGAGGTTGGAGCGATTGGGGGGAAGATAGGTTAAAGGTGAAAGGGAAAAGAAACGGTTTCCGGTTTCCGGTATTGAGCGACAATTACTTTGGCCGGTAGACGACAACTATTCTGGCCGGTTGCCACTAAGCTTGGCCGTTACTTCACTTGACCCGGAAAGGGGTTCTGGATGGCGGCCACCAAGCAACAGGTCAAAGTATTCATGGATGAGAGAGAATCAGGCAAGAGCCAGGTCGCAGCAGCGGCCAAAGCTGGGATTTCCGAGCGCACCGGCCGTCGGATCGAGCGCGAAGGCGCTGGACGAGGACGCAAACCACGCCACTGGCGAACTCGCCCGGACCCATTTGAGGCGGTCTGGGATGAAATCGCCGAACGGTTGAGGGCGGAGCCTTCGCTGGACGCCCTGACCCTGCTGGAGGGGCTTCAAGAGCGCTATCCGGAAGCCTATCCGGACCATCTGCTGAGGACCATGCAGCGCAGGGTCAAGGCCTGGCGAGCCCAGCATGGGCCGGACAAGGAGGTCATGTTCCTGCAGTCCCACCCACCCGGACAGCGAGCCCTGTCGGATTTCACCCAGCTCAAGGACGTGGTGATCACCATCGGCGGCGTGGTGCTGGTGCATTTGCTCTACCACTTTCGGCTGGCTTTCAGCGGCTGGTGCCATGCACGCGTGGTGCTTGGTGGCGAGAGCTTCCCGGCCTTGGCTGAAGGGCTAACAGACTCCCTCGAACGACTCGGCGGGGTGCCGGCCGAGCATCGCACCGACAGCCTTTCGGCGGCCTATCGCAACCTCGATCAGGCGGCGCAGGAGGATGTGACCGAGCGCTACCAGGAACTGTGCCGCCATTACGGGATCGAGCCCTCGCGCAACAACCGGGGGCGTGGCCATGAGAACGGCGCCATCGAGTCCCCACATGGCCACCTCAAGCGCCGCATCCGGCAGCGCCTGGCCCTGCGCGGTTCATCGGACTTCGACAGCATCGAGGCCTACCGTGCTTTTATTGACTCGGTCACAGCCGGTATCAACAAACGCAATGCCAAGCGCATCCGTACCGAGCGCGAGCATCTGGCCCCTTTGCCCTTCCAGGCTGGCGTCAACTATACCGAGGTGATCGTAAGGGTCACCACCTCCAGCACCTTCACCTTGCGCCGGGTGCTGTATTCGGTACCGGCCCGGCTGATCAATGAGCGGCTGCGTATCCATCTATATGACGACCGACTGATCGTCCATCATGGCGCTGTCGAGCTGATGACGTTCAAGCGACTGCGCCCCGGCCCCGACGGCGCCCGGGTTCGCAGTATCGACTACCGCCATGTGATCGGCTGGCTGGTGCGCAAGCCCCGCGCCCTGGCCGGATTGGCGTTCCGGGATGAGCTGCTGCCGGATGCCAACTGGCGGGCGATCTATCAGCAACTGCGGCGTGATCTGACCCTCGATGAAGCCTGCAAACGGGTCGTCGGCGCGCTGAAGCTGGCGGCTGACCAGGATCAGCCCGGCCCGATCGGAACCTGGTGGCGGACGGCTCTGGAGGCCGGCGACAGCCCCACGCTGATCGAATTGCAGGATCGCTTCGGAACCAAGCCCCGGACACTGACTCACCCGCCGGTGGTGGCCCAACATCTCCTGGCCTCCTACGACGGTCTGATCCGGGAGGCCTGTCATGGCTGATGCTGCCACCTTGCCGATGTTGCTGCGACAACTACGCCTGCCGACCATGGTTGCCTGCTGCGATGAGGTCATCGACCGTGCCACTCAACACGGCTGGTCACTCCGACAGGCCTTGGCCACGCTATGTGAGTACGAACTGTCCGAACGTGAACAGCGGCGTCTGCAGCGCCATTTGCACGAAGCCCGGCTCCCGGCCGGCAAAACGCTGGCCACGTTCGACATGAGCACCCTTGAGGTCTCTCAGCGCCAGCGGCTGAACACCTTGGCCACTGACCGCGGCTGGATCGATCAGGCCGCCAACCTGCTGCTGTTCGGTGCCTCCGGCCTGGGCAAAAGCCACATCGGTGCCGCCGTTGGCCATGCCCTGATCGAACAAGGGCTGAGGGTCCGCTACTACCCAGCGTCCAACCTGGTTCAGGAGCTCCAGGCGGCCAAGCAGGCCTTGTCGCTGTCCGACGCCCTGACCAAGCTCGACAAGTACCGGCTGTTGATCATTGACGACATCGGTTACGTCCAGCGGTCCGAGGCCGAAACCTCCGTGCTGTTCGAACTCATCGCCCACCGCTATGAGTCCGGCAGCCTGTTGATCACCTCCAACCACCCGTTCAGCGCCTGGGACAGCATCTTCCCGGACA
>SKQS01000128.1 GCA_007118895.1 Wenzhouxiangella sp.
AGCGCGTTTCAGTCTCAAAAGCCGCAGATCGTGCGGTGCGACCCGAGTGACAGTAGCCGTCGCTACGGCCGAGGGGCGCAACGTGCGAGATGCGGCTTTTGAGGCGAAACCCTGACGGGACGGGCCTTTGCGGGTCTCCCACTGCGTTTCGACTCGCTCATTTGGAATGACCAAACCGCGCTCGCCGAAGTCGCACCGGGCGATCCCGCAAAGGCACCGTCGCGCCCGCGCAGAGTTATTCAGAGGCTCCTTAAGCCATCACATCGCTCCATTTGGATGGCGGCACCGCTGTTGGCGGTATTGTCGCTGACCCGCCCGGCATGAATGAAGAACTCGGCTCGTGCCAACTCGGGCCAGTCGACACCGTGACAGCGGATCCCGCCACCGATGCCACTGTCGACGGCTTCGTTGAATTCAACCACGCCAAAGCCACCGAGAAGATCATTGGCATGCAGGTTGAGGCTGGATTCGGCACGCAGATAAATACCGCCACCGTGGCGCCCCTCGTTGCCAACCACGCCGCCAGGATGGTTCTGTGGATCAGGGCCTCCGGCCGACAGGTTCATTTGGCAGTTGAACAGATAGACGCCGCCACCGCCACCGAAGGGCGGGCCGGCCGTGGCTACATTGTCGGCGATCCATCCGGCATGCCATTCGATCAGGGTGCGGTGGCCGAGCTGACTACCGGAATCATCGCAGTAGATGCCGCCGCCGTGGGCTGCCGTGTTGTCCCGGATCTCGTTGTCCGGGGAGTGCGAGATCAGGCGCTGGTTAACCGCGCCATTGAGCCAGATCCCGCCGCCATCGGCGGTCGTGGTATTGCCATGGATGATGGTATTGTGCAGCTCCAGCCGGGTGCGATTGTTGACCCGGATCCCAGCGCCGTCACCAGTGCCGTTGACCCCGGTGATTTCCAGGTTGCGCAGCTCCACGTCATAGGTTGAGCCGCCCAGCGCAATATTGACTGCCCGGCTGGTGCCGGGACCGAGTACCGTTCTGCCGGTCGGGGCAAGACTGGAGCAGTTGAGAAACCCACCGATCAGGGTCAGCGACTTCGAAAGAATGGTCAGGCTGACACCTTCATAGGACTGATTGTTGGCGATATAGATGGTGGTGCCGCTGGGGGCGTCAAAGACAGCCTGGGTAAGGTCGGATGTGTCGCAACTGGCATCCGTATCCGAGCCAACCAGGATGTAACTGGCCTTGGCCTGACTAACCAGCGTCATCAGGATCAGACTTATCAGAATCTTGATCGAATCATTCACAAACATTTGCTCCACTGCATTCAAGGCCGATGTGAAGTTTCAGGTTTTATTACGCGACGGGCACTAAAACCCGGACATCCACAGTGCCCGGCTATAATCAAAACCATGGTGCAGAAACCGTTTTACGCTCGCCTGACGCCGGCCAGGCGGCGCCTGATCAACCGTGAGCTGGGTCATTTCCTTGATCTGGATGGCGATGCCGTTCAGCGCCGACTCGAATCGCTCGGACAGCGCTGTCCGCGGATAGCCGGTCACCTCGAGCGGCTGCTGCGCGCCAGCCAGGCCCCGACCGGCTTTCTCGACACGCTGTTCGAGCGGGTTGGCCAGGCAGCCGGCGAGGACCGGTCCGCGCCGCCGCCGGCCTTGCCGGAGGGCACGCGCCTGGGGCCGTGGCGGCTGATCGAGCCGGTGGGCGTTGGCGGCATGGGTATGGTCTATCGCGGCGAGCGAGCCGACGGTGCCTTCGAGATGACTGCCGCGATCAAGCTGATCCGCGGGAGCGGCCCTGAGCTGGAGGCGCGGCTGGCCGAGGAACGGCGGCTGCTGGCCCGCCTGGATCATGCGCATATCGCCAGACTGCTTGACGGCGGCACCACCGGTGACGGTCTGGGTTTCCTGGTAATGGAGTGGGTGCCCGGACAGGACCTGGACGACTATTTGGCTAATCACCGGCAGCCCCGGCAGCGCCTTGCCATTTTCCGCCAGGTGGCAGAAGCGCTGGCGCACGCTCATCAGCGGCTGATCGTGCATGGTGATATCAAGCCGGCCAATATCCGGGTCATGCCCGACGGTCGCGCCCGCCTGCTCGATTTCGGGATTGCCAGAGTCCTGGCCGATGAGAACGATGACCAGCCAGGCGACGAGCCGACAGCCCTGACACCGGCCTTCGCTGCTCCCGAGCAACTCGAGGGTCAGTCAGCCAGTGTGCTGACCGACATCTATTCACTGGGTATGCTGCTGCGCTGGTTGATCACCGGCGAGCCGGCTGCAACGGCTCACGGCGAGTTGCCGGCATCGTCCATCCCCGCCGGCTGGCCGCGGCCGAACGACCTGGCCGCAATCGTCAACCGGGCCTGTGCTGACGATCCGGAACAGCGTTACAGCGCCGTTGCTGCCCTGATCCAGGATCTGGACAACTACCTTGATCGCCGGGCAGTCAATGCCCGCCATGGTGGCCGGCTGTATCTGCTGACACGGTTCATCCAGCGCAACTGGCTGGGTGCCGGTCTGACCGCGCTGGCCGTGCTGTCGTTGCTGGCGGGCTTGATCGGAACGAGCTGGCAGGCGCAAAGGGCCGCCCATGAGCGTGACCGGGCCGAGCTTGAGCGTGATCGCGCCCGACTGGAAGCCCGGCGGACCCGCCAGGTCAGCGATTTCCTTGTCGATCTGTTCGAGCACGCCGACCCTGGCCAGGCGCTGGGGGAGGATATCACCGCCCGCCAGCTGCTGGACTATGCCGGGAGCGCCATCGAGGGCCTTGAGCAGGCGCCCGGCGTGCAGTCGGAGATGCTGCTGGTGCTCAGCCGCGTCAACCAGTCGCTGGGCCGTTTCGACATCGCCAGCGCCATGGCTGAACAGGGGCTGGAGCTGCGCAGGCAAATACTGGGCATCAGCACAGTGGATCTCGTTCGCGCCATGTTGCGACTGGGTGATGCCATGCGTGCCGATGGACGGGCATCCGAAGCGGTAAGCTTGCTGCAACAAGCCCTGGATCTGGTGCCGACCGACGATCCGCTGATCCACCTGATTGCGCTGAACAAGCTGGGAGCAGTGCTGGATGAGACAGGTGACTATGCCAGTGCCGTGGCGAAGTTCGAACAGGCCCTGGTGCTTGCCGGCGAGCACACTGCGGGCAGCGAGCTCGAGGCAACCGTCCACCAGAATCTGGGCAGCGCCCTGTATCACCTTGACCGGATAGAGCCGGCACGCGACCACATGCGGCAGGCGGTCGAAATCTACCGGCAACATCATCCGGCCACGCATCCGCTGGTAACCCGCGCGCGCACCAACCTGGCCCACCTGCACGGCATGATTGGCGATACCGAGCTGGCCGAAAGCGAGCTATTGTCGATCATCGAGGCCATGCGTGAGGTTCTCGGCGATGCCCATCCGGAACTGGGCACCACCCTGCACGGTCTCGGTTCGCTGCACTTTCGCAACCGCGATGTAGAGCAGGCCGAGTATTATTGGCGCCAAGCGCTTGAGGTACACCGCGCTGCAGGCCTCGGTGACGACAATCCGCTGGTCGCCGCAGCGCTCAATGCGTTGGGGTTGGCGGCCTGGCAAGCCGGTGAACTGGATCAAGCCGAGGACTACATGAACCGGGCGCTGGACAGCTTTCGCCAGGCTTACGGTGAAGGCCATGTCCGGGTACCGATGGCGCTGGCCAACCTGTCGCTGATCAGCAGCGCGCGCGGTGACATGGCCACCGCGGAGAGGTTGCAGCTGGAAGCGCTGGCCCTGTACGAGCCGCTGGTCGGTGAATACCACCACCATGTTGCCAGCACCCGCGCCAACCTGGCCAACCTGCATCGCCAACAGGGGCAGTTCGAACAGGCCATGGACTGGGCGCAGCAGGCCAAGTATGTCTACCGCACCATTTACTCCGACGACCACCCCCAGGTAGAGCGCATGCGAAACATGATTGCTGACATTGACGAGGGCTACGCCGGAGACCGCCGTCAATGACTGACACCGCCTTTGTCAATCGCCCGATCGCACCGGCCAGCCTGCCGGACTATCGCCAGGTCATCTTGAGCCCGGTGGCTGCTAGCTACCTGCCGTACGCGGTGCTGACCACGGCATTCTGGTGGCTGCTTCTGATTGTCGTCTCGCTGACTGTGCCTTACCTGCCGCGCATTGGCTTCGATCCGGGCTGGTGGCCGCCGCTGGTGCTGGGCCTGGCCGGCATTTGGTTCGTGCTGATCGCCGTGCTTGATGCCCGGCGGCGCGGCTGGGCGGTGCGCGAACACGATCTGATCTACCGCTCGGGCGTGATCTGGCGCAAGACGGTGATCCTGCCGTTTGCCCGCATCCAGCACGTGGAGACCGCCAGCGGACCGATCGAGCGCCTGTTCGGGCTGCGCCGTGTCAAGTGCTTTACCGCCGGCGGCATATCGGCCGATCTCAGCATCCTGGGGCTTGATGTCGACAGCGCCAGACGGGTGCGCCAGTACCTGCTCGAGCAGATCCGCGAAGACGGCTCCGTGGATGATGGTGATGCCGCTGCGGTCAACATCGGACAGGCGCCGGAGGCTGCCGCTGACGAAGATCGAGACCGCGACAGCGAAGCGCAGGAAGGTCAGCTGGTCGACCGGCAAGGAAAGAATCTGGATGAGCAGCGAAGCGACTGAGCAGTGGCAGCGACTGGCGCCGCTGGCGCTGGTGTTCCTGATCGTCAACGGACTGCAGAAATTCATTCGCGAGAATCTCTATGCCTTTGCCGGGGCCGGGGCCGGGTTTGCCTTCATCGACTGGCTGGGCCTGCGCGAACTGCTGTTTGCGGCCGTCGCCGTGCTGTTGATCGCCACCCTGACCGGGCTGGTCTACCATCGCCGATTCCGTTTTCGCCTCGAAGACGATGCCATCCGTCTGCGCCGCGGGATACTCGAGCACAAGGAGCTGAGGGTGCGATTTGCCCGGATCCAGAACGTCGAGCTGTCTTCGCCGTTTTACCTGCGGCCCTTTGGTCTGGTCCGCTTCAGCCTGCAGACGCCTGGTGCTGCGGAAAAGGAAGTCGAACTGCCGGGAATTTCCGGGGTGCTGGCAGCGCAGATGCGTGATCGCATCGCGGCCCGTGTCGATGGCAGCGAATCGGCTGAGGCGGCGCCTGGCTGGGAGCATGCTGGATCGGAATGGATGCTCAAGAAGGACAGCCTGGCGTTGTTTCGTCATGGCCTGACCAGCAACCAGATCTGGGTCATCGCCGGGGCCGCTGCCCCGTTTCTCGGCGTGGCATCGCAACGCCTGGTCGACTGGCTGAGTGATCTGGCGGCCTGGCAGTGGCTGGCCGAACAGATCCAGTCAGGCCTGGTTCTGGCTAGCTTGCTGGTGGCGGGCCTGGCGCTGACCTTGCTGCTGAGTTCCGGACTGCTGGCTATCGTTCGCTTTCACGGCTATCGCCTGACCGAGCGCGATGATCGACTGGTCGCCGTGGCCGGCCTGTTCGACCGGCGCGAGCAGACCATTCGGCCAGTCAAGATCACCGGGGTGATGTGGCGCCAGACCGCTTTGGGCCGATTGCTGGGCTGCTGGTACCTGGTCGCCCGGCAGGCCTCCAGCATTGGTTTCGAGATGGATGGAGACAAGTCCAGCTTCACCATTCCCGGCCTGGATGCAGAAGAACGCGAGGTGGCCGGGCGACTGATGGCCGGCGCTGAAAAGGCACCCGAACTCTTGCCGATAAGCCTGCGATTCAGGCGTTTTTTCTGGCTGCGGTTGTTCGTCCTGCTGGCGCTGGTCCTGCTTGCCGCGGTCATGTTGCTGGGTCGCGATCACTGGGCTGTATGGTTGATCGCCCTGGCGATGCCGCCAATGCTGGTGCTGATTCACCTGCGCTGGCGGCACTGGGGATATGCCATTGTCGGCCAGATCATGTGGGTGCGCCAGGGCCTGCTGGGTCAGCGTATCGACGCCTTTCCCCTGGCCCTGGTACAGCAGCTTTCGGTTACCGAGAGCCCTTATCTGCGCCGGCACAAGCTGGCCAGCCTGCATCTGCTGCTGCCGCACGGCGAGATCTCGGTGCCATTTCTTGATCGCGATGTGGCCGATCAGCTGGCCAATCAGGCCCTGCATGCTGCCGAAACCACCCGGCATCACCGGATCTGATGCGGCGCCGAAGAAACCGGCCGACGTGCTAATATTTCAGGCCGCCTGCAAACCATCAGCCAGGACCTCTTAATGAGTGATCAAAGCCCCGGGGCGCGCCTGCGCCGCCTGGTTGCCGACAACGCCCCCGTACAGGTGGTCGGCACCATCAATGCCTACACCGCGCTGCTTGCCGAGCGAGCCGGCCACCAGGCGATCTACCTGTCCGGCGCCGGCGTGGCCAACGCCTCCTACGGGTTGCCCGATCTGGGTATCACCCAGCTGGCCGATGTGGTGACCGACGCCGAGCGTATTACCGCCATTACCGATTTGCCGCTGCTGGTTGATGTCGACACCGGCTGGGGCAGCGCCTTCAATATCGCCCGCACCGTGCGTGAACTCGAGCGAGCCGGCGTGGCGGCAATCCATCTCGAAGACCAGGTCCAGGCCAAGCGTTGCGGTCACCGGCCGAACAAGGCGCTGGTCTCGAGCGAGGAGATGGTCGACCGCGTGCGTGCTGCCGTCGATGCCCGGCGCGACGCCGACTTTGTATTCATGGCGCGCACCGACGCGCTGGCCAGCGAAGGCATGCAGGCGGCAATCGATCGTGCCGGCCGCTACGTCGAGGCTGGTGCCGACATGATCTTTGCCGAGGCCCTGCGCAGCCTGGATGATTTCGCTACCTTTACCGCTGCGGTCGATGTCCCGGTACTGGCCAATATCACCGAGTTCGGCCGTACCCCGCTGCTGTCGGTCGACGAGCTTGGCGCTGCCGGTGTCGGCCTGGTGCTGTATCCGCTGAGTGCTTTCCGGGCCATGAGCAAGGCGGCCCTGGCGGTATATCAGGCCATTGCCAGCGACGGTCATCAGCGTGCGGTGGTCGATGACATGCAGACCAGGGAAGAGCTTTACGACATCCTCGGATACCACGAATACGAGAGCAAACTGGATCAACTGTTCAGCAAGGAATCATCATGAGCAACAAGAAAGCCGGAGCCGGCCTGCGCGGCCAATCAGCCGGTCAGACGTCCATCTGCACCGTGGGCGCGGCCGGCAACAGCCTGCGCTACCGTGGTTACGCCGTCGACGACCTGGCCGAAAAAACCACCTTCAACGAAGTCGCATACCTGATTCTCAAGGGCAGGTTGCCCAACGCCCAGGAACTGGCCGCCTACAGCGAGCGCCTGAAATCGCTGCGCGGCCTGCCGACTGCCCTGAAGGATGTGCTGGAGCGAATTCCGGCCGCTACGCATCCCATGGATGTGCTGCGCACCGGGTGCTCGTTTCTCGGCAACATTGAGCCCGAGGGAGATTTCGATCAGCAGCAGGACATTACCGACCGGCTGCTGGCGGCCTTCCCCTCGATCATTACCTACTGGTACCGCTACAGTCACGACGGCAAGCGCGTCGATACCGAGACCGATGACGAGGGAATCGGCGGTCAGTTCCTGCGTCTGCTGCATGACAGGGCGCCCTCCGAACTGCATGCCCGGGTCATGGACGTCTCTCTGATCCTGTATGCAGAGCATGAGTTCAATGCCTCGACCTTCACCGCCCGGGTCTGTGCCTCGACACTGTCGGACATGCACTCCTGCGTGACCGGTGCGATCGGCTCGCTGCGCGGGCCGCTGCACGGTGGAGCCAATGAAATGGCCATGGCCATGCTCGAGCAGTACGACTCTCCGGAGCAGGCGCGCCAGGACGTGCTGGCCAAGCTGGCGGCCAAGGAGAAGATCATGGGCTTCGGGCATGCGGTCTACCGCGAGAAGGACCCGCGCAACGCGATCATCCGCGAGTGGTCGCGCAAGCTGGCCGAAGAGGTCGGTGACCAAGTGCTGTTCCCGGTATCCGAGATTGTCGAGAACACGATGTGGGAGGAAAAACGGCTGTTCGCCAACGCCGACTTCTACCACGCCTCGGCCTATCACTTCATGGGCATTCCTACCGGGCTGTTCACGCCGATCTTCGTGCTGTCGCGGGTCACCGGCTGGTGCGCCCACATCATGGAGCAGCGCGCCGATAACCGCATTATCCGCCCGGGTGCCGACTACATTGGCCCGGAAGACCGGTCGGTGCCGCCGATCGAGAACCGTTGACCGTCGCGAGTCTTTACCCCGGACCTGCAGATCAAGAGCCGCGGCGAGTCATCGCCGCGGTCAGAATCAGTCTGACTGCATCCTCGAATGGCATGTCCACCGGCTCGCACCACTCGCGCGGAATGAATACCGTGTAGCCGGCGATCTGGTAGCTCAAGGGCAAATAGACCGCGACTTCCCCTTCGCGGCCGAATGGCAGCGTGCTGAAATCCTCGCGAGTGATAAAACCCAGCACGGCAATCTGCAGGTCGGGATGTCGGACCAGTACCACCTGGTTGAACTTCTCGTCGTCGCCGGCGAAATACTCGACGAAGTCCTTGGTCGCCCGGTAAACGGATTTGACGACCGGCATGCTGTCAAGCACCTTTTCGCCAATTTCGATCAGCTTGCGAAAAAGATAGATCTGGCTGAGCAGGCCGATGGCGATCACCAGCAGGATGCCCAGCACCAGGCCCATGCCGCGGATATACCAGTTTTCCGGCAGCACCGCCTGCAGCAGGCGGCCGACTCCACCCTCGGCCAGCCCGGCCAGCCAGAACACGATGACCAGGGTCAGGGCAATCGGGATGATTGTCGCCAGGCCCTTGAAGAACAGGCGCACCAGCTCGGAAACGTGATGATTGCGTTCAGAGCTCATCGATCTGGCGTCGGAGCAGTTCGCGCTGGTCGGTGACGATGCGCTCCAGGGTTTCGATGCGTTCGCGCAATTCGCTTTCTATCTTCTCGATCTGCTTGCGATCAACGGCGCTGTATCGGCGTGACTCGGCCCAGTAACGGGCGATTGCCACCACGCCGAGAATGGCGGCGATGGCAACCATGGCGGAAAAGACGTTCATGGCATTCTCCAGGCTCAGACTAAGGCTCAGGGCAGGGTTTCGGGCAGCTCCGCGCCATCCGGTCGCCGCAACGGTGCCTCCGGACGCACCGTTTCGGGGCTGATGCGTTCCATCAAATAGCACAGACAGTCCTGGCGCACCACCTGCTCGTCGGTGCTCAGCATGGCCGGCATCAGTGCACGGCGGGTCGTGATACTGCCCGCCTCCAGGGCAAAGCAGGAGTCGGAAACGTTTCGGCCCTGGTGGTCGGTGGCCAGCAGCGAGATCTGCCGGCCGTTGACCGATCGCGCCAGTCGGGTACCGGCCGGCAACTCGCGAAAATTGAAGCGATCCAGGTCGGGCTGAAAGTGCAGATCCTCGGCCTGGTCATCGAAGCTGAAGTCCACGTCTTCCGGTACCTGCACCGTGGCGATCACGTGGTAAAGCTCCAGGTCTTCAGGTGCTGGCGGCTGGTCAGGCAATTCGCGCAGGTTGAGCACCGTTTCCAGGTAGGCCATGGCGTGATCGGTGCCGTGAACCTCCGAGGCCTGGCCGCACTCCAGTGTCACGGCCGGGCAGAATTCGCCGAAGGCCATCGATTGCACGCCTTTCGGCTCGGTGAAATAGATCACTGTGCGCGAAAACAGGGCGGCCAGCTGCAGGCGCTTGGGCTCGATCCGGTTGACTGCCGCGTAATGTGGATTGAGTCCGGTATTGTTGTGAATATCGATACTGGCAAACGGTCGGCGTGCCCGAACATGCTTGGTAATCTCGGTGAAGAGCCGATGCCAGGTCGTTGGCGCCATGTCGCTGCCCGGCCAGCATCGATTGAAGTCGGGCTGGTCAGCCAGCCGTCTCCGGTTCCTCGCCGCCGCGCGCACGTTGGCAATCAAAAGGATCAGGCTGCGCGGCAGCGGATCTCGGCCGTAACGCCCCTTCAATAGCCGCCTCACCGCTTCCCAGCCCGAGGTTTCGTTGCCATGCTGCAATACCGAGACAAACAGTGGATCGGGATTGCGTCCGGCCAGGTGGATCAGGGTCGGGCCGTCCAGCGCCCGGTGCAGCGCAGTTGCCGGGCGCTCCAGCAGGCTCGAGGGCATGTGATCCAGAATGACAGGCTGCATGTTTCATCCGTACCGCGGTAATCCTATAACCTAACCTTTTATGAGGCGGTTTGGAAGACGTCACGCGGATGGTTTTTGCCGCCAGGCGGCACTTGAAATGGGGCAGGAGTGCCACAATGTGCGGAGCGGGCGCAGGGGTTAAATCAACTCAGACAGCCAAGAGGTCAGGCCGAATGATCGAAGCCAAATCGCTGACGCGTCGCTACGGTCCGCTGCTCGCCGTCGATCGCATTTCCTTTACCGTCGAGCCCGGCACGGTGCTGGGTTTTCTCGGACCCAACGGTGCCGGCAAGTCGACGACCATGAAGATGCTTACGGGATTTTTGCCGCCTACCGAGGGCACTGCGGTCATTTTCGGTCATGACATCATCACCGACTCGCTGGCTGCCCGCCGGATCATGGGTTATTTGCCGGAGGGCGCACCACTGTACGGTGAGCTGACCGTGGCCCAATTCCTTGATTTCACCGCCCGCGCCCGCGGATTACGCGGTCGTCAGGCCGAACGGGCGATCGCTGGTTCGGTGGACAGGCTGACCCTTGGCGAGGTTCTGCCGCAAACCATCGAAACGCTGTCGAAGGGCTTCAAGCGGCGGGTCGGTCTGGCCCAGGCGATTCTTCATGATCCCCGGGTGCTGGTGTTGGATGAGCCCACTGATGGTCTCGATCCGAACCAGAAGCACCAGGTCAGGCAGCTGATCCGTGACATGGCCGAGGACAGGATCGTGATCATCTCCACTCACATCCTGGAAGAGGTCGATGCACTCTGCAATCGCGCCATGATCATTGCCAGCGGCCGCCTGCTCGCCGATGACACACCGCAGGGCCTGCTGCGCCGCTCGCGCTACAACGGTGCCGTGACCCTGGCCGTCGACGATGCACAGGTTGTGGCCTCGAAGCTCAGCGAGCTGCCCGAGGCAGCGGAAGTCGAGATTCGTCGCGGTCGGCTGACGGTGTTCCCTTCCGGACGCGGCAATCTGTTCGATGCAATCAACAGGCGTCTGACCGAGCATCAGATCAGGATTGACGAGATCCAGCTGGAGGGCGGTCGGCTGGACGAGGTGTTCCGCAGCATCACCATGGAGGAGGCGGCATGAGCCAGCAGTTTTCCGGCAATCTTGGCACCGTGCTGCGCCGTGAGCTGGCCAGCTACTTTGCGACTCCGGTCGCCTACGTATTCATACTGATCTTTCTGATCATGGCCGCCGCGTTCACTTTTTATCTGGGTGGATTTTTCGAGCGCGAAATCGCCGACCTGGAACCGTTCTTCCGTTTTCATCCCTGGCTGTATCTGTTCCTGGTGCCGGCCATTGGCATGCGACTGTGGGCCGAGGAACGCAAGTACGGCACCATTGAACTGCTGCTGACCCTGCCAATCACTGCCACTGAAGCTGTGATCGCCAAGTTCCTCGCGGCATGGCTGTTCATCGGCTTGGCGCTGGTGCTGACTTTCCCGATCTGGATCACCGTCAACATGCTTGGCGATCCGGACAACGGCGTTATCCTGGCCGCCTACATCGGCAGCTGGTTCATGGCCGGTGGATTTCTCGCCATCAGCGCCTGTCTGTCGGCATTGACGCGCAATCAGGTGGTGGCTTTCATTCTGGCGGTGGTGGTGTGTTTCCTGTTCCTGCTATCGGGCTTGCCGATGGTGCTGGATCCTTTTCGCGCCATTCTGCCGCAGCCCATGCTCGATGCGATTGCAAATTTGAGCTTCCTGGTGCACTTCTCATCGATCTCCCGGGGCGTCATCGACTTGCGGGATGTTCTCTATTTCGCGCTGGTGATCGGGTTCTGGCTGATCGCGAACCGAATCGTTCTGGAAATCAAGAAGGCGAGCTGAATCATGCGTAACTGGTACTCCGCAAGCGCCCTGATCGTACTCGCCGTGCTTTTTCTCGGCCTGACCATGCTGTCCGGCACGGCGCTCAAGGGTTTTCGAATCGATCTCACCGAACACCGACTCTATACGTTGAGCGACGGCACACGAAATCTGCTGGCCAACCTGGATGAGCCGATCACGCTGCATTTCTTCTTCAGTGAAGACACCAGCGGCGACTTCCCCATGGTGCGCAATTTCGCCCGCCGGGTGCAGGAGCTGCTCGATGAAATGGCGGCCCGCAGCGGCGGCAACCTGCAGGTTCGGCGCATTGATCCGCGACCGTTTTCCGAGGAGGAGGACCAGGCAGCGCGCTTTGGTCTGGAGGCCGTGCCGTTGGCGCGTGGCACCGACAGCCTGTACATGGGCATCGCCGGCACCAACCTGATCGACGGGCTGGAAGTGATTCCATTTCTGTCGCCGGCGCGCGAGGAATTTCTGGAGTACGACCTGGCGCGCATGATCTACGTGCTGAGCCTGCCCGATCGACCGCGGGTCGGCATCCTGACGAAGCTGCCGCTGGATGGCGGTTTCGACTTCCGTACCGGTCAGCGGCAGCCGGCCTGGGCAGTCTACGATCAGATCAGCCAGCTGTTCGATGTCGAGCTGCTGGAGCCGGATATCGATGTGTTGCCAGCGCCGCTCGACGTGCTGGTGCTGATCCACCCCGACGAGTTCAGCGAGGAACTGGACTATGCTGTCGACCAGTTCATGCTCGGCGGCGGGCGGGTGCTGGCCTTCATCGATCCGTTTTCCGAAACCGATCCGGTTACCGCTGCCGATGACCCCACTGCTGCACTGACTGCCGACCGCTCCTCCTACATGCCGCCCTCGTTCGCTGCCTGGGGCCTGGAAATGGAGCCTGATAGATTCGTCGCCGACCTGGGGCTGGCCCTGCAGGTCAACGTCGAACCAGGCCGACCAACACGCCATCCGGGCATCATTGGCATCGACCGCCGTCATCTGGCCGCCGATGATGTGGTCACCGGCGACCTGGAGACAATCAATGTCTCCAGTGCCGGCGCGTTCAGCCTGTCCGCCGATAGTGCGCTGGTTTTCGAGCCGCTGCTGACTTCCAGCGACCGGGCCGGGTTGCTGGATGCCGATCGCCTGCGCTTTCTCGGCGATCCATCCGAACTGGTTGCAGAGGCCACCCCGACCGGTGAGCGTTATGTCATTGCCGCCCGAATCAGCGGCGAGGCAGACACTGCCTTTCCCGATCGCAACGGGGACGATCACCTTGCCAGCGGCCTGGTCAACGCCATCGTGGTCGCCGATGCCGACCTGCTGGCTGACCGGTTCTGGGTCCAGCGCCAGCAGTTTTTCGGTTCGACCATACTCAACCCGTTTGCCGACAACGGCAGCTTCGCGATCAATGCCATCGATCACCTGATCGGAAATGCTGATTTGATCTCGGTGCGCAGCCGGGCCACGTCGGCACGGCCTTTTGACCTGGTCAACGATCTGCGACGCGAGGCCGAACGCAACCTGCGTGCCACCGAGCAGCGACTGGAGGGTGAGCTGGCCGAAACCGAGCGCCGCCTGACCGAGCTGCAGCAGGCTCGTGGAGATACCGACCTGAGCGTGCTGACGCCGGAGCAGGAGGCTGAAATCGACCGTTTCATGAGTCAGCGACTGGAGATTCGCCAGCAGCTCAGGCAGGTCCGGCGCGATCTCGACCGTGACATCGAGGCGCTGGGTAACCGTCTGAAGATCATCAACATCGCCCTGGTGCCGGCGCTGGTTACGTTATTTGCGCTGTGGCTTGCCTGGCGGCGTCATCGTGCACTCAAGGAGGCCAAGCGATGAGTGCGAGGAGTCTGCTGATCCTGGTGCTGGTCACTGCGGTGATTCTCGTCATTGCTCTGAGCTGGCGCGGTGAGCGCGATACCGACGGTCTGGGTCCGCAGCCGGCGGTGCCCGGGCTGCGCGATCGGGTCAACGACATCGACCGCGTCGAGCTGCGCGGCGCCGGCGATGCATTGCTGGTCAGCCTGGTCCGCGATCGGGCACGTTGGCAGGTAACCGAGTTTCACGGCTACGAGGCCGACTTCGACCGGGTCCATGACCTGCTGCGAGGCCTTGCCGAGGCGCGGCGCCTGGAGCAGCGTACCGACAACCCGCAGTGGTATCGACGGCTGGGGGTGGAGGATATCGCCGAGCCCGACGCTGAAGGCGTGATGGTTGCATTTCCCGGTCACGATCTGCCGGCGGTGATTCTCGGCAACGCTGCCCCGGACTTCGGTGGTCAGTATCTGCGCGAAGCCGATCAGGCACGGAGCTGGCTTATCGACCGCGGGCTCGATGTGCCGCGAACGGCCCTGGAGTGGTTGGAGCGCAGCGTCATGGACATTCCGGCCTCCGAGATCGACGAAGTGGTGATTGTCCACCCGGACGGGGACCGGGTACGCCTGAAGCGGCTTGATCTCGACCTGGATCAACTGGTGCTGTTGGATGTGCCCGAGGGCTACGATGCCCGGCCCTGGCATCGCCTCAGGCCGGTCGCCAATGGGCTGGCCGGCGTGCGCCTGGAGAGCGTGCGCCCGCACCAAGCCGTACCCGAAGACGCCGTGCGCGCCCTGTTCACCACCATCGATCGTCTGAATTTCGTGGTCAGCGCGTTCGACGACGATGACGGCCGATGGCTGCATTTCAGCGTCAGCGCCGAAACCACCGCGCGCGAGGATGAGGAACTTGAAGAGGACGAGATCGCCTCGACCGTGGATGCTGCTGCCGTTGACGCGCGACTGTCACCATGGCAATTTCGGGTCCCGTCTGCCAAGTTCGAGGCGCTGACCCGGCGCATGGAAGACCTCATCGAAGAGGTCGATAGCGAATCCTGAGCCCATCTTGGTCACCATGGCTCCGCAGTAGGCATCATGGTGAACAAGGTGGGCTGAATTCAGGGCTTGAGCAGTCTTGGCGGCAGGTCGCCGATCAGCACCGCCAGCTCGGCCAGAAATTTTCCCAGCGCCGAGGACTTGCGCCATACCATGGCAATGGTCCGGGTCGGCGCCGGTGGCCGAAAACGGCGAATCAGCAGGTTGTCGGTGTGCGCGACGGGTGACTTGATCGCCAGCGTCGGCATCAGCGTGATGCCTGTGTTGGCGGCGACCATCTGACGCAGGGTCTCCATGCTGGTGGCGTGAAAATCGAGCTTCTCGTGTGCCCCGGCCAGATGACAAACGTCCAGCGCCTGTTCACGCAGGCAGTGGCCGTCCTCCAGCAGCAGCAGCTCCTGATCCTTTAGGTCATCGAGCGTGATCTCATCGCGCTCGGCCAGAGGATGCCCCTCCGGCATGACCAGGACGAACGGTTCTTCGAACAGCACTTCGGTGTGCAGCTGCTCGTCACCGATAGGCAGAGCCAGCAGGCCGGCATCCAGCCGCCCCAGCTGCAGCATGGTGATGACGTCTTCGGTCTTTTCCTCGAACAGTCGCACGGTCAGTCGCGGATAGCGCGTTCGGATACGTGGAATCACGTGGGGCAGCAGGTAGGGCGCCAGGGTAGGGAAAACCCCTAATCGGAGCAGGCCACTTTCCGGGTCGCGGCTTTGCCGGGCGATATCGCGCATCGCCTCGACTTCAGAAAGCAGGTTGCGCGCGCGCTGGACGATCTCTTCGCCGGCCGGCGTCAGCATGACCTGGCGCGGATGACGCTCGACCAGCTGGACGCCCAGCTCCTCTTCCAGCTTGCGAATCTGGGTACTCAGGGTGGGCTGGCTGACATGACACAATTCGGCAGCCTTGCTGAAGTGACGCACGTCGGCCAGGGTGACCAGATACTTGATGGCGCGAATGTTCATGGTGCTGTTGTGATCCGGTTTTCCGGCAACCGCCGGTTCACGCTTTGGCGTCCTTGTCTGCGCTGCGGTACTCGCTGGGCGTGCATTGATAGTGTGCCTTGAAGGCCCGGGTAAATGCAGATTGTCGACGAAAACCGACCGCAAATGCGATCTGCGCAATGCGTGTATCGCTCTGGCGCAGCATCTCTGCAGCTCTTCTGAGTCGAAAGTTGCGAATGTATTCAGCCGGCGTGGTCTGGCTCAGTGTTTCCAGTCGCCGGTACAGTGACGCGCGACTGGTTCCAACCAGTGCGGCCACATCATCAATATCCAGTTCGGGATTCTCCAGCTGTTCCGTGAGCACCTGGTCGAGGCGAGTCATGAAGGTTGAAGTGATCACAGCAGCGGATGAAGGCTTTTCGCTCTCCGCGCCGGATTGTGTTCCGGACCGCTGTTCAGGCAGGGTCCGTGACAGCAGCCGTTCGATCCGGATCAGGAGTTGTTCGGCCGAGAATGGCTTTTCCAGATAGTGATCAGCACCGGCCCGAAAGGCCCGGGCTTCCGTTTCCCTGTGCCCATGCGCGGTGCACAGGATCACCGGGGTGGTGGCAGTCTCATCGCGTTCCCGGAGCCGTTGGAGCAGCTCGAATCCATCCATCTCTGGCATTTGAGCATCGACGACGATGAGGTCGGGTCGTTCACTGCTGGCCAGCTTCTCGCCCTCCGTACCGCTCTGCGCCTGCAATACCTGGTAGCGCCCGTCAAGAATTTCGGTGATGTGGGCCCGGATCCCGGCGTTGTCGTCGACGACCAGGATCTTCGTCGCGCCGGACGCTGGCAGCACTGGAGTTTCATCAGGTTTATCGACCAGCGGAAACTCAAGCGTGAAACTGGCGCCTCCCAGGTCGCTGTCGCCAATCGTGATGGTGCCTGAGTGCTGCTCTACGATTCGGCGACACAACGCCAGTCCCAGACCCAGCCCGGGTCGATCGGTGTCGCCGCGAACGAACGGCTCGAAAAGGACTTCACGCCGATCGGGCGCAATCCCCGGGCCGCTGTCCTCGATGACGATGGTGACATGACGACCGTAGACCGGCCTGTCAAGGCCGAGCCGCACCGAGCCGCCTCGCGGCGAGAACTTGATCGCGTTGTCGAGCACGATCGCCAGGGCTCGCTCGAGCCGGACGCTGTCGGCCTGCAGCCAGGGCGGGTCATCAAGCGCATGAATTCTTTTCTGAATCCGGACCGATTTCTCTTCGGCCGCGGGCGAGGCTGTTTCCATCACCCGTTCGAGCAGAGGCGACAGCGACACCGGCCGAGTTTCATCGGACCGGATATATCCCAGCTGCTCAAGCTCCAGGATCTGGTCGATCAACGACTGCATCTGCTCGGCACTTCGGCGCATCCGCTTCAGCTGTGCAGAGTCGGGCGGCTCGTTCTGGTCGCGCAGGGGACCGAGAACCAGCGTCAATTGGGTTCTCAACTCGTGGCTGATGGCCAGAAACAGCTGATGACGCCGATTGGCGGTCGAGCGGATACTGCTCGCCTGAGCCTTGACCGTGGTCAGGGCCTGGCGCAGATCGGTGGTGCGCTGATCAACCGTGCGTTCCAGTCGAACCACCTGGGTGTGTTCGCGCCAGAACAGACCAGCCAGCAGTAGCAGCCCGCCCAGCCCCAGTATCAGCCAGTAGCCGCCGCGCTCGGTCAGTCGGGGAGGCACCTCGAATGCCAGCGTGGTCGCCTCGGCCGGCCATTGGCCGTCGTGATAGCGCGCCTGAACCTGCAGTCGATAGCTGCCCGGCGACAGCGACTCGAAAGCCAGTTCGGTCTGATTGCCGACGAAGTGCCATGCAGCCTGTTCGCCCAGGCGGTAACGAAACTGCACTGCGTCTTTGCCGCGCAGCGCCGTGGCCTCAAGTCGGGTCCGGAGCAGGCGCGCCTCGGGCGGCAGCCTGAGTTGTTCCCCTTCCGAATGGCCGAGCGGCGTGATGTTTGCCCTCAGCAGATGTTCCATCGCCTGCAGACGGTCGGGGTGGATCACCACGACTCCGTGTTGATTGGGAAACCAGATGCGGCCATCGGCCGTGCGCGTGCCGGCCTGGTGCAGGTTGCCGTTGCCCTCGTTGCCCGGCATGCCGTCACGACTGTCGAAGCGGCGGGTGGTCAGGTTTTCTGCCCGGCCCTCGAAGAAATCGATCAGGTGTTCGATGTAGACGGCATAGATTCCGTTATTGGTATTGACCCACAGCCGGCCGTAGTCGTCCTTGATCATACGGTGGACGCTGTGGTGCGGCAGCCCGTCGGCGACCGAGATGCAGCGCTCCACGCCCTGACCCGGATCAAGCAGGCACATGTCGCGGTCTTCCAGTCCGACCAGCAACCGATGATCGGCCAGCGCGTGCAGGCTGCGGACTGAGTTACTGGCCAGCCCGTTGCCGCTGTCGGCGATAACAGATAGCGGTTCCTGCGGAGAGTCGATGCTGGCCATCAGTACGCCATCGCTCATGGTCCCGAACGCCAGGTGCTGGTTGTCGATGTTGACAGCCGTGCGTACGAAGGCCGCCGACAGTGGTTGGTCGGACCACTGGCCGTCGGCGGCACGCCGGTAAAGCCCGCGGTCCGATCCCATCCAGATGGCATCGCCGCGGTCGCGCATCAGCAGTCGAATTTCCAGCTGGGGCTCGGGCTGGCCACCGGCGCAGCTGCCATCGCTTTGCAGCCGGCACAGGCCACTGCCGCCGATCAGCAGATCTTCGCCATCGACCACGGCGCCCAGTGGCAGAAACCACATCAGCCGTTCCCATGTCGCCGCGGCGGGGTCGTGGTGATACAGGGCGAACTGGTTGCCGATCAGCAGACCGTCGCCGTGTTCGGTTACCAGGTAAGTGTTGGGGTCGTCAAGACAGTCGCCTTGCCGGCAGGCGCTGTACATCACCGGTTCGGTCAGGCGCTTCAGTCCGCCCCGCGAGGTGGCCAGCCAGACCTGGCCGTAGCGATCAAAGACAAAGTCGTTGATGGGATGCTCACCGACATGGACCAGCTCACCGTCGCGGTAAAGCCGCGTGCCGTGGTTGATCCACTGTTGCCCCCGGGCATCGGTTCTGGTCAGAACGAAGTGATGGAAGTCGTACGGCGCGGATTCGATTGGCACAACGCCGCGTTGGTCAATGCGCATCAGGCGACCGAATGGGGGCGTGCCGTTCATCGTCGTCAGCCAGCCCTCGGCCGTCCAGGACATCCGTCTTCGATCCCACTGGACTTGCGGGATGGGAATGGTTTGGGAGCCATTCCGGCCATTCAGATCGATCAGTTCAAGACCGGACGGTGTCAGCACGCCCAATTGACCCTGGGGATTGTTGGCCAGTGCCAGCGCCGGCCCCTCCAGCGCGTCAATCAAGCGGCGGCTGCGATTGTCGGCCGGGTAATAGGCGATCACATCGGAGCGGTCGGTAGCAACGAAAAGCCGATCGCCAGCCGGGTCGGGGTGGATTAGCTCAAGGCTATCGAAAGCGGCGATCTGACGGGCTCCGGTACCGGGCTCCCAGCGCATCAGCCGCTCTCCCTGCGCGTACCACAACCCGTCCTGGTCGACGCGCAGATTTTCGCGGCTGGTCCGACCGATCCCCTGGTAGCCGCCCTGCTTGCTGAACGTGCCAAAATCGCCGTTCTCGAAGCCAATGACGAGCCTGCCGGGGACGCTGATGACCCGGCTGAGTCGGTTGCCGGGCATGGCCGGCTTCGAATCGGCGTTGAAGTGGGAAAACCCGAATCCATCGAAGCGGGCCAGTCCGTCATGGGTGCCCAGCCATAGCGCGCCCTTGTCGTCGACGGCCAGCGAGGTGACCGTATCCACCGGCAGGCCATCGGCGGCCAGCCACTGGCCGGAGACGATATGACTGGGCGCCGGGGCTGCCAGGCTCATCGATGCGCCTGCTGCCAGCCAGGCCAGCAGCAGCGACAGTCGCGACAGCAGTTGTAAAGGTGTTGGCTGAAACAAGGGTGCCGGTTTCAGGCTAGCCTGGATAATTCATGAACTCGCGCGTTGATCGCGCAGGATATTGTTCGCACAGTGGATTTTGCGATGGAGCGCCGTATCGGGCGATACGGCCGACTGAGCAAAATCCACTGTGCGGACAATAGACTAGTGAGGGCGCGCGTATGTTCATGAATTATCCGGGCTAGTGCCCCATATCTGCGATTTACCGCAGTGTAACCCCCGAATTGATACGTAGGGGGAAATAATTGAGAAACTCGGGAAACCCAATCAATGGCGATTTGGTACATTATCCTGACGGATGAAAGGGGTAAAACCAGCGCCCGCTGTCCTTGATGTCTATCACTTCAAATATCTGAACCGAGGTTTGAGTAATGAGTCGACTGAGTGGTGAATGGGGGGCACGCATCCAGCGTGGCCACGATGGTAATGGGTTGCAGGGCAGGGGGCACGAACAACGCCGGCTCCGCGGTCGATTCAGGACGCTCCTGCTGGCCGCTGCCGCATTGTTGCTGGCAGGGCAGGGTGCCGCGCAGGACCCGAACATTACCGAAACGGTGCCCGCCGAGTCCTTTCTGGGCGAGCAGTTTTGCTTCACCACGGAATTTACCAATGACGGCGCCACCGGCTTCGGCCCCTACCTGCAGCTGGTGCTGCCGCCGGAGCTGATACTTGATTCAGCCCAGGTCTACGGTGCTGCGCTGGGCGGCGGGCTTCAGTTTATTGGCACTTTCCCGGTCGATCCCGATCCCGGCGTCACCGAAACCGAGCTGACCGACCCGCGCATCAATCAGCCGGTACTGGGTCCGGAGGGCTTTAGCCTTTACCTGCTGGTGCTGCCGGTCGGCTCGCTGGTTGACGGCGCGCCGCCGCTGCCGGTCGATATCTGTCTGACCATCGACCCCGATGCGGTGGTTGGCGAGCCGCTGCCGATCAGCCTGACGCCGGTCTACCAATTCGGCGATACCGCCACCGGCGCCAATGGCCCGATCATCGGTGATTTGGTCGAGCAGGAGGTGGTACCCACCGTACTGCTGTTTGAAAAGACCAACAACGCCCCGGAAAGCGAGCGGCCGCCTGGGGCTACCTGGCCCTACACCTACACGCTGACGGTCGATATCGCCAACACCGCGACCATCAACCCGATCACCATTACGGATGAGCTACCGGGTGATTTCCTGTACGAGATCGGCTCGGCGGACATCGTCGCCGGGGACAACTGCTTGATCAGCCAGGAACCCGATGGCCTTTCCCCGGGTGGCACGCTGATCGTGACTTGCGGTGAGAACGTTGGGACCACAGGCGGTGGCGATATCGTCATCACCTACTCTGGCCACATCGTCGACATTCTGGATGAGACGACCTGTGCTACCAGCCCGGTTCTGAACGACGCCTCGGTGGAGGCGACCTATGTCGACCAGGGCGGCACGCCCATTCCGCTACCGCCGGTGTTCGACGACAGCCTGGTCACGGCCAAGCATGTCGCGCTGCAGAAATCGGCCTCGCCCGGCCAGCTGATTCCCGGGAATACGGTGACCTACACCCTGGCCGGCCAGGTCACTGATTTCGGTGATGTGTCCGAGCTGGTGATTACCGACGTGCTGTCCGACGGATTGGAGTTCATTGGTACCAGCGTCACCGTCAACATTGGCGGCACCCCGGTCACGGTGGCGCCTGATGTCACCATCAATCCCAACGGCACGACCACCATCGTGCTCGAGATTTCCGACGCCTACTTCGCCCAGACTCCTGCGACCCAGATCGATGCCAGTACCGCCCTGAGCATCAGCTACCAGGCCGTGGTGCTGCAGGAGTACCGCGAAACCAACGCACCAGTACTGGCCGCCGACAGCCTGCCCAATTCGGTGATCGCCGACTACGACATGGTCCAGGGTGCTCTGGCCTGTGAAGAGGACAGCAGCGCGAGTATTGGCATTGTTCCGGTAGAAGTCATCAAGTCCATTGTCGACCCGCAACCGTTCTACGAGCCGGGAGACCTGGTGCAGTTCCGCCTGCGCCTGGACGTGCCGTCTGGCGATACCCGCGACATTATCTTTACCGACTTCCTGCCGCTGCCGGTGCTGCAGGTTGGCGATGTCGATCTCACCTTCAGCCTGGATTTAAACGACTGCCCAGCCTCGGCCGGCATCTGCAGGGGACCGAATGACACGCTGGGCCTGGTGCCAGACTCGATTACCGCCGATCCCGCGCTAAACGCCATCCAGATCGAGTGGCAGGACATCGACACCACCTCGGGCCAGATCATCGAGGTCGACCTGTACACCGTCGTGACCGATGATCCCTTTCCCGACGGCCTGTTCCTGACCAATATCTTCCAGGCGCAAACCTCCAACACCCCCGGCGATGTAGCGGTGGGTACCGGCCCGGTCCAGATCCAGGTCGGCGCGCCGGACCTGGTGATGACCAAGGGCGTGCTGGCCACCGACGGCGACGGGGTGATCGATCCGCCACCGTCCAGCCTGCCGGTGAACGGCAATATCAGCGGCGTCGAGGCCAGTGACGAAATCACTTTCCAGCTGACCATCGAGAACATCGGTGCATCGCCGGCCTTCGAGGTAACCATCCTCGATGATCCGCCGGCCGGGCTGATCGGCTGTACGCTGGATACCGTGGTCAACGGCGACGGCATCGTGCTGGCCACCACCGGCGACCTGTTCGATATCAATGATCCGCTGGTGCTGACCGATCCGCTGCCCGGACGCACCGACCCGACGGGTCCGCCGTTTGGCGCCGAGACCGCGTTGGTGACTTTCACCTGCACCGTCGATCAGAGTGTGCAGCCGGAGCAGCTGCTGACCAACTTCGCTACCGGCGCCTACACCTCTCAGCCTGGCGGCCCCCAGTTCCCCGGGATCGAAGATGAAGCCGATATCGGCGTGGCCTCGGTCGAGACGGAAAAGTCGCTGGTCGCCACCTCCGAGGCGCATACCAGCGATACCGCCAGCCCGCCACGGGTGGCGATTGGCGAAATCGTGCGCTACCGCCTGGCCACCCGCATTCCGCAAGGCACCATGCCCAACCTGCAGATCGAGGACTTGCTGCCGGCCGGCCTGCGCTTCTTCGATGACGATACGGCCACCCTGGCCTTTGTTTCGGCCAGCGGCGGCAACGTCAGCTCGTCCACCTTGAGCGGTGCTGGCCTCAACGTTGCCGGCACTTCTCCCAACGTGACCCCGACCTTCGTCATTCCGGGCTCGGCGATCAGCCCGGCCAGCTTCGGCAGCGGCACCAACCCGGTATTCAGCCTAGGCACTGTGGTCAACGAAGAAAACAATGACACCCCGGAGTGGGTGGTCATCGAGTTCAACGCCCTGGTGCTCAACGCCGGCAGCGCCGGAAACAACCGCAACAACCGGTTCAGAGTGCTGATGGACGGGGAACAGATTGGACCGCAGTCCAACCAGGTCCAGGTCCGGCTGGTCGAGCCGGCGATCAATATCGTCAAGAATGCCGACCCGACGAGTGGTCAGGCCGGCACCCTGGTCGATTACACGGTCACCCTGTCGGTGCTCACCGGCGAAAACCGTGCAGATGCCTTCGATGTGTTGCTGACCGACACCCTGCCGGCCCTGGCGCAGCTGGTACCGGGCAGTGTCTCGGTGGCGACCAATGCCGCCTGCAGCAGCCCCGGCATTACCGACAACACGGCCGGCAATACCGTCGAGCTGCTGTTTGATCAGCTGCCGACCGGATGCGTGGTTACCGTCGACTACCAGGCGACCCTGACCATCGACGTGATTCCGGGCACCACGGTAAACAACACTGCCAACCTGGCCTGGACCAGCCTGCCTGGTACAGGCACCGATCCCAACCCCACCGACTCGGTCACCCCGGGCGACAGTGGCGATCCGGATGGCGAGCGGACCTACTCCGGCAGCAATGGCGCCCAGGTCACGATTGATTCCGTGGCGCCGGCCAAGTCAATTGTCACTACCTCGGAAGCGCATACCAGTGGCAATAATCTGGCCATCGGTGAGCTGGTGACCTACCGCCTGGCGGTTCAACTGCCGCAGGGCACCTCGCCGGACTTTGCCGTGATCGACCAGCTTGATCCCGGCCTGGCGTTCCAGGCCGGCAGTGCACGCCTGGCTTTCGTGGCCAACGACGGCGGCATCAGCTCCAGTGATCCGGCGATCGGTACCGGCCCGCAGATTACCGGCGACAGCCCGGCGGTCAGCCCCACCTTCGTCATCCCGGCGGCCAACATCATCGCCACCGGCGACCCCCAGACCGAAAGCACGACCGTGCGCTTCGAGCTGGGCACGTTGACCAATGCCGATGATGATGCCGATGCCGAATTCGTGGTCATCGAATTCGACGCTCTTCTGCTCAACATCGCCGGCAACGTCGCTGGCGTGACTCGCAACAACAGCTTCACCGTCGAGATCGGCGGCACGCAGAACGGCCCGGTTTCCAACACCCAGCCGGTGGTGGTAGTCGAGCCCAGCCTGGTCGGGCTGGACAAGAGCGCTGACCCCGACAGCGGTGATGCCGGCGACCTGATCGACTTCAGCGTCGAGTTCAACGTGGCCTCCGGCGCCAATAACGTCGCCGCCTTCGATGTCATTCTGGCCGATACTCTGCCGGCCCAGATGGCGCTGGATCTGACCTCGATCAGCGTGACGGCCACCGCTTGCGGGCCGCTCCCGGTCGAGGACGACCAGTCCAGCGGCAACAGCGTGCTGCTCGAGTTTGCCGTGCTGCCGCCAGGCTGCCAGATCGAAGTCAACTACACTGCCGAGCTGCTGGTCGCGGTCACGCCGGGACAGGTGCTGACCAATACCGCCAACCTGACCTGGACCAGCTTGCCGGGCGCCGGCACGGACACTCCGGGTGCGCCGGGCGATGTCGACGGCGAGCGCACCGGCGACGGTGGCGTCAACAGCTACTTCGACAGCGACGATGCCGATGTGACCATCGATGCGGTCACCCTGGCCAAGACCGTGGTTGACACCTCCAATCCGTTCACCGGCGATGATGAAGTCCGGCCGGGCGTGGATGACCTGGCGATCGGCGAGACCGCCACCTTCCATATCACGGCTACCATTCCTGAAGGCACAACGCCCGAGGTGATCATTACCGACACCGTGCCGTATACCAACGGCGTGATGGAAGTGGTCAGTGCCCAGGTGATCAGCGTTGGCAGCAATCTCAGCCCTGAGAATGATCCGCCCATCATCACCATTTCCGACAACCAGCTCGGCGACGGCATCGATGACACCGTGGTGTTCAATTTCGGTGAAGTGATCAATCCTCCCGGTGGTCCGGGCGGGGCAGCCAGCCAGATCACCGTCGAGGTGGTCGCGCTGGTGCTTGACCTGCCGGCCAATACCAGTGGTGATCAGCTGACCAACACTGCGCTGGTTCAGTTCGGACCTGGATTGAGTGGTTCGGCCAGCGCCGGCGTGGATATCGTCGAGCCGTTTTTGAACCTGACCAAGACCGGTGACATCACCCAGGGCGATGCCGGTGACCTGGTGACCTTTACCCTGGAACTCCGCCATACCTCGGCCTCGACCGCGGACGCACATGATGTGTCCATCGTCGACAACCTGCCGGCCGGTCTGGTGCTGGTGGCTGGCTCCCTGCAGTCGATCAGCGGCCCGGCGCCGACTTCACTGACCGAGCCGGGCAACGGCATCGAGGTGGTCTGGGATGTGTTCGAGCGTGGTGAAGTCGCCGAAATTCAATTCCAGGCGACCCTGGCGATCGGCGTGCAGCCGGCCGAAGTGGTAACCAACACCAGCCAGGCTGCCTGGAGCTCGATGCCGGGCCTGCCGCCCGAGCAGCGTGTCTATGGCGACAGCGACGGACACAGCATTACCATCACCGAGCCGGGCGTGGTCAAGACGATCATTAATACCTCCAACCCGGATACCGGCAGCGACCAGTTCGGCCCCGAGGTCGATCTGACCATTGGCGAGTCGGTGACCTACCAGATCACTGTGACCTTCCCGGAAGGCACCAGCGAAGAGGTGGTCGTGCGCGACCAGCTGCCCACCGGCAGCTCCATCCTTGAGCTGGTTTCAGCCGAACTGGTCTTTATCGGCGCCAATCTGTCCGGCGCGGGCCTGAGCCTGGGTGATCCGGGCGTGGCCAGCGACAGCAATAGCGATGGATTCGATGACCGCGTGCAGTGGAACCTGGGCACCATCGTCAACGACCCCGATGGCGTGGTTGACGAAGACGACACCCTGGTGTTCGAGGTGGTTGCCGTGGTGGTCGATCAGCCGGTCAACCAGAGTGGTGTGGTCGAGCAGGTCAATACCGCTACGCTCAATACCGCAACGGTCGGGCCGATCTCCGGCACGGTGGCCATCGACATCGTCGCCCCGAGGCTTCTGATCGACAAGGCGGTGACTGATCCCGCCGACGGCTTTGTCGAAGCCGATCAGCTGGTTACCAACACCCTGACGATCCGGCACGCGACCTCGTCACCGGCTTCGACCGCGCCGGCCTACAACGTGACCATCACCGACACCCTGCCGCAGCCGGGTGTGAGCTGGGAGGATGATGCGACCGTGGTCAGCGACTGTCCGGGGCTGAACGTCAATTCCGGCGCGGCGCCCGTGATCGAATTCAGCTTCGACCAGTTCAACCTGGACGATGGGCCGGCCGACAACGGCGTGTGCACGATCAGCTACCAGGTCAGAACCGACCTGACCGTACAGCCCAACCAGTCGTTTACCAATACGGCCAGCATGGCTTATGACTCCATGCCGGTGTTCGTGGCCGGCCAGACCCGGCGTCTGACCGATGCCGACTCGGCCGAGATCACGGTGATCGCGCCGGCGCTGGTCAAGGTTTCGCTGCTGACCAGCCTGGACGATACCGGCTCCAGCCAGCACGACCCGGCGCTGTTTGACCTGGCGATCGGCGAGGAGATCACCTATCAGATCACCCTGATCCTGCCAGAGGGCCTGACCGTCGATGCCGTTGTCACCGACACCATGCCGCTGGACGGCGCCACGACGCTGCTCGAGGCGGTCGGCGCCAACGTGGTCAGTACTGGCGGAAATATCTCGACCACGCTGCCTGGCACACCGGTGTTCAGTGATGTCTCCGGCGATGGCGTCAACGATACCGTGACCTTCAACTTCGGCGACATCACCAACACGCCTGATGGCGTCAGCGATGAAAACGACCGCATCGTGCTCAACGTGGTCGGTCGGGTTCGCGACGTGCCGTCGAATGTCGATTCCGATGTGTTGGTCAACCTCGCCGAGTTCGATTTTGCCACCGGCAACCTGAGCGATACCGCCGATGCCGAGATCGTTGAGCCGGACCTGGCCTTGAGCAAGTCCATGGGCCCGATCGTCAACGGCGCCGTGCAGGTCACCCTGACAGTGACCAATACCGGCACCGCGCCGGCCTACGACATCAGCGTTTCCGATGTGCTCGATGAGTCGGTGTGGGATGTATCCGCGCTGTCAACGGTATCGGTCAGCACCGGCTTCTCGCTGAACGTGGTGCCGGGCCCCGGCGCCGGTGAGCAGACCGTGCTGTTCGAGACCAATCCGGGCGCGACGCCGCCAGGCTTTATTCCGGTCGGCAACGCGGTGACCGCGGTGTTTACGGTGCCGCTGGCCCAGCTGCCGCCTGTGCCCAACCCGGTGGTCAACCTCGCCGATCTCGACGATGCCTGCTCACTGCCCGGCGGTTGCGCCCCCGGCGGCAATGGCCGAACCCAGCCGCCTGACCAGGACGACGCTCAGATCGGCATCCCAGACCTGGTGCTGGAAAAGACCGCTGCGCTGGAAGTCGATGCCGATGGCTCCGGGGATGTATCGCCCGGCGACACGCTGCGCTACACCCTGGTGCTGACCAATATCGGCGCCGCCACGGCTACCGGCGTGGTGATCACCGATGCGCCCGATGCCTTGACCACCCTGGTCAATGGCTCGGTCACCACGACCCAGGGCAGCATCGTTACCGGCAACAACCCGGGTGATGCCACCATCGAGGTCGATATCGGCTCCGTGACAGCCAGTGGCTCCGTGACCATCACCTACGATGTGGTACTGGCCAACCCCTTCCCGGCTGGCGTGACTGAAGTTGTCAACCAGGCGCTGGTCAACTCCACCGAGCTGCCGCCGGGCGTCAGTGATGACCCCGATACCCCGACCCCGGATGACGAGACGGTGGTGCCGGTCAACGCCGAACCTGATCTGACCATTGTCAAGAGCGATGGCGGCACTACCACCACGGCCGGCGGCACCATTATCTATGTGCTGCAGTACGAGAATGTCGGCAATCAGGACGCCACCGGGGTGTTCATTACCGACACCGTGCCCGATCACACCAGCTTCGATCCGACCAACAGCAGTGCCGGCTGGAGCTGTGTGCCCGATAACAGCGCCGGCAGTCTGTGCACGATCACTATCGGTGACCTGGATGCCGGAGATGGCGGCTCGTTCAACTTCGCCGTGATCGTCGACAACCCGCTGCCGGCCGGCGTTGACCAGATCGACAACCTGGCGACCATCAGCGATGACGGCGCCAATTCCGACGAGCCGATTACCGACACCGACGACGAGTCCACGCCGGTGGTCGCCGAGCCGGCGCTGTTCATCACCAAGAGCGATGGCGGCGTGACCGCTGTGCCGGGTGATGTTGTGGTCTACACCCTGAACTACGGCAATAACGGCGATCAGGACGCCACCGGCGTGTTCATCACCGACACCGTGCCCGATCACACCAGTTTCAACCCGGCCGCCAGCACCACCGGCTGGAGCTGTGTGCCCGACAACAGTGCCGGTAGCCTGTGCACGATTTCCATCGGCGATCTGGACGTGGGCGATACCGGTTCGGTGACGTTTGCGGTGACCGTGGACAATCCGGTACCGGCCGGCGTTGATCAGATCGACAACCTGGCCACCATCAGTGATGATGGCGCCAACTCCGACGATCCGATTACGGACTCCGACGACGAGGTCACGCCGGTGATCGCCCAGCCCGCGCTGTCGATCAACAAGGACGACGGTGGGGTAACGGCCGAGCCTGGCGATGTGGTGGTTTACACCCTGACCTTCGCCAATACCGGCAACCAGGATGCCACCGGGGTGTTCATTACCGACACCGTGCCGGATCACACCAGCTTCGACCCGGCCAGCAGCAGCGCCGGCTGGAGCTGCGTGCCTGACAGCAGTGCCGGCAGTGTGTGCACTATTCTGATCGGCGATCTGGATGCCGGCGACGGCGGTTCGGTCAGCTTCGCGGTGACGGTGGACAACCCGCTGCCGACCGGTGTGACCGAGATCTTCAACATCGCCACCATCAGTGATGACGGTGCCAACTCCGACGAGCCGATCACCGATTCCGACGGTGACAACACGCCGGTTGACGCCCAGCCAGAGCTGTTCATCACCAAGGACGACGGTGGCGTGACCGTCGAGCCAGGCGATGTCGTGGTCTACACACTGAGCTATGGCAATACCGGTAACCAGGATGCCACCGGGGTGTTCATCACCGACACCGTGCCGGATCACACCAGCTTTGACCCGGCCGCTAGCAGCGCCGGCTGGAGCTGTATGCCCGACAACAGCGCCGGTAGCCTGTGCACGATCACTATCGGTGACCTGGATGCCGGCGACGGTGGTTCGGTCAACTTCGCTGTGATCGTCGACAACCCGCTTCCGGCCGGCGTTGACCAGATCGACAACCTGGCAACCATCAGCGATGACGGTGCCAACTCCGACGAGCCGATCACCGACTCCGACGACGAGTCCACGCCGGTTGATGCCGTGCCCGACCTGACTATCACCAAGAGTGATCAGGGCGTAACGGCCGAGCCGGGCTCCACCGTGATCTATCTGCTCAGCTACGAGAACGTCGGCAACCAGGACGCCACTGGCGTGGTGATCACCGAGACGGTACCCGACAACACCAGCTTCGCGGCCGGCGACAGCAGCCCGGGCTGGGTGTGTGTGCCCGATGGCAACGCCGGCAGCACCTGCACGCTGGAAATCGGACCGCTGGCTGCCGGATCCGGGGTGCAGACCGCGTTGTTTGCGGTGACCGTCGACGATCCGCTGCCGCTGGATGTCGAGGAACTCGTCAACCTGGTCAGCATTGCCGACGATGGTGAGAACGGCGACGATCCGACGCCGGACAACAACAGCGACAATGAGACCACGCCGGTGGAGATCGACCCGGCGATGGAGCTGACCAAGCAGCTGGTTGAACCGGTGCCCGATCCGATCCTGGCTGGCAGTATCCTGTTGTTCGAGGTTACTGCCACCAATACCGGCAACATGACCCTGACCAATGTGGTGGTCAGCGACGATCTGATTACGCCCGACGAGATCACCTGTTTCAGCGTCGCTCCCGGCGATACCTGTGTGCTGAGCGGTCAGTACGTGGTGACCCAGGACGACATGAACGACGGGCAGGTCGTCAACAACGCCACCGCCAACAGCGATCAGACCGATGAGGAGGATGCCGATCTGACCGTGCCGATCGAGCAGGATCCGGCCATCGAACTGACCAAGGCGGCCGACACCGAAGGGCCGGTTGCCGCTGGTGAAGAGATCGGTTACACGATCACGGTGACCAATACCGGCAACGTCACGCTGTTCGACGTTGACGTCGACGACTCGCTGATCCCGATCGATTGCGTGCCGGCAACACCGGTGGATCTGGATCCGCAGGAGCAGATCATCTGCACCGGCAGCTACGAGGTCACCCAGGACGATATCGACTTGGGCGAGGCCATCGTCAACGTGGCAACGGCGAGCGGCACCGATCCGAACGACGAAATAGTCGATGACGACGACGGTACCGAGACACCGGTCGAAGACGCCGATCCGGCCATTGAGCTGGTCAAGGAGGCCAATCTTATAGACCAGAACAACAATGGCTTCGCCGATCCGGGTGAAACCATCGAGTACACCCTGACGGCAACCAACACCGGAAACGTGACCCTGACTGATGTCATCGTGATTGATTCGCTGATCAGCATTGACTGCGTGCCGGCCATTCCCGCCGTGCTGGCGCCGGGCGAGCAGGTTATCTGTACCGGCGAATACGAGGTGACGGTCGCCGATATCGGCAGCCAGATCATCAACTTCGCGACGGTCAGCGGCCAGGCGCCGGACAGCCAGATTGTCGACGATGCCGACCAGACTGCAACCACTGCCATTGCGCCGATCAACGTGCCCGTGGGTGGACCAGCTGGCTGGATTGTCCTGATGCTGATGTTGATGCTGATGGCCGGTCGCCAGCTGGCGTCTCGCCGCAGTCACTGACCAACCCTGGCCCGGGAGCGATGGCGCTCCCGGGCCTCTGCCGGGTGCGGGATTCGAGCAGATTTGACTGAAGCCGAATCGACAAGGCGCGGCATATGCGTTCTATATTGAAACCATACAGACAATCAATTTGATTTATAGGGCCATTGGTTTATGCTGACCGTCGAGCATTGCCAATGCGGCAATGCCCGACAATGTTCTCCAGACTATGTTGCCATGCCCCAAGCTTGCCCCACCGTCATGGTGGGGCATTTTTTGGGCTAGGAGCCTGCGCGGCAGAAGCCGTCCGGGCCGCAATGGCGCCCTCCCCATTGATTGCGCCTATCGTCGAGCTCACATAGCACCACTATGCGCGCTCTCCGATAGACACACTCAATGGCGATTACATCCGTTTCGTCTCGAATATTTCTGCCGCGCAGGTTCCTAGATCTGTCGGCCTGGTGCTTTGGTGGCAAAAGTGCCGAGCGCCCGGATGTCACCCGATGCCTCCCGATGCCACCTGCGGGAAATGTGTAAGCTTGGGTTTTAGCCCATGCAAGAAACGACCATGTCCGACCAGATCGAGCGCATCGAACAGTCCCGCACCCGGATCACAAAGCTGGTGTTTCCCCACGACACCAACCCGATTGGCACGCTGTATGGTGGCACGGCGCTGCACTGGATGGATGAAGTGGCTTTTCTGACCGCCACCCGCTATGCCCGCTGCCAGGTGGTCACGGTGTCGATGGACCGGGTTGATTTCAAGGTGCCGATTCCCGAAGGCGCGATTGTCGAGCTGACCGGTGAGGTGGTGCGGGTCGGAAGAACCAGCATGACCGTGGAGGTCGGGATAGTGCTCGAGGATGCCCGCAAAGGCACCCAGCAGCTGGCTATCAGCGGCTCGCTAGTGATGGTGGCTGTCGACGACAACATGAAGCCGATGCCGCTGCCCGGCAATCACTGAAAGCTGCACTGACGCCAGGCCTCGTAGACCCCCACGGCCACCGCGTTGGCCAGGTTCAGGCTGCGTGAGTCCGGTCGCTGGGGGATAAACAGACGCCGTTCCGGCGCAATGCCATCGAGTACTGATTCCGGTAGCCCGCGCGACTCCGGTCCGAACAGCAGCACATCCCCGGCGCGAAAGGACCAGTTGCTGTAGCAGGTCTGCCCACGGGTGGAAAATGCCAGCCAGCGACGACCGGCCAGGGCGTCAGCAAAAGCCTGCCAGTGGTCATGGATTTCAAGCTCGGCCAGGTCGCGGTAGTCCAGGCCGGCCCGGCGCATCCGGCGGTCATCCAGCACGAAACCCAGTGGCGCGATCAGATGAACACGGCAGCCGGTATTGGCGGCCAGGCGCAGGATGTTGCCGGTATTGGCCGGGATTTCGGGCTGAAAAAGGGCAATTTCGAGCATCAGGTCACAATGCTTGATTACGGCGGCAATGATCTGTATCTTATGGGGTCCTGGCACAAGATGTTGTGTCAGAAGCGGGGAGAGACCACAACAAGTTGTGGAAGAGTGCGGGACAACCTGTGCATAACATCAGACAACTACCGAATAATCAAGAGGTTGAGGCATGAGTGTATCGGCAGAGGCATTGACCGCGGCGCTCCCGGAAATTGATTTTCAGGACGCATCGCTGGATATCTGGGACAAGAAGTACCGGCTCAAATCCAAGACCGGCGAAATAATCGATACTGATATCGATGCCACCTACAAGCGAGTGGCAAGAGCGCTGGCCGATGTCGAGCAGGGCAGCGATGCCCGTGAGCACTGGTACCGGGAGTTCCTTTGGGCGCTACGGCGCGGTGCCATTCCAGCCGGCCGCATTACATCCAACGCGGGTGCGCAGGCCCACAAGCCGGCTACCTCGACCATCAACTGCACGGTTTCCGGCTCGATCGGCGATTCGATGAATGACATTCTGGCCAAGGTGCACGAGGCCGGACTGACGCTCAAGGCTGGCTGCGGCATCGGTTACGAGTTTTCAACGCTGCGCCCGCGAGGGGCCTATGTTTCCGGCGCCGGGGCCTACACCTCCGGCCCGCTTTCTTTCATGGACATCTACGACAAGATGTGTTTTACCGTGTCCTCGGCCGGTGGCCGGCGCGGTGCGCAGATGGCTACCTTCGACGTCTCGCATCCCGATGTCATGGATTTCATTCGCGCCAAGCGCTCCGATGGTGTGCTGCGCCAGTTCAACTGCTCGTTGCTGATCACCGATGATTTCATCCGCGCCGTGCAGGCTGAAGCTGATTGGCCGCTGGTATTCCCGATCCTGGAAACCGAGCGCGGCGAGATCGACCTGGAAGATCCGGAGCAGGTGATTTGGCGAGAATGGCCGCTGCAGTCTGGGTACGTGGTCAATGACGAGGGGTTGGTGGCTTGCAAGGTCTACCGCAAGGTGCCGGCCAAGCGCCTGTGGAACATGATCATGAGCTCGACCTACGACTACGCCGAGCCCGGGTTTGTGCTGGTCGATCGCATCAATGATCAGAACAACAACTGGTGGTGCGAGAACATTCGCGCCACCAATCCCTGTGGAGAGCAGCCATTGCCGCCATATGGTGCCTGCCTGCTCGGCTCGGTCAACCTGACCCGGTTTGTCGAGCACCCGTTCACCGACCAGGCGCGGTTCAATTGGGATGAGTATCGCAGGACCGTCAAGATATTCACCCGCATGCTTGACAACGTGGTGGAAATCAATGGCTTGCCGATGGCCGCCCAGCGTCGCGAGATCGAGTACAAGCGTCGCCACGGTATGGGCTTTCTGGGCCTGGGCTCGACCCTGACCATGCTGTGCAGCAAGTACGGCAGCCCGGAATCTCTTGAATTTACCGGAAAGGTGGCCAGGGAGATGGCCGTTGCAGGCTGGGAAACCGCGCTCGAGCTGGCAGAGGAGAAGGGTCCGGCGCCGATAATGAACGATGAGTTTGAAGTGACTGCCGAGATGCTGCGCAAGCGACCGGAAATGAAGGCCGATGGATACAAGGTCGGTGACCGGGTGCCCGGGCGTATCCTGCATGCACGCTACAGCCGCTACATGCAGAAGGTATCCGCCGTGGCGCCGGAACTGGTCGACCGGCTGGCAGAAGTCGGCGCACGATTCAGCCACCATACTTCGATCGCGCCGACCGGTACCATCTCGCTGTCGCTGGCCAACAATGCCTCCAATGGCATCGAGCCCAGCTTTGCCCATCATTACAATCGAAACGTTATCCGCGAGGGACGCAAGAGCAAGGAGAAGGTCAGCGTTTACTCCTACGAGTTGCTGGCCTACCGTACGCTGGTCAATCCCAAGGCCATGCCTTACTCCGAAGACGCCGAGGAGCAGTTGCCGGAATACTTCCTCACTGCCGAGACCATTACCCCGCGCGAGCATGTTTCGATTCAGGCCGCGGCGCAAAAGTGGGTCGACTCGTCGATTTCCAAGACGGCCAATGTGCCAACCGACTATCCCTATGAAGATTTCAAGGACATCTACCTGTTTGCCTGGGAGCAGGGGCTGAAAGGTTGCACCACCTTCCGCTTCAATCCCGAGGCTTTCCAGGGTGTTCTGGTCACCGAGAAGGATCTGGAATCGACAACTTACGCATTCGAGCTCGAAGACGGTTCGGTCATCGAGCTCAAGGGCAACGAAGAAGTTGAATACGACGGCGAGGTACATACCGCGGCCAATCTGTTCGACGCACTCAAGGAAGGCTATTACGGCAAGTTCTGACCATCTGCCCGGCCTTGAAGGCTTTGGGTATTGAAGACAGTCAGGCCGGGTGGCCGACAGACTAAGGAAACCAGTGGGGTCTTGGCACAGACCCAGGAGCAGGCGAACATGACAGTAAGAATCGACAAGAAGATCGTGGGTTACCAGGTCGGTGACCGCAAAAGGAAGGAAGAGCGGCGCGAGCCGGTGGCTGATAGCAGCCGCAGCAAAAAGGCCGAAATCATCCGCATGCACGAGAAACTCGAGCGGCCGGAAGGGATGGAGTGTCTGGAGGGCGCCACCTACAAGATCCGCACTCCGCTCGATGATCATGCGCTGTATGTCACCATCAACGACATCGTTTTGAATGCCGGTACCGAGCATGAGCAGCGCCGGCCGTTCGAGATCTTCATCAACTCCAAGAACATGGATCACTTCCAGTGGATCGTGGCCCTGACCCGGGTGATGTCGGCGGTGTTTCGCAAGGGTGGGGATGTCACTTTCCTGGCCGAGGAGCTGCAGGCAGTGTTCGATCCCAAGGGCGGCTACTTCAAGCCCGGCGGCCGCTTCGTGCCGTCCATCGTGGCCGATATCGGCGCGGTGGTCGAACACCATCTGAAGCGGATCGGGCTGATCGAGCCGGATGAATTGAGCGAGCAGCAGCAGCTGCTGCTCGACCAGAAAAAGGCCGAGGCGGAGGCGAGGGAGCAGCAACTGGCGGAAAAAAAAACCCTGAATAACGCTGCCAACAACAATGGGGCCCAACAAGCCAACGAGACTTCCTATCCCGCCTCGGCCTCCTTGTGCTTCAAGTGCAACACCAAGGCAATGGTGCTGCTGGATGGCTGCAAGACCTGCCTGGCCTGCGGTTACTCCAAGTGTGGCTGATCGGGCCCGCCCGGGCCCGATTTCGCACCGGGTAATCGACGCCCAACATTGCTATGATTGGGGGTTTGAATCATCGGAGTAACCCCCGTGAAACACCTCATTCCCCTGGCTGCCGGTCTGCTGTTGCTGGCCGGCTGCGCCGAAGATTCGCCGCCACCTGAGCCGGCGGAGCCCGCTGCCCCTGATACCATCGAAAGCGAAGTGGACGAAGTCGCCGAAGACAGCAACCCGCTGCTGGAGCCGCAGCGTCTGCCGTATGCCATGCCGCCGTTTGACCGCATCGAGGCCCATCATTTCAGGTCTGCCCTCGATGAAGGGATGCGTCGCCATCGGATAGAGGTCGAACGCCTGGCCGGCAACGCCGATGAGCCCACCTTTGAAAACACCATCGTCGCCCTGGAACGTACCGGTCAGCTGCTGGATCGTGTTCAGCGGCTTTTCTCCAACCTGGCCGGCACTCACACCAACGATGAGCTGCAGGCCATCCAGCGCGAAATGGCGCCGAAGCTTTCCGCGCACCGCGACGAGATCCTGCTCAATCGTGATCTGTTCGCCCGCATCGAGACGGTCTATCGGCAGCGCGATGAGCTGGAACTCGATGCCGAGTCCCATCGCCTGGTCGAGCGTACCTACCGAGAATTCGTGCGCGCCGGCGCCCGTCTGGACGATGAGGGCCAGGATCGCCTGCGCGACATCAACCGTGAACTGGCCGAATTGGGCACCGAGTTCAGCCAGCGTGTGCTGGCCGGCGTCAATGCCTCGGCGCTGGTGGTGGACAGCCGCGAAAAGCTCGATGGCCTGTCCGATTCACGCATCCAGTCGGCTGCCGGTGAAGCAGCCGATCGGGGTCTCGATGAGGGCACTTACGTCATTACTCTGCTCAACACCTCCGGTCAGCCGCCGCTGGCCTCGCTGACCAACCGTGAAATCCGGCAGCAGCTTCACGAAGCCTCACTCAATCGCGGGAGCCTGGGCGACGAGCACGACACTCGCGAGATTGTCGCCCGTGTCCTGGCGCTTCGAGCCAAGCGCGCCGAGCTGCTGGGTTATGAGACCCATGCCGATTACATTCTGGCAGAACAGACTGCCGGCAGCATCGAGGCCGTCAACGAGATGCATCGACGCATTGGTCCGGCCGCCATCGCCAGCGCACGGCGCGAGGGTGACGACCTGCAGGCACTGATCAACGAACTGGAGGACGAACCCTTCGAGCTGGCCTCCTGGGACTGGGCCTATTACACCGGAAAACTGCGCCAGCGCCGCTACGACTTTGACGAGTCGCAGATCCGACCCTACTTCGAACTCAACAACGTGCTGGTCGATGGCGTCTTTTACTCGGCTACCCGGCTGTTCGGTATTACCTTCGTCGAACGTCCGGACCTGCCGGTCTATCACCCGGATGTGAGAATCTGGGAAGTGTTCGAGGAAAACGGCTCGCCGCTAGGGCTTTTCATCGGCGACTTCTACGCTCGCAGCACCAAGCGCGGCGGTGCCTGGATGAATTCCTACCGGATTTATTCCGATCTGTTGCCGACACCGCCGGTGGTGGGCAATCACCTCAATATCCCGAAACCGCCGGAGGGTGAGCCGACGCTGATGACCTTTGACGAGGTCACCACCCTGTTCCACGAATTTGGCCACGCCATCCACGGCCTGTTTTCGGACGTGGCTTATCCGCGTTTCGCCGCGACTGCCGTACCGCGCGACTTTGTCGAGTATCCCTCGCAGGTCTATGAAATGTGGGCGGTCTGGCCGGAAGTGCTGAAAAACTATGCACGCCACTACGAAACCGGCGAGTCTATTCCGTCCGAGCTGCTTGAGCGGGTGCTGGAGGCGCAGATATTCAACGAAGGCTTCCGCACCACCGAGTACCTGGCCGCCTCGATCGTCGACCAGGCACTGCACCAGCTGCCAGCCGGGCAGACGCCTTCGGCCGATGAGCTGATGGCTTTCGAGGCCAGTGTGCTGGCCGAGTGGAGCATGGATTATCCGCCGGTGCCGCCGCGCTATCGCATTCCGTATTTCTCTCACATCATGGGCGGTTATTCGGCGGGCTACTACTCCTATATCTGGAGCGAGGTGCTGGATGCCGACAGCGTGCTTTGGATCAAGGAAAACGGTGGCCTGGATCGCGAGACCGGGCAGCACTTCCGCGACACCATCCTGTCGCGCGGTGGCAGTCGCGATGCAATGGATCTCTACCGAGAATTCGCCGGGCGCGATCCGGGCATCGAGCCCCTGCTGCAGCGGCGCGGCCTGCTTGAAGCGGATTGAGTTCATGACGCGGGCAGCCGACGAATATCGGCTGCCCGCATGCTGCTGCTGGCAGCCCTGCAAATGAACCGTCCGGCACCATCACGGCCTGAACCGCCTGCCTGGGCGGCGCGGATGCGGCGCCTGACCGACTATCTCACCGCCGACTGCCTTGGCGGTCCGCGTCCCTGGAAGTTTGCCTGGGTCATCAACTTCCAGAAGGCCGGCACCTTCGTCTTTCTCGGCCTTTTGATGTGGTGGTACGAAAACACCTCGACCGTAGCCTGGATTTACCTGGCCATGCACGGCAGCTACGGTATCGCCTGGCTGGTCAAGGATGCGAGCTTCCCCGACCCGGCCTGGCAGCAGCGCATCACCATAGCAGGCGGCATCAATGCCTTTGCCGGCGTACTGGGTTGGTACTGGGTGTTTGGCTGGCTGCTGATTTCCGGCCATGCCGGGGGCGACTGGCCGCTGCCGGATGGCGCCTGGTTTGCACTGTGTGTCAGCCTGTGCCTGATCGGCACGGTGATCATGATTGCTGCTGATGCCCAGAAGTACTACACCCTGAAGCTTCGCCCGGGGCTGATCACCGACGGGCTGTTTCGCCATGTGCGCCACCCCAACTACACCGGCGAGATGATGATCTATGGCAGCTTCGCGCTGATGGTCTGGCACTGGTTGCCGGTACTGGTGCTGGCCTGGGTCTGGCTTGGCGTCTTCGCCGTCAATATCGTTTGCAAGGAAGCCAGCCTGTCCCGTCACCCCGGCTGGCAGGACTATCGCGCCCGTACCGGATTGCTGCTGCCGAAGCTGTTCTGATCGCGCACCTGCCTGGGTATTGCGATGTTCGGTTCGTTTGGCCCCCTGAAATTCTGGAAAAACTCAATGGTTCAAGAGCACCCGGCGCAGGTCCAGGTTTCAGTTGGCACCACTATCTCGCAGCGGGGGGCATTTGAGCGATCGCGGACTGAACGGGTGGCGGAAGCAACCCGGGAGAAGCGCCCGAACCATCCGGCACGCCAGCTGCTTGATCGAATGTGACAGGCATCCCGAAGCACTGAACCAGTCTTGCCGGAATAAGGCCACCAGATCCACAGGAATCGACCAGGCCGATCACCCGGGCTGGCCGTGAGCGGTCAGATGCCACCCGGTGCCTCCCAGCCTTACTAGTCCCTGCATAAGTATTGCCTCACTCAGAGCTTCGGACGCGTTCGCTCGCAAGGCGCGCTAGCGCCGGCGTGAACGAAAGGGCGATTTTGCGCAGCAAAAAAGCCCTGTAGTGGAGCCGACAGCGCGTGAAGGCATAGTGGGCCTACGTCGAGCCAGCGGAACACGCGCCACGCCCTGCGCCACAGCGCTTCTTGCTTCGCAAATCGCACTGTGGCTTCGGGCTGCGCTGCGAGCGGGCGCGTCCGAAGCTCCC
>SKQS01000098.1 GCA_007118895.1 Wenzhouxiangella sp.
CGTCCGCCGCGTCGCTTGCCGCGCGGCCGTTCGACCCGGACCTGGATGTTCTGGCCATTGAGTTCGGCACCGTCGAGCTGGTCGAGAGCAGCCCGGGCTTCATGACCTTCCATATCGATCATCGCTACACCGCGGCAGCGGCGGGTAAAAATGTCCATGGGCAGTTTCAGGCCGCGTACGGTCCCGCAGCGCGAAAACAGTTCGCGCAACTGGCTTTCACGTGTTTCGGGGTGGATATTTCGGACAAACAGGGTTTTCATGCGGTGGCGGCCTCCGGGCCGAATTCGAAAACGGACTTTCGCCGGGGACGTGCCCCGAAGCCGGCATCTGTCGGGACGCGGACAGAGCCGGGCGGACAGGTCAGGGCAGGAAAGATTGGCCGCATATTGTAGCAGCTCTGGCCCCTGTCGCCATACCGGCCTGTATGGGGCTCGCCTGACTTGCTAATATAATGATATTCAAGAGATCTGATGGCTGGTTCATCCAGCCGAGTTCGAGCCAACGAGGAACAAGCCATGAGCAACCGCACACCGAACACTCCCAGAAACGCCGAGAGCGAACGGCCGGAGAGCACCAGCCGCCGAGATCTGCTTAAATTGCTGGGCGTCGGTTCGGTCGCTGCTGCGGCCGGTGGCAGCATCCTGCTGCCGAGTACCGCACATGCGGTCAAGACCCGCGCCAGAATCGTGATCGCCGGCTCAGGCGCGGCAGGTCTTGCCGCGGCCAATCGGCTTTCGCGGGCGCTTGATGGTGCCACGATCACGGTGATCGACCGGCGCAAGGAGCACATCTACCAGCCGGGTCTTACCCTGGTCGCTACCGGAGTGTGGAGGCCGGGCAAGGTGGTAGACGCCAATCGCCGCTACATGCCGTCCGGTGTGGAGTGGCTGGACGCCATGGTGGCCGAATTTGATCCCGAGGCCAATCGGGTGATCACCGATGCCGGCCAGACCATCCCCTATGATTACCTGCTGGTGGCCACCGGCCTGAAGGTCGACTTTGGCGCCATACAGGGCATGTCGCCTGACCTGATCGGGCGCGAGGGCATCGGCTGTGTCTACGACAATCCCGATCATGCCGAGCGTACCTGGCAGATGATCGATCGCTACGTCAACCAAGGCGGCACGGGGCTTTTCACTCGAGGACCTGGTGGCATCAAGTGTGCCGGCGCGCCATTGAAAGTCACCATGCTGACTGAGGATCTGGCCACCCGCCGCGGGCGGCGTTCGGATCTGGAGATGATCTATAACTCGCCTTCAGGTGGCCTGTTTTCCCAGCCGGATATGGATCGCTTCCTGCGTGAGGAGTTTCCGAGCCGGGATATTGCAATCAACTGGCATCACCGCCTGGTCGGCATCGAGCCGGAACTGCGTCGTGCCACCTTTGCCACGCCCGATGGCCAGGCAAGGCTGGACTATGATTTCATCCATGTCGTGCCGCCGATGCGTGCCCCGGACGCGCTGGCCAACAGCGCGCTGGCCTGGCAAAGCGGGCCGTTTGCCGACGACGGCGACTGGATGGAGGTTGACCAGCATTCGATGCAGCACCAGCGTTTCCCCAACGTGTTTGGTGCCGGCGATTGCGTTGGCACGCCGATCGGCAAGACTGCCGCCAGCGTCAAGGCCCAGGTGCCGGTGGCAGTCGACAACATGATCGCTGCCATAGCTGAGCGCGAGTCGACTTCGACCTATGACGGCTACACGTCCTGTCCGCTGATCACCCGCCTTGGGCGCGGAATTCTGGTCGAGTTCGACTACGCGCTGAACATGGTGCCCTCTTTCCCCTTCATCAGCCCGTACAGCGAGCACTGGGTGCCCTGGGTGATGAAGGACCGGATGTTGTTGCCGGCCTACAACGCCATGTTGCGCGGTCGAATCTGATAGATGCAAGGAGCCTGCTGACATGGCGTTTTCATTTACCGGCATCCTTGCGGTGCTGCTGGAGTTCATCCGCCCCTGGCTGGGATTGATCGTGGTCATCCTGGTGGCCGAGGTCATCGTTCTGGCCCTGCTGGTCTGGCGCAATCGACATCGTGGACCGATCGTCTGGCGCCGTGGCTTCCCGCCTGCCTGCCTGGTCGGGTTCCTGGCCGGCCTGGCTGCCGTGCTGGTCGGGCCGTGGTTGACCACCGCCACCTTTTCCGACTTGTCCGGCCTGCTGGATTATGCTTCTCTGATCGGGGGTGCGGTTGCCGCCGGTTTGGTGGCCGCTGCGCTGAGCTGGCCACCGGCGGTACTGCTGCGCAATCTGGGCAGCGCATGAAGGGCGAAATCAGGTGGGGGGCGGCCGCCGTGCTGGGTATCGCCATACTGGCTGGCTCAGCCGCCGCGGAAAGCGAAAGCAGTTTCAGCGTCCTGCTCAGGCTTCAGCCCGAGCTGGTGCATGTCAGCGGTAGTGCCGCCGAGGCGCGTGATGGCGAGGGCTTTTTCCTCACCGACGGTTGGGGCGCAGGAAGGAAGAACTCCCACAACTGGGGCGCCCTGTTCATCGACGGCAGCCATCCCATTGGCCGCGACATAGAGGTCTTTGGGCGCTTTGGCTTCAACGTCAACATGCAGGGACTGGCCGATGGCGATGCACGTCAGCGTGAAGTCCAGGCCGGCATTCGCGGACCCTTCGGGCAGGTTCTTGCCGGGCGGCTGGAAACGCCCTACAAGCTGGCCGCGCTGGGCTGGGACCCGCTGAATGCGACCTTCATGCAGGCCAGGGCCAACATCGGCCGTTCCGGGGGCGCCTTTGGGCACGGTGGTTACGTCGACAATGCGCTGGAGTATTCGCTCAGCCGCGAATCTTTCGCCCTGCGATTGTTTGCCGCCGTTGATGACATTGCCGATATCGGTTCCGGCTCGACGGCCGGCAACCATGCCTGGGCGGCCTCCTTGTCTGCACCGGTTGGTCCGGTGGAGCTGATGCTGGCCCATATCGATGCCAGCGAGTTCGACGGTGGGCCTGACAAACGCACCGGCACCAAGCTCGGGCTGCGCTACCGCCAGGCCGACTGGACGCTGGCTGGCCACTTCGAGTTTCGCGGGCGCGGCCTGGAGGACGGGGACTTTCTGTTCCTGACAGCGGAAAGGGCAACGGGCTCCTGGCGACTGGCTGCCAGCCACGGCCGCTTCGAACATGATGGCGAGGTCGGCAACGATGGCCGCTACTACGCGCTGGGTGCGCGTTATGCGTTCAGCCGACAATTTTCCGTCCATGGCGGCGTGCGTCGGACACGTCGTGATGTCTCGGGCAGCGAAAACATCGTCGGCTTGGGCTTTCGGGTGATCTTCGATACCGGCAACCTGCTGACGCGTTGACCGCGCTGGGCCGCCCCCCGGGGGCGTGCCTGGCCAAAGTCATCAAATCTTCAGGAATTCTTCAAGACCTGAGCCGAAGAATCATCGAGACTCCGCGCTATCAATTGAGCGTGGAGTACTGATCATGCTGCGTCTTGCGGTTTTCTTCATCGTCGGTCTGTCTGCCTGCGCGACGGCGTCAACCACCATTACCTACCAGGGCCAGCTGAAGTCCGGTGGCACCCCTTATAGCGGCACCGCCAACCTGGAGTTCGAGCTGTTCGACCAGGCCACCGGCGGCAGTTCGGTGGGGCCGGTACAGTCCCGTCCGAACTGGCCGGTGGATGAGGGCCTGTTCCAGGTCGAGCTGGATTTTGGCCTGGCCGCCTTCACCGCCCAGGTCCGCTACCTGGAAGTACGCGTCAACGACACGCCCTTGAGCCCGCGCCAGGCGGTCAGGCCGTCACCGATGGCGCTGTTTGCCCTCGACGGCAATCAGGGTCCGCAGGGTGATCCCGGCCTTCCGGGTGCTCCCGGACCAGCTGGCGACCCGGGTCCACCCGGCGATCCCGGCCCACCGGGCACCTCACCTTTCGTGCTGGTCGGCGATGACGCGATCTACGATCAGGGCCGGGTGGGCGTGGGTGCTGCCAGCCCGGAGGCCGCGCTGCACGCGCTCAGCAGTGAACTGGATCCGGCCCTTTTCGGCGAAAATACCGCCGCCAGTGGAGTGGCGACCGGGGTGCGTGGTCGCATTCAGAGCTCCGGCGGAACGGCCGTGCTGGGCATTGCCTCCAGCAGCATCGGAAATACCTACGGGGTCCGGGGGCTGAACAGCAGCCTGAGTGGCCAGGGGGTTTCCGGTCAGGCGATCGGGGCCAGCGGAATCGGGGTGGACGGGTTCGCCCAGGGAGCTTCAGGCACAGGTGTGCGGGGGCGCGCGATTCACAGCTCCGGTGTGACCCGAGCGGTAGTTGGCGAGGTCAGCAGCCCGGCCGGTTTCGGCGTCCACATCACTGGTGCGGCGGGCAGTCGCAATTACTTTGAGCGCGCCGTCGGTATCGGCACTACTGACCCGCAGGCAATGCTGGACGTTGCCGGACAGATCAGGATATCGGGCGGCTCGCCGGCGCCCGGGCGAATGCTGACCACCGACTCGTCCGGGCTTGCGCAATGGGTCGATCCGCCCGGCGGCTC
>SKQS01000274.1 GCA_007118895.1 Wenzhouxiangella sp.
GGTGAGTTCGAGGTATCCCAGGCCGAACGTCGCGGCTTGCGCGCCAGCGCTTTCGGCTTGCTGGTGGCCCTGGCGGTCGTCGTCGCTCTGGCCCTTGGGCCGCTGGCGGCGTTCGAGGCCGTTGACGGGCGGAAAATCGAGCCCTGGATGGACAACATCATCCTGCTGATATCGATTGTCTTTGTAATCGTCGGCCTGTTCTACGGCATCGCCGCTGGCAGCTTTCGATCCGTTACCGATGTAGTCAAGGCCATGGTCGCGCAGATGAATACCATGGGTTACATACTGGTGCTGACCTTCTTCTGCTACAACTTTCTGGGCCTGCTGGGCTACAGCGGTCTGGGCTCCTATATCACCTATCTCGGCGCTGAGGCACTGATTGCGCTCAGGCTGCAGCAGTTTCCGATCCTGCTCTTGATCGGATTCATTCTCACCACTGCCATCATCAATATCTTCATTGGTGGATTGACCTCCAAGTGGATGCTGCTCGGACCGATCTTCATTCCCATGCTCTATTTCGTCAATCCGGCGATGACCCCGGACCTGGTTGCCGCCGCGTTCCGGGTGGCTGATTCTGCAACCAACATCATTACGCCGATGATGACTTATGCCGGGGTCATCCTCGCCTTCATGCGTAAGTACCGGCCCGGCATGGGTTTTGGCGACATGCTGCTGATCATGTTGCCCTACTCGTTGGTGTTTCTGGTCATCTGGACCTGCTTACTGGTCAGCTTTTTCGCCCTCGGAATACCGCTGGGTATATGAGTATGGCTGTTCTGCTGAACCCGGGGAGGGGGCAGTTGCGTAGCGCCCGGTCGAGCACAATGTCGCCATGGATCGCGGTCGCCTGCCTCTGTGGCTGAAGATAGCATTCAGCGCCTGGATTGTAGTCTGGGCGCCCACCTACGCGGTGGTGATCGGCCCGCAGAATTTCTTCTGGTTGTGCAACATGGCAAGCTTTCTCATCCTGATCGGCCTGTGGATGGAAAGTCGGTTGGTCCTTTCCATGCAGTGGTTGTCGGTAGCCCTGATCGGCTTGCTTTGGGGGCTGGACGTGGCCTCGGCCTGGCTGACTGGCAGCCACCTGTTCGGTGGCACGGAGTACATGTTCGACCCGGAAACGCCTCGGATCGTGCGCGTGCTTTCATTCTTCCACCTGCTGTTGCCGCTGGTTGCCGGTCCGGCTGTGTGGCGACTGGGCTATGATCGGCGAGCGCTGATCTGGCAGTCTGGGCTGACCTGGCTGATGATTGCGCTGTCGTGGTGGCTGACCGATGCCGAGCGCAATATCAATTGGGTCCATGCTCCATTCGGCTTGGACCAGGCACCTGCGAGTGAGCTGATATACCTGCCGGCACTGGCGCTTGGCTGGGTCGTGCTGATCCTGCTGCCGGTCCATCTGGTCACGCGGAGACTTGCATAGCCCCATTTGAGTGGCGTTATACTGGAAGAGAGTATTCAATCAGGAGCAAACAGTGACCGAACAATCCCGACGCGACCAGTTCATGCAGCGCCTGAAGGACGGCCTGGATGAGCTCAATAGCGAGATCGATCGGCTTGAAAAAAAAGCCAGGGATGCCAGCGGCAAGGTCGAGGCAAGGTACCGCGAGCAGCTTGAGGACGTGCGGAACAAGCGCGAGGAATTCAAGAACAAGCTGAACGAGGTGCGTGCTGCCGGCGAAGCGCAATTTGACAAGCTGAAGCTCGAAACCGAGCATGCCTGGAAGGCGTTCAAGAATTCGGTCAATTACTTTCGTTCGCACTTCAATTAGGCGGTTTTCCGGTGGCCGCTGATTGCCACCATCTCCCTGATTCCGAACGAGTGGCCCGGATTGCCGGCTCCGCTTCGATCAAGCCGCCGTATTCGGTGCAGGAATCAGCAGTGATAAATCTCTGTTGGCGTAACGCCCAGGAGCAGCAGATGTCGTCAACGCGATACGTTTCCAGGCTGACGGATCAAACCCAGGCACTGATCCTGGCTGGCGGCCGTGGCAGCAGGCTGGAAATGCTTACTGACTGGCGCGCCAAGCCGGCAGTACCCTTCGGAGGTCAGTTCCGCATCATTGACTTCGCCTTGTCCAACTGCCTGCACTCGGACATTCGGCGGATAGCGGTACTGACACAATACAAGTCGCACTCGCTGATCCGGCACCTGATGACCGGGTGGAATCGTCTCAATACCGACTACGGCGACATTCTTGACATCATTCCGGCCCAGCAGTGGCTGGAGGATGAATCCTGGTATTCGGGTACTGCAGATGCGGTCTACCAGAGCCTGGACATTATCGAGGCCTACGATCATCAATACACCCTGGTGCTGGCTGGCGATCATATTTACAAGATGGACTATGGCTTGATGCTGGCGGCGCACGCCCGCAGTGGCGCTGAGGTGACCGTTGCCTGTGACCGTGTGCCGATAGCCCAGGCCAGCGAGTTTGGCGTCATGGAGACAGACGACAATCGCCGTATCGTCGGTTTCGAAGAAAAGCCCGCTGACCCTCGCGCGCTGTTGTCTGATCCTGATCATGCGCTGGTCAGCATGGGGCTGTATGTCTTCAATTCCGACTACCTGCATGAGACGTTGGGTCGAGATGCGGCGCTTGAGAGCAGTAGTCACGACTTTGGCAAGGACATTATTCCTTACGCGGTCCGGGCAGGTCACAGGATTTATGCCTTTCCGCTGGATGAGGCATCGCCCGGGCGCGCCTACTGGCGGGATGTGGGCACGATAGATGCCTTCTACCAGACCAATATCGAGCTGCTCCAGGATGAGCCGGTGATGGACATGTACGATCCGAAATGGCCGATCTTCACCAAACTGGTGCAGTCACCGCCGGCCAAGTTCACCGACCATGGCCCGGAAGGCGGATGTCAGGTCATCGACTCCATTGTCGGCAATGGCTGTGTCGTTTCCGACTCTCGACTGGAACAATCACTGCTGTTTGGTGACTGCTGGGTTGACAAACACTGTTCTTTGGAACGGGTAGTTGCCTTGCCAGGCTGCCATATCGGCAAGCGGTGTCGGTTGCGCAACGTGTTACTCGATAATGGCTGCATTCTTCCGGAGGGCACTATCATCGGCGAAGACAGTCGTGCGGATCGACGTCGGTTTCACATAACCGATGGCGGGGTGGTCGTGGTCAACCGGGAAATGCTGGGTCAGGGGCGCCGGTACCAGCCACAGGAAATGAATCGATGGGCCGGTTCGGAAGATTCTGCCGTCAGATCTCGTTAAGGTATTGCTCTATCAGCCGCTCGCGCTCGGCGGCGGGGTCTGAGTCCTCGAGTGGCTGACGACGAGGCATCGCCAGGTTGGCTTGCATGGTTTCCAGATAGCCGCTGGCGGTGGACTCCCAGGTGTAGCGACTGACCACGGTCTGATTTGCCCTGCCCACAAGTTGATCACGATGGTGCAGGGCGCTGTTCAGCGCCCGGGCGATGCTGTCCGGGTCAGCCGGGTCGAATAACTCCCCCGACCCTTGCCGAAAGATTTCCGATGGCCCGCCGTTGCGCGTTGCCGCAACCGCCAGACCGCAGGCGGCCGCCTCGATCGGCGCCAGTCCGAAAGGCTCGAACAGGGAGGGCAGCGCAAACACCGAGCCGGAACGGGCCAACAGCCGATAGGCACAGGCTAGCTGGCGCTGGGAGCCGATATCGACGAAGTGAACGCGCTCTCGCTGATCACTGTCCTCAATGGTCTTGAGGATTGGTTCCAGCACGGCCCGTTCAGCTTCGCGAAATCGATTCAAATCGCGCCACGGGTTGTTGGTTCCTCGGGTAAAAAGGGCCAGTCTGGCTTGCTGGTTTAGCTGTTCGGAACGACAAAAGCCCTGAACCACGCCGGCGATGTTCTTCTTTGCATCCAGGCGGCTGGAGACGACGATGTGGGGTTGATCGGCGTAGGGCAGTTGACGAGCCACCTGGTCGATTTCCGCCTCGTCGTCGCTGGCCCGATCCTGATTGAAGATCCGCTGGTTGATGCCCGGTGCAATCACGCGAAATCGCTCATCATCCAGGGGATCGACGGCGTTGCGGTACAGCAGGTGCGCATACTGCTTGAAACGCTCTTCGTCGGTCGAGGTGATGATGGTATCGGCCCAGCGCATGCCGGCGCGTTCAGCCGCCAGCCTTTGCGAGAAGTGGAACCGGCGCTCCATCTGCTGGTAATTGGATCGGCTGACACCCAGCTTGTCCATTTTCTGGGCGCCCAGAGAATGACTGGTCAAGGTGAAACCGGTGCCGGTGCGCTGCCGCAGCATGACAGCCGCCGCGGCACCGTCGGCGTAGTGTGCGCTCAGGTAATCCGGGCTACCGCCGGTGCGGTAGAACTCCACGATTCGATCAACATACTCGCCGAGGTGGGGCCACAGGGACTCCTTGTTGAGGAATGCCGGACCCCCAAAGGACAGTCGCACGATACGTACCTGGTCTGCAAGCTCGCCGAAATCATCCAGCGATTCACTGAACCCCGGCCACTGCGGATCCTCGATTCGGCGAGTCAGGATATCCACGCGAACCCCTCGGCGTGCCAGCGCCAGGGCCAGCTCCTTGACATAGACCAGCTGTCCGCCGAAATCGGGGTGTTCGGTCAGGTAGGAGTCATGACGGTCGAAATTGCCCTGTGGGTTGAGGAAGGCGACGTACATTCGGGGTGCCAGTGCTTCAGTCCGGTCGCTGGACATGATAGTCGTCATCGACAATCAGCTCGGCGCGCGGTTTGTGCGAGCTGATGATCGAATGCTCGATCGACAGCACCTTGTCGAGGAAGGGGTCCAGCTCGGATGCATCGCGCTGACGGCGCTCGCGATGCTCCCGGGTCTGCTCCCAGTCACGGTCGATGAACACGCGCCAGTCGACGTGTTTCAGCAGCGTGGTGTAGGTTCCCTCAACGATCAGCACGGATAATCCTCGACAATCCATGGTTTCGGTGTCGATCAGGTCTTCGGCGTAGATGACCAGCGGCTTTTTCAGGGTTTGTGCGCCCCGGACGAATGCCAGCAGGTGCTCGTCCATCAGGTCCAGGCGGACCTCGCCCGGACCGACCCAGGCAATTTCCTGCCGACGTCTGGCGTCATTGCTACGTGGCGGTAACACGAAATAGTCATCCTGCTGGAGGATTCCTGCCGGGACAGCGGCCTCTTTCAGTACCTCGGCCAATGCCGCCGCGGTTTCGGACTTCCCGCTGCCGGATTCACCGGCAATGCTGATTACATGCCGTCGATCCGGCACCAGCTGTGCGGCAAGATGGTTGTGAATTTCTCGGGCTGCCTGACGATGGTGCTTCTCGATTACGATGCTGTCGCCTTTCATGGCCTCCGGCGCCCTCGGCGTGCAGGTTCATTCATGCCAAACGATTATACTCGGCGCGTGAAACTTTATACCCCGGCAATTCGCTTCAGAAACCGAAAATGGACCAGTTGAACGAGCAGGCCTGGCGGGAGCAGCAGGTTGCATTAAACACCCATCTGGCCGACATTGCCGAATCCAGGGGCTTGGGCGCAGCGCTGCAAGCCCTGGCTGACCATCAGATCGAGTCGGGCTTCATTCGTGACCGTCTTGCCGAGGTAAGTCGTTATGTTTGTCACCCAAAGCCTGGTTCTCGACGTTATTTTTCTGCCCAGTTCAACCCGGCGCGCGGTCGCAGGTTTGCAGGTGCAGGGCTTCATGTGCCTCCCGAGGGTGCCGAAAGCGTTCACGGGGGCTGCTTTCTGTGTGCCAGAAATATCTGGTGGCAACAGCAGGGCGTAGAAATGGGTTTTCGCCTGCCGCTGGTCGGTGGACGCTACATCGCGTGGATGAATCCGTTTCCACTGGCGCCGACGCACTGCGTGGTGGCCAGTGACAAACATGTTCCGCAGTGTTGGGGAAGCGACAGCGTGACCCTGATGAAAATGATCGACGACCTGCTGACCATGGTCGATGCCCTGCCAGGATGGATCGGCTTCTACAATGGGGAGGGCGCGGGTGCTTCGATTCTCGGCCACCTGCATTTTCACCTGCTCCCGCGTCCGCCTGGCTACGGACCGATGCCGATGGAATTGGCAGCTCGCAACGACCAGGAAGGCTCGTTGATCGAAGATGCCTACCCGGTCAGCTTCATGCACTGGCGAGGTCAGCGAGCTTCGATCCGAACCAGGATTGCCTGCTGGCTGGAGCGCTGGCAGGCCGGTCTGAAAGATCCGGGGCAGACTACCGCCAACGTGATCGCCATCCGCGACCGTGAATCTGACGGTCTGGATTGCTATTTTGTCCCGCGCCACAAGGCCCGTTCGCGTGCTGAAGGGTTGGAAGGTGTCGTCGGTGGTTTCGAGGTGCTGGGCGAAATCGTCTGCTCCAGCGAGGCGGATCAAAAGCGCCTTAACAGCGGTGAAGTCGATTATGCCGCCATTGCCCGCATTCTCTCCCAGGTCTCGGTCGCTTTGTGATGGCGAATAGATAGAAAAGCGGGATTGCTCCTTCTGCCAATGAGCAACGTTATTCGAAAGTCAGCAGTTGCCGTCGCTCTTGCTGGTGCCAGAGCTCGGTCGGTGCCGTTGTTTGCCCTGGCGATGCTCGTGCCGGGACCGGGCCGGCAGCGGTTCAACCGGCGTTCTCGACCGTCATGACGATCCAGGCCCTGGCCCTGGCGGCCAGTCGCTGCACGCTGCGCAGCGAGAGGCCCAATCGGCTGGCGATCTCGGCTTCGCTCATGCCGGCGAAATAGCGCATTTCGAACACCTCGACCAGCTGCGGGTCGCGTGCCAGCAATTCGGTCAGAACGCTGCCCAGCAGGTCCAGTGCACTGTCAGCCTCCGGGTTGACCCGCCGCACTTCGAGATCTGCCGCCTGCTGAAGATCCTTGCATGAGCGCTTTTCTGCGCTGCGCTTTCGATAGTGGTCGATGATGATCTGGCGCATTGCCGAGGCGCACAGGGCGTAGAACTCACTGTGTTGATCTGTGCGCAAGCCCCGGCTGGCCGCCAGCTTCTCGAAGGTTTCGTGAACCAGGATGGTGGTCGACAGCGTCTGGTCCGGAGCGATCCGCCGCATTTGGCCATGCGCGATGCGCCTCAGGTCATCGTAGACCAGCGCCATCAACTGCTCCCACGCCCCCGGTTCCTTGCGCTCGATTGCTGCCAGCAGGGTACCGATATCGGGTTCAGACATGTGCCGGTTCGATCAATTGTCTTCGAACATAGATAGACCAGGACGCAGTAATAGTCAAACTCGGAGGTTTTGGCAGTACGGCACAAAAATCCGAGCAAAGCTTAGGTTTGCCTCGCACGGTCAGGATGCTGCGCGGCGACAGTATTCGTCCGCGTCATTTGTCTAGATGCGAACCGCCAGGCCTGCAGTCTGCTGACTCCAGCTCATTGAGCCGCTCCCAGGCGCGCTGCCAGCGCGAGGGGTAGGGCTCGGGTCGGATCAGCATCGGATCCCGCGCCTGATCGAGCAGGGAACGAGCGCCTTTGCAATCGCCTGCGGCCATGTACAGGGTCGCCTTGAGCCGGTAGGCATCGGCCAGTCGCCAGTCCGGCCAGTCAAGCAGGACTTCGAACTGAGCGATTGCCTTGGGCAGGATCCGTTCGGCCTCCCGGTAGTTGCCGATTGCCAGCGCCAGTTCCGCCTGACCCTTGAGGTTGTCGGCCAGAAAGAACTGCGGTCCCTCGGTGGATGCTTCCAGAATGGCCTGGGCCGCACTGAACTCTGCCGTTGCCTCATCCCAGCGCTCCTGGGCCAGCAGGATGTGCGCCAGCCGGGTACGGCTGATGCCCACTTCACGGTGGCCGGCGCCAAGCACCCGGGTCTCGGTATCGACTACCGCGCGCATCTCCCGCGCGGCCCGGGGCCAGTCACCCCGCAGCTCACTGATCCTCGCCAGGGTGTAGCTGACCGCCTGGACCTCCGGGTGGTCCGGCCCCAGCTCGGCAACGAAGCGTTCCCTTGCCGCCAGTAGTTGCCGTTCGGCATCGTCGGTCTGACCCAGAATCAGCTCCGAATAGGCCAGATAGGTCTGCATTCTTGACAGTTCGATCCTGGATATCTCGTGATCGGGCAGCTTGCGATAGCGCTGAAAGCTCTGTCTCAGAATCGGCTCGGCCTCTTCCGGTTGTCCCATCTTCAGCAGCAGGTAGCCCTGCTCGGCCTGGACCAGGGCGATTTCGTGTGTCTCGCGAGCACTCGTGAGTGCCGTTTCGGCTGCTTGCCTGGCTTCCGGGTAACGACTCTCTCCGCCCAGCACTCGGGCCAGTGCCAGGCGGGCACGGAACTCGCCATCGCGGTTGCGCCCGGCCACGGCGCTGTCGATGGCCTCCCGCAACAGCGATTCCGACTGGGCATGCTCGCCCAGCGCCTGGTACAGCTCGCCCAGGGTCAGCAACAGTTCGGCCCGGGTTGCCGGCTGGTCGTGCAATGCGAGCTCGATGCGCTCACGTCCGCGCTTGAGCACCCGGCCCACCGGCAGCTCCTCGCCCAGGGTGTGACCGGGATCAGCCTGTTGGAACAGTTCAATGACGAAGTCGCGAACGGCGGTTGCCTTGTCGGCCTCGGCCTGAATGGCGCGCGAGTGTTCCATCGCCAACAGGGCGTAGGCCAGGCTGGCAAACACCGCAACCGTCAACATGCCGGAGGCAAAGCGGTGGCGACGCACGAATCGTCGCAGCCGATACCAGCGCTCGTTGGCCCGGGCGGTGATCGGCCATCCCTCGCGGCGGTATTCGAGATCGGCCCGCAGACGCTCGCAGGAGGGGTAGCGATCATCCGGACGCAGGGCGGTTGCCCGCTCGATGATGTGGTCCAGATCGCCCCTGAGTGCGCGCGTTTGACGATCAGCCTCGCGGCGGTTGCATCCCTGGTCTTGCAGTCGCTGGCGCAGGGCGTCGGATGCTCTAGGCAGCGGACTGCCGGGCTGGCAGCCGGTGACCAGCTGAAACAGCAGCAGCCCGAGCTGGAAGACGTCGCTGGCGGTGGAAACCGACTCGCCGGCCCGCTGTTCGGGGCTGGCATAGCGCGGGGTCAGGGCCTGGGTCAGGGTTACAGGTGCTTCGGATTCGGGATCCTCGCCCAGCAGCTTGGCAATGCCGAAATCCAGCAGTCTGACCTGCCCATCGGCAGTAACCAGGACGTTTGATGGTTTGATGTCGCGATGGATGATCAGGTGACGGTGGGCATGGTCAACCGCGCTGACTACCTGTTCGAACAGTGCCAGTCGCTGCTCCAGTTCCACACTGGCGTCTTTGCAGTAGCGGTCGATCGGCAGGCCGTCCACATATTCCATGGCCAGCCAGAAGCGACCGTCGTCGGATTCGCCACCATCGAAAAGTCTGGCGATTCGAGGGTCGCTGAGTCGGGCCAGGATGTTGCGCTCGCGAACGAAGCGTTCGCGTATCGAGGCCGAACCGAACCCGGCATGCATCAGCTTGACGGCCGCCTGCTGCTTGAAGTCGGCTTCGGTGCGCTCGGCCAGGTAGACCGTGGCCATGCCGCCCTGGCCGATCTCGCGGACGAGACGCCACGACCCCAGTTGCTCGGGGGGCGGTTCGCGCTCGGATCCAGCGATCAGCTTGAAGGCGCCGGCCAGTGCTTTCTCCAGGCCCTGTTGGTCATCGGCGGCCAAAATCAGTCGCTCCAGCGTGCCGGCCAGCTGCTCGGAGTCGCGGCGGATCCGCTCAATACGCTCGCTGCGCTGTTCACGCGCGAGCTCGAGCAGCTCCTCGAGCAGGGCATCGATGCTGCTCAAGTCGCCATGCCTGGCGTCGTTCGATTCACCAGATCCACTCACGAGTCTGTCCTCGCGCTCTGGTCATATCCCCTTGGCTCGGGCCCATATTCGCCAAAGCTATTGACTCGCGTCAAGCCTGAACCGATCGATCCGGGTATCATCGGCCTCGATAATTCATGGAGAACGATCTTGAGTCGACCTGAAGAAATTCAGGCCAGCTATGGCCGCTGCCTGAAGAACAAGGATTTCATTGGCCGCTTCTACGAGCTGTTGCTGGCCCGCGATGAGCGGGTGGCGCGGATGTTCGAGCACACCAACTGGACCCAGCAGAACCGAGCCCTGCGCCGTGGCATCAGCATCGCCCTGACCTTCGCTGGAGGCTCCAACATCGTTCAGCGGTCGATGGATGAAATGGCCGATGTGCACAGTCGCCGCGGCCGGGCACCGGTTGACCCTTCCTGGTACGTGCACTGGCGGGAAAGTCTGCTGCAGGCGGTCAGGGAAAACGACTCTCGAATGAACCCGGAGCTGGAACAGGCCTGGGCGGAGGCCCTGAAGAAAACCACCGACTACTTCACCGAGCGCTACTGAGAGGTCACACCTGGCCGGCTCGCCAGCCGTAGCGCACATTGGAAAAGCGCGCTCGCCATGGCCCCCGGTTCTTTGGTCCGGATGCCAGGCCTATCCATAGTCCGGTCAGGTGAGATGGTACTGGATGATGGCCGTCGGCGGCAGTGACCTGGTCGAGCCGGTCGGCCCCGGCGCGTCCCAGACCCAGGCGGATCAGGGCGCTTTCGGTCACCTCGAGCTCGAAACGGTAGTTCACGCCATCGACCAGGCCTTCGGCAGGGCGACAGCTGCCGGCATGGAGAAAGTTGCCCCCCTCCCAGTAGCTTTCGATCTGGGCCATGCCCGGCCGCTGGCCATCAGGCAGCTCTGCATGACAGCGACAGCCGCCGTGGCCCGGCCGTTCCGGGTCCGGCAGGACCAGGTGGGTATGGCCGATGATGAATCCGCGACCGACGACGGCTCGAGGGCGACCGTGCTCATCGCGAGGTATCCGGCCGCGTATGCCGATCGCGAAATGGGCCAGCGCGGCATGGGCAAAAAAGCCGTCGGAGCAGAAGTCGAAGCTCAGGAACTGGGCGGTGGCGCCGGGAACGGGCTGGCCGCCGTCGAGCTCGACGAAGTCGGTTTGCGGGTTGCTGGTGTCGCTGAATTCGAAGCTGTCAGGCATGATCATCGGTTCTGGCTAGTGGCCCACCAGGGCAAGAAAGAAGTAATGGCGGCCGTGGTGAAACTCGTCAACGAAGCTCGCTCGGTCCAGCGCCGGTCGTCCGGCCAGCCAGTCGCCGAGTCGGTAGACCCGGTAGTCATGCTCCCCAGCCAGCAGGTCGAGCAGCATGTCGGGCGTGGTTCCATAGATATCAGCCGCACCGGGTCCGTGTTCAAACAGGATGGCCGGGCGGTCTGCCCGCAGCACGGCTTCGGCGCCACGCAACACCTCAAGCTCGGCGCCTTCGACATCGATCTTGATCAGCCTGACCGGCCCCATGGACTCACGTGCCAGCACATCTTCAAGACGATCGGTATCGACGATGATGGTGGTATCGGTTTCGATCGGACGATCGTAGCGCCGCCTTCTGAAGCCGCTGTAGGCGTCGTTGCTGATCACCAGATTGAATTCGGACTGACCGGTGCGATCGCTCAGCGCCAGCTTGAAAAGCCTCACCCTGTCATCGTCGGCAAACCGCGCGGCCAGCTCGGCAAATCGCGCCGGTATCGGTTCGAACGCGGCGACGCGGCCATTTTTCAGCCGTTCGAGCATCAGCTCCAGCACCTCGCCCCGGTGGCAGCCGATATCGACCGCCACCGCGTCCCGGTCAAGCAGCCGGCGGATGATCAGGCCGGTCAGCGCGTCATAATAGGCATTGGTTGGCAGGGCGCCCTGGCGCCAGCGAAACTCGAGCCACCGTCGTTTGCCGACCAGGCCTGCGACAAGGCGAGCGAAAGGACCAACGATCTGCCGCCTGAGCAGTCGGCGCCAGCGAGCTGTGCCGGCCGGGGCGTTCATGCATGGTCCGGGGTCATGCCGCCACGCCGTAGCTTTCCAGTAGGGGGTCAAGCTCCGGCGGGCGGCCGCGGAATGCCCGCCAGGACTCTGCCATGGGCCGGCTGGAGCCGACCGCCAGGATTTCATCGAGCAGGCGCAGTCCAGCCTGGCGGTTGAAGATGCCTTGTTCACGAAACAGCCCGAAACCGTCGCGTGCCAGTCGCTCGGCCCACAGGTAGCTGTAGTAGCCGGCGGCGTAACCGCCGTCGAACAGGTGACTGAAACTCATCAGATAACGGTTGTCGGCGATCATCGGAATGACGCCGACCTCATCGTGTACCGCGCGCATCACGGCAACCGGGTCGGGGTCGGACTGGTGATGCAGCCGCAGGTCGCACAGTGCGAACTCGATCTGGCGCACCAGCGCCAGCGCACCTTGGAACTGGCGATCGGCCTTGAGTCCTTCGAGCAGCCCCGGCGGCAGGGGCTGGCCGCTGTCAACGTGGCGGGCATAGCGGTCCAGCGCATCGGGCTCCCAGGCAAATCCTTCCATCAGCTGGCTGGGCAGTTCCACTGCGTCCCACTCGACGCCGCTGATGCCGCCGATCGCCGGCAGATCGATTCGGGTCAGCAGGTGGTGCAGGCAGTGTCCGAATTCGTGCCACAGCGTGACCACGTCGTCATGGGTCAGCAGGCTGGGGCGATCATCGCGAGGTGGAGAGAAATTGCATGTCAGGTAGGCGACCGGGTGTTGCTCCCGGCCGGACATGACCAGCCTTGAACGGCAAACGTCCATCCACGCGCCGCCGGACTTGCGTGATCGGCTGTAGATGTCCAGGAACAGCCCGGCGATCTCGCGGCCGGCCTGGTCAGTCACACGGTAGTAGGACACTGAATCGTGCCAGGTCGCTACCGTATCGTCGCGCCGGAATGCCACTTCGAACAGATCGCCGGCAATGTCGAACAGCCCGGAAAAAACCTGGTCGACCTCGAACCAGGGCTTGAGCATTTCCTGGTTGATGCCCAGCCGGGCATCGCGGAGTTTTTCGCTGTAATAGGCGATGTCCCAGGGCGCCAGCGGCGTCTCGGCGCCGAGCTCCGAGGCAAACTTGGTCAACTCATCAAGTTGCTGCATCGCCAGCGGTCGGGCCCGCCCGGCCAGGTCGAGCAGGAACAATTCGATTTCGGCGGGAGTTTCGGCCATGCGGGTAGTCAGGCGCATCTCGGCATGACTGGAAAAGCCCAGCAGCGCGGCCTGTTCGCGACGCAGGGCGAGCATCTCGGTCACGATCGCCGTGTTGTCGGATTCGCCGGCGTGCGGCCCGCGGTCGGAGGACCGGGTCACGTAGGCGCGGTAGATGCGTTCGCGCAGCTGGCGATCATCGGCATAGGTGATGATCGCCCGGTAGGCCGGGTAGGACAAATCGGCCTGCCAGCCGTCGCGACCGGCCTGAGCGGCCATGCCGGCGAGCAGGTCGAGTTCGCTGTCAGGCAGGCCGGCCAGCTGCTCAGGATTGTCGAAGCGCTCGATATGGCCCTCGGTGGCATCGAGCACCTGATTGCCGAAACGATTGCCCAGTTCGGAAAGCCTGACTGCCAGTTCGGCAAAGCGGGTGCGCTGCTTTTCCGGCAGGACCACCCCGGAAAGTCGGAAATCGCGGATCTCGTGCTCGATCAGTCGCCTCATGGCAGGAGATTGCTGGCCGAAGTCAGCGCGTTCAGCCAGGCGCTGGTAGGCCTGGAACAGGCCACGGTTCTGGCCGCGTTCGGTATGGAATCGGGTCATTGGCGCCAGGCAGGCCTGGTAGGCTTCGCGCCAGGCTGGCGTGTTGTTGACGGCGTGCAGGTGGCCGATGGTCGAAAACACACGGGCCAGCGCGTTGTCGGCTTCGGTTTCAGCGGCTACCACGCTGGCGTAATCGACTGCCTCGCCCAGGGATTCGATATGCGTGATCAGCGCCCGGTATTCGCCCAGCCGTTGCTCGATCGCCGGTGGCGCATGTTCGGGCGCGATCCGATCAAATGCCGGCAAGCCCGATGCCAGCAGTGGATTTGGTTCGGTCTGGCGCTGGCTCATTGCTGTGTCGCCGCCTTGACCAGGCTGACCCGCTCTGGCTCATCGGCGAGTTCTTCGAGCAGGTTCTCAATGCGGCGGAAGGCTTCGCCAAGGATTTCCGCCTCCGGCAGCAGGGTGATGCGGAAGTGGTTTCTCTCCGGAATGTTGAAGCTCGAGCCCGGCACGATCAGGATGTGCTTGTGCTCGAGCAGTTCGGCGGCGAAGCGGTGGTCATCGAAGTCAGGCATTTTCCCTGGATCGACCGCCGGGAAGGCATACATTGCACCCATTGGACTGACAAGGTCAAGAAAGTGACTGTTGGCGCAGGCTTCGATCACCGCCTGGCGCGAATCATGCAGCCGACCGCCGGGTGCGACCAGATCATGAATCGACTGATAGCCGCCGAGTGCGGTCTGCACCGCCCACTGGCCCGGCACGTTGGCCGACAGCCGGAGCGCGGCCAGTTTCTCGACTGCCAGCCGGTAGTCATCGGCCCGCTCCAGCGCGCCGGTGAAGACTGCCCAGCCAACTCGCCAGCCGCAGGCTCGGTAGACCTTGGACAGGCCACCAAAGCTGACACACAAGGTATCCGGGGCCAGCGGCGCCATTGGAACAAAGCGCGCATCGTCGTAGCAGATGGCGTCATAGATCTCGTCGGAGAACAGAATCAGGTCGTGCTCGGTGGCCAGGTCGGCCAGCGCCTTCAGCGTTGCTTCCGGGTACACCGCTCCGGTCGGGTTGTTGGGGTTGATCACCACCAACGCTCGGGTCCGGGGCGTGATCTGGCGCTTGAGCTCTTCGAGATCGGGGGCGAAATCTTGCTCGGCCCGGCAGCGGTAGTGAACCGCCTTGCCCCCGTTCAGGACCACTGCCGCGGTCCACAGCGGATAGTCCGGCGCCGGGACCAGCACTTCATCGTCGGGTTCGAGCAGCGAACGCAGCACCAGGTCGACCAGCTCCGAGACGCCGTTGCCGATGATGACCTGATCGAAGCGGGTATCGGTCAATCCGCGCTCCTGAAACTGCATCGCCACGGCCTCGCGCGCCGGAAAAATGCCGGCCTGCGGGCCGTAGGCTTCACTTTCGGACAGGTTGCGAACGACTGCCCGACGCATGGTTTCCGGCGTGCGCAGGCCGAAGGCGCCGGGATTGCCGATATTCAGGTGCAGGACATCATGACCCTGCTGCTCGATCTCGCGGGCGCGCCGTGCCAGTGCGCCACGAATCTCGTAGCGCACGTCGGCCACCCGGCTTGCAGTATGGAATTGCGGTTTCATGTGTGCATGATAGCCGACCCAGACGCAGTGCCTGGAGGTGTCGCAGCA
>SKQS01000072.1 GCA_007118895.1 Wenzhouxiangella sp.
ACCGACGGTGGACTTGCCCGAGCCTAGCGAGCCATTGAGAGTGATCCGGATCGGACGGGACATGATGCAGCGAGGAGCTATTCGAGGCCAGAGGGGAATCAATGCCAGGGCGTACTATACCTGAGCCTGCCCGGACCGCGTGGGGGTATGCTATGAGCGGATATTCGCGCCAGGAGTGAATGTGCCATGACAGTTCGGGTCGAGGCCTGTCCGCCGATAGTCACCATCACCATTGATCGAGTGGAAAAGCGCAACGCAGTCGACCGCGCCACTGCCGAGGCGCTGGCCGCAGCTTTCCGCGCCTTTGACAAGGATCCGGCGCTTTCGGTTGCCGTGCTGACCGGCGCCGGCGGTCAGTTCTCAAGCGGCGCCGATCTGGCCGAGATCGCCGCCGGTCGACCCAACCGGCTTGAGCCTGATGGTGACGGACCGCTGGGGCCGACCCGCATGCAGCTGTCCAAGCCGGTCATCGCCGCGGTGGCCGGACATGCCGTGGCCGGCGGCCTGGAGCTGGCGATCTGGTGTGATCTGCGGGTGGCGGACGAGACAGCCATGTTCGGCGTACACTGCCGTCGATTCGGGGTGCCGCTGATCGATGGCGGTACGGTGCGCCTGCCGCGGCTGATCGGCCAGGGACGGGCGCTGGATCTGATCCTGACCGGGCGCTCGATCGACGCCGGCGAGGCCTTGCGCATCGGGCTGGTTGACCGGGTCGTGGATCAAGGCCAGGCGCGCCAGGCAGCCGAGCGTCTGGCGCAGGAGGTTGCCGGGTTTCCCCAGGACTGTCTGCGGGCTGATCGGCGTTCGGTCTTCGACCAGTTTGGCCAGCCGATGGGCAAGGCGCTGGCAGCCGAGTTCGCCGCTGGCCAGCGGGTGCTTGCCGATGATGGTCTGGCCGCTGCCGAGCGCTTCGAAGCCTGGCGAGGGCAGCGGACATCACGATGATCATCGAGCCGCAACCCGATACCACCACCTGCGGGCCGACTTGCCTGCATGCCGTCTACCGTCACTTCGGTCATGAAATCGCCCTGGAGACAGTGATCGAGGAGATCCATCGCCTGGATCACGGCGGCACGCTGGACGTGTTCCTGGCCAACCACGCCCTGGGCAAGGGTTTCAAGGCCACCATCCATACCTACAACCTGGACGTGTTCGACCCGTCCTGGTTTGCCAGGCCCGGGATCGATCTGGCTGAACGTCTCAGGGCGCAGATGGAGGTCAAGCAGGATTCGCGACTGGCGATTGCCAGCGAGGGGTACCTGGAGTTTCTGCGTCTGGGCGGGCGCATCGTGTTCGAGGACCTGTCGCGCAGCCTGCTGCGAAGGCTGTTGCGGAACCGACAGCCGGTGTTGACCGGTCTAAGCGCCACCTATCTCTACCGCGCCATGCGCGAATGGGGTCCCGATGATCAAGATGACGATATCCGTGGCCACCCGGTGGGCCATTTCGTGCTGCTGACCGGCTACGAGCGGGAGACTCGAACCGTGCTGGTGGCCGACCCGATGGCAGGCAATCCGCTGGGCAGCCAGACCTATTCGGTCGCCATCGACCGGGTAATCGGCGCGATTCTGCTGGGCGTGCTGACCTACGATGCCAACCTGCTGGTGATCCGGCCATGACGCCGCTGATCGTGGTCAGCCGCCGCGCCGACTGGCCGCCGGAAATTGCCGGCGTCAGCGTGGTGCCGGCGCGCGCCTACCTGGCTGATCGAGATTACGCGGAGCGGCGCGATCTTCGCGTGTTCAATCTGTGCCGCAGCCTGGGCTACCAGACCAGCGGCTACTATGTCTCGCTGCTGGCCGCCGCGCGTGGCCACCGCCCGTTGCCCTCGGTAGCCACGGTGCTCGACTTTCGCTCGCCGGTGGTCGCACGCCTGGCCGGCGGCGAGCTGGAGCGCGTGATCCAGCGCAGCCTGGCACCGCTGCAGTCCGATGAGTTCACGCTGAGTATCTACTTCGGCCGCAATCTGGCCCAGCGCCATGATCGCCTGGCCCGGAGCTTGTTCAACCTGTTTCCCGCCCCGTTACTGCGGGCCGATTTCCAGCGTCGCCAGGGTGAATGGCTGTTGCGCCGCATCGCCCCGCTGGGTTTCGCCGACATCCCCGAAGCACACCGGGACTTCGTCGTCGAGGCGGCACAGCGTTATTTTTCAGGTCAGCGACCGCGTACGGCGCCGCGTCGCAGCGGACGCTACGATCTGGCGATCCTGGTCAACCCGGAGGAGGCCCAGCCACCCTCCGATGCCCGGGCGATCGAGCGCTTCGTCCAGGCCGGAACCGCGCTGGGGTTCAACGTCAGCCTGATCGAACCGGATGCAATCGGTCGCCTGGCCGAATTCGATGCACTGTTCATCCGCGAAACTACCGCGGTCAACCATCATACCTATCGCTTTGCCCGCCGCGCCGCTGCCGAGGGGCTGGTCGTGATCGACGATCCGGAGTCTATCCTGCGCTGTACCAACAAGGTGTACCTGGCCGAACTGCTGGAGCGCCATGATGTGCCCACGCCACGCAGCCTGGTGGTCCACCGCGACAACGCCGAGCGCATTCTCGACACACTGGAGCTGCCGGTGGTGCTCAAGCAGCCCGACAGCGCTTTTTCGGCCGGGGTGTTCAAGGCCGCCAGCGCCGAGGAGCTGGCGGTCGGTTGTGCTCGCCTGCTGCGCAACTCCGAGCTGATCCTGGCCCAGGAATACCTGCCCACCGACTTCGACTGGCGGGTCGGCGTGCTCGACGGTCGTGCGCTGTACGTGTGCCGATATCACATGGCGCGGGGTCACTGGCAGATCATTCGCAACGATGAGCAGGGTCAGGACTCGGGCGAGGCCGACACCCTGGCCATCGAGGACGCCCCGCCGGCGGTGATCCAGACTGCACTGCGGGCTGCCGGCCTGATCGGTCGCGGCCTGTACGGGGTTGACCTCAAGGAGATCGACGGCAAGGTCATGGTGATCGAGGTCAACGACAATCCCTCGATCGACAGCGGGGTCGAGGACAAGGTCGCCGGCCGCGCACTTTACCGCGAGATTCTGGCCGAGATGCTGCGTCGGGTCGAAGCAATCAAGCTGACCGGGGCACGGGCATGATCGGGCCGTGGCAATGGCTGGCGCTGCCGATCCTCGAGCCGGTCACGCCGACACGGCATCTCAAGGCTTTTACAGGCTACGGGATCGAGATGGAATACATGATCGTCGATCGCGACTCCCTGACTGTCCGGCCCCTGTGTGACCGCCTGATCGAAGCGGTCGAGGGCGAGGTGGTCAACGAGACGGACCAGGGACGGCTGGCCTGGTCCAACGAGCTGGTCCTGCATGTCATCGAGCTCAAGACCAACGGCCCGGCGCCGAGCCTGGACGGACTGTCCGAGGCCTTTTCGCACGACATCCAGCGCATCAATCAATTGCTGGTCGCGGAGTCTGCCATGCTGATGCCGACTGCGATGCATCCGCTGTTCGATCCCGAGCGTGAAACCCGGCTGTGGCCGCACGGCCAGAACGAGATCTATGCCGCCTACAACCGGATCTTCGACTGTCGGGGTCACGGCTGGTCGAACCTGCAGAGCACCCATATCAACCTGCCGTTTGCCGACGACGAGGAGTTCGTCCGCCTGCATGCCGCCATCCGCATCGTGCTGCCGCTGATACCGGCGCTGGCCGCGGCCTCACCGATCATCGCAGGGCGTGCGACGGGCTGGCATGACAGCCGACTGGACTGCTATCGTCGCAACCAGCAGCGCATTCCCGAAATTGCCGGCCAGATCGTGCCGGAGCCGGTGCACTCGATCACCGACTACCACCGCCGTATCCTCGAGCCGATGTACCGAGCGATCGCACCACACGACCCCGACGAGATCCTGGCCGATGACTGGCTGAACTCACGCGGTGCCATTGCCCGCTTCGAACGCCAGACGATCGAAATTCGCATTGTCGATATCCAGGAGTGCCCGGCCGCCGATATCGCGATTGCCTCGGCAATCGTCGGCCTGGTGAGAGCCCTGTATGACGAGACCCTGGCGCCCCTGGCCGCCCAGCAGGCGATAGCTACCGAGGAGCTGGCCGCCGGCCTGATGGCCACGGCCCGCCACGGCGCGGGCGCCAGAATGGACTGCCCCGAGCTGGCCCGGCTGCTGGGAGTTCCGTTGGCCAACCGCGCCGGGGATTGGTGGGCGCATCTTGGTGATCGTGTCGGGCTGGCCCCTGGCTGTCCCGTCGGACTGTTTGAACGTCTGCTGCAGCGCGGCGATCTTGCCGCCGCCATCCTTGATCGCCTGGGTGTCGAGCCGACGCGTCCGGCGATCGTCGAATGCTACCGGGAACTGGCCGAATGTCTGAGCAGCAACCGCCTGTTTCTCCCCTGATCACCTGCGAGCATGCCAGCAACCGGGTGCCGGTGCCCTGGCGCTGGCTGTTTGTTGGCGAGGAGCATGTGCTTGACGGTCATCGCGG
>SKQS01000259.1 GCA_007118895.1 Wenzhouxiangella sp.
CGCATGGTCGGCCTCTGGCCTGGCGCTTCTTGCCTTCGGCAAACCGCACCAGGCCGACGGCCTGTGCTGCAGACGCGGGGCCTGGCGGCTCCGCAGTAGGCACCATGGTGAATAAGGCGGGCTGAGCCAGGGAGGCTCCCTACCACTGCTCAACGATGGTCTTGCGCTCCAGCGGGTCCATTTCTGCGATGCGCTGATCCTGGTAGAACGAATCACTTCGAATCGAGCGGGTCGATATTTCGGCAAAGATGCAGCCCTTTCGAGTTCGGAATGCGTGCATCTGATCGCGTTCAACCAGCAGCTTGTCGCCGGGCTCGAGATGAATGAGATCTCCTTCCAGATCGACCTCGAGGTCGCCCCACAACACATGGAAGGTTTCTTCTTTCTGCTTGTGCTTGTGATGCGGATGCTTCTGACCAGGCAGCAGGATCAGGAACTTGTTGCAATACTCGCGATTGATTGAGTTGATCAGCACGCAACCGGTCTCCCGAAACCGATCCAGGCCGTAGTGGTGCGACACCTCGATGCTGATGTCATCGCCCAGTGCAATCCCGGCCTCGTAAAGCAAGCCTTTGGCATCGTGAAGAATGCCACGCATCTGGGTGTACTTGTCCTGCCGTGCGTGCTCGAAGATGGCCTCGTCGGGCTGGTAGTCACGACTGGCAGTAAAGTGCGCCCGATACTGGCCGAATTGACCCGAGGTCAACTGACCATCCTGACAAGGCATGGCAAAGTAAACGTCCTCGCGGTGAATTTCCTCGCCGCGGCCGATTTCGCGTTTGGCAAACACGCCGCGCTGCAGCTCCAGTAGCGACTGAAACTCCTTCTGCGACACGTGCTTGTCGTCATCGGCGCCCTGGATGGCGCGGGCTCGTTCGGCGGCGGCTATCCAGGCATCGGCCTGATCCGGACTCATTGAGTACTTGTTCAACGAGATGCTCTCGGTTTCGACCCCGAAATGCCTTTCCAGCAACCTGGCGCCCTTGGCCACAGCCACCATGACGACATCGGTATTGTCCGGCGCCTCATGTCCGGAGTAACCGACCGTAACGTAAGGATAACGGCGGATCATCTTGGCCATGAAATTCAGCGCATGCTGCTCCGGTGGCGTCGGATACAAAGAAACGCAATGCATGATGGCCAGTTCCGGCACGCGCTTGCTCAGGAAAGTCACCAGATTATCAATCTCGTAGATCGACAGTCCACCGGTCGAGGCGATGACCGGTTTGTTGGCGCGGGCGATTTCCTCCAGCAGCGGCCAGTCGGTGGCCGAACAGCTGGCGACCTTGATGATCTCGATTCCCAGCGCCTGGCACAGACCGACCGAGGGCTCGTCGAATGGTGTCGCCACGCTGACCAATCCCGCCTTGCGGGTAGCATCGACCAACTGGCGAAACTGGCCCTCGTCCAGGCGGGTGCTTTCAAAGCGCGGGATATGAGCAATATCGTCACGCCCTCTGGCGGCCGGATGAATGAAGCTATCGAGTTCGCGGAACTGAAACTTGACCGCCGCTCGCACCCGATGCTCACGCGCAAGGCGGGCGACCGCATCGATGATGCGCAGACCATGACCGACATCACCCTGGTGATTGTTGGCCATTTCAAAAATATAGAGATTCTCGAACAGTTCGCTCATGGTTGGTTCCGTATGAATTCAGTGGCCCAGTGGATCGGGCAGACCGCACAGGGCCAGCGCTTGATGCAGCGTCAGCAGCCGGTCGTCGATGTAGTAGTCGGCTGGCGGCTTGCCGAATCGCAGCTCATGATAACGCACGCCCCACTTGTCCATCTGTGAACTGGTTACCGCCTGCCAGTCCTTCCCGGTACCGGAACCGCGGGCGGTAAAAAGCACGATATGGCAGCCGGCCTCATGCAAGGCATTGATCCGGCGAATATTGTCCTCGATCGGCTCGGCGCGGTCGTAGTCCAGATCCGGCACCGCCGCGGCGATGACGCCATCGATATCGATCACCAGCCTCCGCGGCCGCGGATCTGCCGATGTTGACGGCTGCTCAGCCGGCACATCGCGCTCGGCCAGAATCGCCTCGACCCGGGCAACATCGTCGAGGGTATCGATGCTGACCTGTGCATCATCAATGACCACGGCCTTGCTGTGAGCACCCATCAGGCTGCGATCGGCCAGCAGGGTGTCTCGACGCACCGCGTAGGCCACGCCATTGCGGTGATAGAGGGGTTTGAGCTGCTGGCGGGCGACGATGCCCGACCCGGCCGGATCGTAGTAGTCCAGTTCGCCGTCCGCCCCGACCGAAAGCGCCTTGAGCGGGTGATGCTTTAGATCGCTAGCACTGACCGTCCAGGCCGCATCCAGCCCCTCATCGACCAGAACGTTTGCCGTCTCAGTGACCTGTTCCGGCCGGCGCAGCGGCGAGGTTGGCTGCAGCATGACCACGACATCGTAACGGGTGCCATCGTCGGCCTCGGTGGCCTCAAGGGCATGGCACAGCACATCAACATCACCGATCCGGTCGCCAGACAGCTCCGGTGGGCGCATGAACGGCACACCCAGACCGTGCTCCAGGGCACACTCACGGATCAGCAGATGGTCAGTCGACACTACCGCCCGGTCAACCCAGTCCAGTGCCGCCACCACCGCCGCGGTGTGGGCCAGCAGCGGCTTGCCTGCCACCGGCAGCAGATTCTTCATCGGAATGCCCTTGCTGCCCCCGCGCGCAGGCACCACCACCAGGATGCGCTGATTGTCGATCACCCTGCTCGTACTCAGCCCTGGATGCGGACCAGGCGACCCTCGCGGGCCGATTCCAGCGCCGCGACGATCACCTTCATCGTGTCCAGGCCAGCCGACAGATCCAGCGGCGAGGTCATTGCCGGATCAGCCAGCACATGGCCGAGGTGCTCGATTTCGCCGCGGAAATCATCCGGCCGGGTTTTGGCCACCCGCTCCTCCCGGACCTCGCCATCATGCCGCACCAGCCGTACCAGGTCATGATCAGGGTCGCAGCTGACCTGCCACTCCAGGTAGCCATCGCTTCCCTCCAGGCGCAGCCACTTCTGGGCCGGCCGGGTCACCACATCCTGGACGATGGTGCCCAGCAGACCGCTTTCAGTGCGCACGGAAAGCTGCGCTATGCGGTCATAGGCAGCGCCATCGGCCTCGACTTCGTCGAGCAGGCAGGAAACCTCGACGATGCGGCCCAGCCCCGCCAGCTCGGCCACGTACTGCCAGATGTTGATGGCATGGGAATGCTCGCCCAGCGCGCCGCCACCGCGGCTGGTGAAGCCCAGGTAGGTATCGGCAGGCCCGTTCAGCCAGGGATGAGCGCCAAAAATGCCGCCCCAGTGTTCGCGCGTCATCGCCCTGAGCGTGGTCGGCTCGCCGATCAGCCGTTCGGCGATCCACTGACGAGCGATCTCGGTGTGGCGGGTCAGTCGATGGTTATAGCCGACCAGTACGCGCACGTTGCGTGAAGCGGCCAGTTCGATCAGCGCTTCGCAGGGCTGCAGATCGGGCGGGCACAGCGGCTTTTCGATCAACATGACTTTTGGTCGCGATTGCTCGATTTCCGCCAGTGCCAGCGGGATATGACTATCCGGCGGCGTGCCGATGATTACCAGGTCGAAGCGCTCGCCTTCGGTGTCGGTCGGTCGGCACAGCCGTATTGACTCGTCCCAGGCGCCGTAGCGGCCGGGATAGATGTCGTCGCGGGTGCGATCAAGCGCGTCCGGATCGATATCGCAAAGGGTCACCTGCCAGCCCTGCTGACGGGAGCCATGCGCGAGGTGATTGCCGATCGAGCCGGCACCCAGGATTTTTACCGAGGTCATGGAATTCTCCGAATCATGCCGAGATACCCAGGTTCTCTCCGGGCCGCGGCGACAGGGCGCACATTCTATCAACTCACGACGGTGTGATCCGAAATACGCTCTGCCCCAGATCCGAAACTCTGTAGCGTTCCTCAAAGCCAAGGCAGGTGGCCATCTGCCCAAGACGTCTTTGGACCTCGGCCAGGCTGACCGGCGGAAACATGTGCTCGAGGTAGGGACGATAGTTGGCCGTACCCGGCAGCCGATGCTCCAGGTGCCTGAATCCACGCCTGAGTCCCAGCACCAGCTGCGACAGCCGCGGGCGATATCCCGGGGGCGGGTCAGGCATCTCGATCAAGGCTGTAAGCGCATCCAGGATCCGGCTGGAGCAGCTTGCCCCGCCCTCACTGCCGGCCACCGCGCAAGCCATCACCTGGCCTGCGCCGCCGTGTGACTGGCGCTGAAACAACGCTTCCCGTGACTGGTTGGCAGCAGCAACCAGTTCAACCAGCTCATCCGCGCTATCGGCCGACAGGCTCAGGTCATTCGGCAGCGGGTGATCGTAATCGGCTGAACGAACCGGCCGGTAGGCCAATGCCGGACGGCCAAGCAGAAACGCCTCGACGGCGGTTGTGCAGCCATTGTGAACCAGCCCGTCGGCAGCCAGCAGCCAGGCCACCACGTTACCGCTGCGGTTGACGTCAACATTGTTCAGATCAGCCGCCATCCTGTCCCATACCGCGCTGTCCTCGCTGGGATGGGGTCGGATCACGAATCTGACTTCCGGCAGACGGGTGGCCAACGCCGGGATCATCTCGAGGAAGGCGTTGAACAGCCGAAACTTGTGCGCGGCAAATCCGCCGCGGGGGTCGTCGGGACGTTTCTCGCGCAACCACTTCAGGTGCCGGTTCTGGCGTGGCTGCAGGTGATTGACGCGGGAGAAGTTGGTATTGATCAAAACGAACCGACCGTGGCGCTGGGCAATGGCATTCACCTCCTCGTCAAACAAGGCCGCAAGCTCCGGGCGCAGCAGATCTGCACGCGGATTGCCCGCCACGGCAATCGTTGTGTCCCGATAGTCCGGATGCTCGCGCCAGGCCCGGGCATTGTCCTCACCCCAGGCAATCAACAGCTCCGGTGCGTTCAGGGTGGCCGGGTCAACCTTGGTCCGCCAGTACACCTCCCGCGATGCCCAGACCAGCCCTTCCTCGTCCCACAGCGCGACCCGGTGACCGCAGGAGCGGGCCAGCGCCAGGTTGTGCCGGCTGCGCGCGGTGACGCTCTTGCCGATGTAGACGCCGTCAGGGTAGCGCGCCAGGTTGAGATCGATTGCCTTCTTCGAGCCGACAATCGCGGCCACGCCGCGCGCTGCTGCTACCAGGCCCAGCAGCAGCTTGGCGTCGAACTCGCGAACGCGGGTCTCGCAGGGCAGGATCAGGCAGCGCACCGGGCGGCAGGCTCAGGCCGGGGGCAGACCGAAGCGCCCGGCCAGCTGGGCGTCCAATCGCTCGGCGCAGAGGCGGTCGATGCGTTCTATCTCGCCGTCGGCGAAGTAGTCGCGATAGCCGCCGACCTTGCCGCGACGCACCTTGTAGGAATCCGGATCTTCGACGTTGGCCGCCTGCAGCCGGCTGTTGTTGAAGTAATTGTCGCGCTCCTTGCGCTTGAGCGCTTCGAAAGAGGCAAATTCCACCGCATCGGCAATCGCCTCGGCAGAAAACTCCTGGTCAAGGAAATCAAGCAGCTTGGCCATCTGCGCTTCAGGCTCGGCGCGCAGGTCCTCGTAGAAGAGTCGATAGACCCGCTCCCAGCCAGCCAGCTCGCGATGCCAGTGATTGAGGTAATCACAGATCGCCGGCAGGCCCAGCGGCGACCGCATGACGAAATCGAACATCGAGCCGGTCTCCTCGACCTGGTAGAGCTCTCGCTTGTAGGCGCTTGCCCGGCGGGTTGACTGAAAATACTCCGAAACCGCCACATCACGCGGATCACGCAGCAGGAATACCACCGGCATGGCCTTCAGTCCGGCACCATGACGGGGATGGCGCGCCAGGCGCTCCAGGTAATGCCCGTGGGTCATGGCAAAGATCGGCACGGTCTCGTTGAGTCGGTGAAAATTGTCGTATTCGAGCAGCTGATCGGCGGGCAATCCGTCGCGCTGCTGGTACAGGCGCGAGAGCATCGCGCGCAGCCAGGTCCGCCCGCTCTTGGCCCGTGACAGAACCAGGACATCGGCACCCAGCACCCGGCGGTTGTCAAGCCCCGCGCGCAGTCGATGACGCAGGGCAATGCGTCGAGCTCGCGGCAACGGCGCGGTCAGCGCCCAGATTCCGGCCCGGTACAGGCGCAGGCGATCAATCATGGTGGAAAGCCCAGAGACTACAACCGCACATTGTATCCAAGATCGGCATGGCGATCGAATTGCTGGCCGACTGGATGGCTTATAATTACAGGGTTGTGCCATCCGGAATGCCACGCATGTCCACCCCACTCGACGCTGCCGCCGAACGCGACTGGATTCGCCAGGCGCACAAGACCATCGCCGATTTGTTCGAGCGCCGTCCCGGCCTGTACTGGGCAGATCTCCTGATCAGCGCCGCGGTCGCCTGGTCGGCCACCGCGCTCTGGTTCCTGGCGCCTGCATTCTCGCTCTGGCAGCTGGCTGGCCTGGTCCTGGCAGGTATCGCCTTTTTCCGTGCCGGCACCTTCATGCACGAGATCATTCACATGGCGCGCGGTGAGATGGTGTGGTTCAAGCGTGCCTGGAACCTGCTGATCGGCGTTCCGCTGCTGATGCCCTGGATCCTGTACCGAAATCACGTAGAGCATCACTGCCGCGCCCATTTCGGCACCCCGCGCGACGGCGAATATCTGCCACTGGCCTCGGCGCCGCTGTTCGAGACCATCAAGTACCTGCTGCAGATCCCGGTACTCTCACTGCTGGCGCTGGCACGCTTCGGCCTGCTCACGCCGCTGTCCTGGCTGATTCCTCCGCTGCGCCGCTGGCTTTTGACCAGCGCCTCGGCCTATGTTTCCAATCCCTACTACCGCAAGCCCTTTCCTGCTCGCGAACGCAGGCACCTGGTGATCGTCGAGGCCGCCTGCCTGATCTGGCTTGGTGTTCTGCTGGCGCTGACCATTCTGGGCCCGATCAGCCCGATTCACTGGCTGATGGCCTGGATCCTGCACGCCTTCACTCTCGGCCTGAACTGGGTCCGCAATCTGGCCGCCCACAGCTATTCCAACCGCGGTGAGCCGATGAGCCACCTGGCCCAGCTCCAGGACTCGGTCAACATCACCGGGCAGACCTGGCTGACCGTCTGGCTGTTTCCCGTTGGTCTTCGCTACCACGCCCTGCACCACCTGTTCCCCGGGCTGCCCTACCATGCCATGGGCGAGGCGCACCATCGGCTGGTGGAGAAATTCGGCCCGGACTCGCCGTACCAGAAAGCCAATCACGACAGCTACTTTGCGGTGGTGGCCCAGCTGTGGCGCCGTGCCCGACAGACGCCGGCAGCCGATTCGGCGATCGGCGTGTGGCGGCACAATCACTGAATTCTGCGCTCAGCCGCCGCGCTCGGCGACTGCGAAGATGTCAACCCTGGCCCATCATCGACCACAAGCCCAGTCAGAGCCTGAAGCGGCAGACGGTGCCGGTGACCAGGCGCTGATCCTGCTCAACCCACGCAGCTTCCGGATGAGCCTGCGCCAGCGCGTCGATCGCATTCGCTCGCTGGCCGGAAAGCGCACGCTGGCGATCGTCGAGGCCAGCGAGCCCGGGCAGATGCAGCAGGCGCTGAATCATGCCCGGAAGGCAGGCTGCCGACTGATCATCGTGGTCGGCGGCGATGGCACCCTGCAAGGCGTGGTCACCCTGCTGGCCGCCAGCCAGGCAACGCCACCGAACATCCTGATGCTCGGCGGCGGGCGTACCAACTACACCGCACGTGACATCGGCACCAGCGACCAGCTGCTGGCCACTCTGGAGGCGGCGCTGGACGATCCGGGCAAGCTGTCTGTCACCTCGCGTCAGAGCCTCGAGCTTGATCATCCCGATATCGGTATCCAGCACGGGTTCTTCCTTGCCGCCGCACTGGTCGACTTCGTGATCCGCGACGCCCATCGATTTCGCAGCCAGGGCAGCGGCTTGCTGCGCACCGGTCACCTGTCCTCGGCAATCTGCCTGAGCCGACTCGCGGCCCTGGGCCTGATCGGACGCTCAGGATTCGTCGCCCCCGAGCTGAGCATAGACGCCGGCGCGCTGGGCCTGCTCGAAGGACCGACACGCCTGCTAATTGCCACCACTCTGACCCACCAGGCCGACCTGATTGACCCCTATATCGCCGTTGGCGACGGCCCGGTCCGGCTGACTGCGGTACTCAAACAGGCCCAGGGATTCTGGCGCCGCCTCCCACGCCTGATGCGCGGGCATCATTGGCCAGGCATGAATACCCGGTCCGGCTATCTCAGCGGGCGTTGCGAGGAAGTCAGAGTCCACGGTCTGACCGGCATCGCGCTGGATGGTCAGGAGTTCGATCTGGATCCCGGTATTCCGCTCAGCATCAGACCAGGCCCGATGTTTCGGTTTCTGCACCGATGACGCGGCTTGCCGACTTCATGGCCGCCGACCTGGCACGTCAGGACCTGCCGCCAGGTGTCGAGCGGCTGGCCGAAGCGATCATCACGCGCCATGGGGCAGCGGTGCGCGCCATCGTGCTGTACGGTTCTTGCCGACGCAAGACCGATGCCAGCGAAGGCCTGGTCGATCTGCTGGTGCTGGTCTCCAGCTATCGCCAGGTGCATGGCTTTGGTCCCACCGCCTTGCTCAACCGGCTACTGCCACCCAATGTCTATTACCTGGAAACCGACGATGGTGACCCGAGGCTGCGCTGCAAGTACGCCATTGTTTCAGAGAGACATTTTTCCCGCCTGTGCCGTCAGCCTGGCGATCGCTACTTCTGGGCCCGCTTTTCGCAACCGGCACGCCTGATTGTCGACCATGGTGTCGGGGATCGGGTAGCGGTGGCTCGGGCCGAGGCCGCAGTCACTTTCGCCCGCGCCTGCCAGCCGCTGATCAGCGAAGTGGCCGATGCAGAAACCTTCTGGACCCATGCCATCCGGACCAGCTACGGCTGCGAGCTGCGGCCGGAATCGCCTGCTGCCGCCCGTACCCTGGTCGAGCATGACCCCGAATACTGGCGGGCACTGACCGCCGTACTGGTCAGCTCGAAGATTCTCCCTGGCGATGACGCCGGCAGGGTGCAGCCCGGAGCCGGACGGTTTGGCAGGGTCCTGACCAGGCTGGGCTGGGCCCGCCGTCGAGTCGGTGGCAAGATCACCAACCTCGGGCGTCTGTTCAAGGCGGCCGGCACCTTCACCAATGGCATCGACTACCTGCTGTGGAAAGTCGAGCGCCACAGCGGCGTGCGGGTCGAGCCCACCGATCGCATGCGCCGCCACCCGCGTCTGGCCGCCTGGGGCCTGGCCTGGCGGCTCTGGCGGCAGGGAGCATTCCGATGAACGGCGCGGCACCAGCCTCGCCTGGCAAGGGCGCCCTGGACATGCTGGCCGCGTTTGCCCGCGCCTACCCCGGGCGCACCAGCGTGGCGCTGCTGGCATTGATGATTGCCGGTGTCATGGATGGTCTCGGGCTTTCGCTGCTGCTGTCGATGCTCAATCTGGCCACCGGCAGCACTGAAGACCCTTCCCTGCCCGAGCGCGTGGCACTGGATTTCGCCACCATGCTGGGGCTGACGCCGACCACCGGCGTGCTGTTGGTCATCGGCATCAGCCTGATCGCCCTCAAGGCAGTGATCGTGCTGCTGGCCAATCGCCAGGTCGGCTATACCGTGGCCCATGTGGCAACCGACCTGCGGCTGGAATTGATCCGGGCAGTCATGCACAGCCGCTGGCGCTACTACCTGTCCCAGCCGGTCGGCAGACTGTCCAACGCCATTGCCACCGAAGCCCACCGTGCCTCCGAGGGTTTCTTCCATGGTGCGGTGATGGCGACGCAAATCATCAGCGCGCTGGTTTACGCCGGCCTTGCCCTGCTGATTTCCTGGCAGGCGAGCCTGGCCGCGCTGATTGCCGGCGCCATCCTGCTGTCTCTGCTCAACGTGCTGGTGCGCATAGCCGGCCGCGCCGGGCGCAGCCAGACCGGACTGCTGAAGTCCCTGTTGTCACTGATGACCGATCAGCTCGGAGCGATCAAGCCGCTGAAAGCGATGGCGCGCGAAGACCAGGTAGACGGAATGATGTCCAGCCAGACCCGGGAGCTGAAGAAAGCGCTGCGTCGGCAGGTCTTCAGCAAGGCGGCATTGACCGCGCTGCAGGAGCCGCTGCTGGCGATCCTGATCGGGATTGGGTTCTTCGTGTTCCTGGTCCGTATGGACATGCCGCTGGCAACGGTGATGATCATGCTGTTCCTGCTCGCTCGTGCGGTCAATCACCTGGCCAAGAGTCAGCGCGCCTGGCAGCACATGGCGGTCAGCGAAAGCGCCTACTGGTCGCTGCGCGAGGCAATCGACGAGGCCAGGTCCCAGCGCGAACCGACAAGAGGTCACCTGGCGCCGACGCTGAACCAGGCAATAGAGTTCGAGCAGGTGGACTTCAGCTACCGCGACCGGCAGATCTTCAAGCAACTCAGCCTGGCCATTCCGGCCCGCCGACTCACCGTACTGACCGGTCCGTCGGGCTCGGGCAAGACCACCCTGATCGACCTGGTCGCCGGCCTGCTGCACCCGGATGGCGGGCGCATCCTGATCGACGGCGTGCCGCTCAACGACATCGACCACCGGCAGTGGCGCAGGCTGATCGGCTACGTACCCCAGGACTCCCTGCTGATCAACGACAGCGTGCTGCAGAACCTGACGCTGGGCGAACAGATCTCGCGCCAGCAGGCCGAGGCGGCACTCCGTGCTGCCGATGCCTGGGATTTTGTCAGTCAGTTGCCGGAAGGCCTGGATACAGTGCTCGGCGAGCGCGGCGGCATGTTGTCAGGCGGCCAGCGCCAGCGTCTGGCGATCGCCCGGGCCTTGATCCATCAGCCGCAGCTGTTGATCCTGGACGAGGCGACCAGCAATCTTGACGGACAATCCGAGGCCGCTGTGCTGGAAACAGTAGAACACCTGAAGTCCGAGCTGACCCTGCTGGCGGTCAGCCACGACGAAGGCCTGGTCGAGGCCGCCGACGTGATTTACCGGATCGAGGACGGCGTGGTCAGCCGGGCCGCAGCCGCGGACTGAAACGCGCATGTTCAGACCAAAGCGCTTGCTGCGCCGATTCACCTTTCGCCTTCTGCAGGGACTGGCCCGAATCCTGGCTCTGGGCGGCCCGTCCAGCTTGCGCCGCTGGGGCGGTCGCTTCGGCGGCTGGCACTATCGCCTGGCCAGAGGCTCACGCCGCAAACTGCTGGCACAGATGGCGGTGGCGCTGAACCGCGCGCCGGACGACCCTTCACTGGCCAAAGTTCTGGCGGAAGCCTACCGTCACAACGACCGCGCCGTTCTTGAGCTGCTGGCGATGTATTCAGGGGAATTGAGCATCGAAGAGGTCTGCCAGCTGTGCGAAATCGAGGCGGTGGATCGTCTACAGGCGGTACTCAGACCAGACCGCGGCGCCATACTTCTCGGTATGCACATGGGCAACGGGGTAGCCATGGCGACGCGGCTTGCCAGGGACGGACTTGCGGTCAGCGTGATTTACCGGGAATCAGGCAAGATTCCCCGGGACTTCTTCTTTCGGGGACTGACACGACTCGGGCTCAATGCCATCAACGCGCGCAGCGGCGGCGGTGCAGTACGCGCGATGCTGCGCGCACTGCGCAGCGGCGGCGTGATCTTCATCCTGATGGACCAGGGCACCAAGCGCGGCGGCGTACCGGCCGAATTTCTCGGCAAGACCATCCCGATGCCGGCAGGCACCGTGGAGCTGGCCAGACGAGCGAAAGTCCCTGTGCTGCCTGCCCTGACCATCGCTGCCGAACCGGTATGGCGATTTTGCATCGATGAGCCGGTGTGGCTGGACAGCGCCACCAAAATCGATTTCCAGGTGGCCGAATTGAGCCAGATCATGTCGGATCACATCCGGCGTCAGCCACAATTGTGGACATGGCATCATCGGCGCTGGAAGCGCTATCCTTTCATTACCGGCAACTGATATCGAGATCATGGCATTTCTCACCCAGCGAATCCTGCGCGGACTGATTCCCGCCACCTTGAGCAGCGATCGTCCACCGGCCAGGCGCAAGCGACCGGATCGCATCGTGCTGGGCGTTCGGCCGGGGCACCGCCCCAGCGCCAAGGCGCCGGTGCGTATCTACCTGGGCACCGAGCGCGGACAATTCCGAGCTGAACGCACCTTCCTGTGGTCGGTGGAAAAACATCGTAACCCGGGACGCATTTACGAGATCTACCTGCTGCGCGACCTGATTGGCTTTCGCCGGCGCTTCTGGCTGACCGGCTTCACCAACTACCGGTTCGCCATCCCCTGGTATGCCGGGTTTTCCGGCCGTGCCATCTACAACGACGCCGACCAGGTCTACCTGACCGATCCGGCCACGCTGTTTGACCTGGACATGGACCAGGCAGGATTCCTGTCGATCAACGACCGCGATACCTCGGTGATGCTGATCGACTGCCAGCGCATGGCCGAGGCTTGGAACGAGGCGGCCGTGTGTCGGCTGTCGCGCAAGCAGCTCGAAGCCCGGGCGCGCGATGCCGGACTGTGGGGGCGCCTGGATGGCGGCTGGAATTCCCGCGACAAGGAATACCAGGCCGGAGAATCGAAGCTGGTCCATTTCACCACCCTGCACACCCAGCCGTGGCGACCGTTTCCGGATCAGTTCGTCTACTACGACAACCCCACCGGCCAGCTGTGGCCCGACCTGGAGCGCGAAGCCGACCAAGCCGGTTTCATGCCGGTCTCGGCGACCCGGCCGAGTCGCGACTGGCCGGACGTTGCGCTGTATTTGTCCTCGCGTCCCGATGGTCAGGAGCTGGCCACGCTGCTGACCCCGGTGCCGGACCGGCCGGTGCGCCAACCGCGATGCTTTCAGGGATTGCTCGAAGCGATTCCGGACCAGGATGTGCCCTGGGTCATCGATCGGCTGTTCGCCGCCAGCACCCGCCTGGAGCTGACCGTTCGTGAACCGCGCTGGCACGGAAAAGGTCGCCATCGACGTTCGCCCTGGTTCTGGCAGCAACAGCTGGAGCAGGCTGGTCGCCGTCACCCTGAAACCGAGTGGCGATTGCTCCATGTCGACGGCCTCCGACGCTGCCGTCTGTGGGGCGGACCAGCCGCCGCCGGCGACATCGTTGTCCTCACCCATCGCAAGCCCGGCCACAGCAATCAGGCCCGTGCCGTTGCCCAGGCGCTCGGCCGGGCCAGCAACAGACCGGTGCGCGAACTGCCGATCACCATCAGCGAGGCCGGTTTCGTGCTGCGACGCTTGTTCGGACTGAACACCGGGCCCGCACTGCCCGACTCGGCCGCCGTTGTTGTTGCCAGCGGCTGGCTGCCGACGCGGGTTGCCAGGGTCATCAGTCGCCATCGCGCCGAATCGATCCGGCTGGTGCTGTGTGGTCGCAAGGCAGGCCAGCCTCCGGCCTGCGGCGGCGTACTGGTTCAGTGCCGACATTTCCAGCTGCCTGCCCACCCGTCGCGTCTGACCACCCTGCTGCCACTCAATGCCGGCGGCGCTGGAGGTGCTGACGGCTCGCAGTTTCCGCGCTGGCAGCAGGCTGAACGACGCGCCGCAGCGCTGATCGGCGGACCGTCGCGAACCTTCGAACTTGGCACCAGCCGGGCGCGCGAAATGGCAAGCGCGCTCTCGCGATGGGCGAGCAATCATCACCACGCCCTGCTGGTCGTCACCAGCCGCCGCAGCAGCCATCTGGCGTCGAGCATCCGGGAGGGGCTGTCGGAACACGATGACTGCTACGAGTTTACTGCCGACGATCCCGGCAACCCCTACCAGCTGGCGCTGGAACACGCCTCGCAGCTGATCGTGACCGGAGAGAGCGAATCGATGCTGGCCGATGCCGCCCGGCGCTCCCGGCCGTTCGTCATCTGGCCGCTTCAGCCACGCCCCCTGGGGCCATGGCAATGGATCGCCAGCCGAATTGCCCGGCAAGCAACCGCGCCGCGCATCAACCGCCGCGGCAGCATACGCCCCCAGCAGGGCAGTACCTACCTGTGCGCCCGGCTTATAGAACGCGGCATCGTACTGCCGCCGCGAGACCTGGAAAGTCTGCATCAGGCACTTTTCCAGAGCGGGATGGCCCGACCCTTCGGCAGGGCTATCGATGGTGAATTCAGCGGACTCCCGAAACCCGATCGCATCATCGGAAAAATCGCTGGTCGCCTCGGCATCAGATTGAACGCCGAGTGCACCGACTCACGCACGGAAAATCGACATGGCCACCAGTCCTGAACTGCTAGACGCGGCGCGTCTCAATGCAATCGCAACCGAATCATTTCGCCAGGCCGACCCCTACCCCTGGATCAATCCCGAAGGCGCGCTGAACGAACCTGCCTTCGACCTGCTAAGGCGCAACATGCCGCCGCTGGAGGTCATGAAACCCAGCTTCGGCCGCAAGCGCGCCCACGGCCAGAAACCGCATGACCGCTATTCGCTGGAGTACCGCCGCGACCTGGACATTCACCCGGCCTGGCACCGCCTGGTCGACGAACTCAACGGGCCGGTATACCAGGGCTGGCTGGCTCGGCTGTTCGCCACCCGTCGCTTCCGCCTGAGCTATCACTGGCATTACGCCCCAAGGGGAGCCTCGGTATCACCACACTGTGATGCCCGACGCAAGCTCGGCTCGCATATTTTTTACTTCAACACCAGCGAAGATTGGGACCCCAGCTGGGGCGGCGAGACCCTGGTACTGGACGATGGCGGCAAGTTCTCTCGCAACAGCGCGCCGGAGTTCGAGGGTTTCGAACGCTCCTGGACGGCCAATGCCATGGGCAATCGCTCGCTTCTGTTTCAACGCCAGGGCAATTCATGGCACGGCGTGAAGCCGCTGGCCTGCCCCGAGGGCACACTGCGCAAGGTGTTCATCGTGGTCGTCAATGCCGACCACCTGGCCGGCCGCCTGCTGCGGCTGTTTCACCGGCCGGACGGGTATTGACACGCTGCTACGCCTTGCAGGCAACGATGAACCGCATCGATCGATGACAGTCCAACCCGGCATGAGCAGCAAACTCCGCATCGCGATTGCCTGGCCGGCACTGGCGGCCCTGTGCCTGCTGACAAGTGCGGCGGCGGCCGATTCAGTCTACCGCTGCGAGATCGAGGGCGTCACCGTATTTTCCGACCGGCCCTGCGCCGATCACGCCGAGCTCATGGTGCCGACCGGCTCGCTCAGCGTGGTTTCGGCGCCTGAAAACCTCGATCAGATTGCAGCCGCCAACCGCACCTTCATCGACCAGCGCCTGGCCCGCCAGGCCGAACTGGAGCGCGAACGAGTGCGTGCCGACCAAACCCAGCCGCAGCCTCCGACACCGGCCCAGCCGCCGCGACCTGTGCTCTGGCCGGGTCTGGTCGACAGACCCCGCGGCGACCGGGGCCCGCGTCGGCCACCGGGCGCCGGCCGACCGGAGCGCAGCGCTCCGGAACCCCAGACCAGAGAAGAATGGCCGCCGGAATACTCGGCCCTCAGCGGGCGGTTACCCGGCACCCGCCGCCGCGAGGACTGAAACCGGGCAGGGTCAATTGTGTCTGCGGATTGACCGCATCTGAACGGTCCGGTAGAGTGCCGGGCCAGTCGGTCAATCTTGTCCAGTCAGACCCGCCATGAATTCATCCGTTGATCAGTCCGCCCTGCTTCCGCCCCCATCGCCGATGTACCGCTGGGCGGTGCTGGTTTTCATCAGCCTGGCGATGTTCGGCAATTACTATGTCTACGACTCGCTTGGCCCGGTCATCGACCTGCTGCGCGAGCAGCTGGGTTTCAGCTATGCCCAGGTAGGGCAACTGGTCACGATCTACAACATCGCCGCCATCCTGGTACTGCTGGCCGGCGGCTACATCATCGATCGCTGGGGTACCAAGAAAGCGATCACGCTGTTTGCCATTGTCTGCCTGTTCGGCGCGGTGCTGACAGCCGCCACCCCGATCTTCGAGGTCATGCTGGCCGGCCGCTTCGTGCTGGGACTGGGCGCCGAGCCGATGATCGTTGCCGCCACCACGGCGCTGGCCAAGTGGTTCAAGGGCAAGGAACTCAGCTTCGCCTTCGGCATCAACCTGTCGATCTCCAGGCTAGGCTCGGCCTCTGCCGACTGGTCGACCTCGGTCGCCCAGCCGCTTTACATGAACTGGCAGGATCCGCTGTGGCTGGCCACTGCCATCGCCGGGCTTTCGGTCACCGCGGCAATGCTGTACTGGATCCTGGAAAGGCGCGCCGAGACCCGCTACCACCTCGGACCCACCGAAAAGACCGAAAAGGTCGAATTTCGCGGCCTGTACTCGTTCAGCAGGTCCTATTGGTACATCGTTGCCCTGTGCGTGGTGTTCTACTCCACGGTCTTTCCGTTTCGGACCTTTGCCATTGACTACTTCCAGCAGGCCCATGGCCTGAATCGCGAGGCAGCCGGCCTGCTCAGCAGCCTGCTGCCGATGGCCGCGATCTTCGCCACGCCACTGTTCGGACTGCTGGTCGACCGAATCGGAAAACGGTCGTTCTTCATGGCCGCCGGCTCGCTGGTCATGCTGCCGCTGTTCCTGATCGTCACCTACGCACCGCCTGGCCCGCTGGTGCCCTTGGTGATCCCGTTGGTCGGCAGCGCCGAAGTCCCGCTGACCCTGCTGATCGTGATTTTGCTGCTGGGCACCGTGTTTTCGCTGATACCGGCAGTGATGTGGCCCTCGGTGGCCTATATCGTCGAGCAGCGCCGGCTGGGCTCGGCCTTTGCCCTGATGACGCTGTGCCAGCAGCTGGGCTGGGCGATCGTGCCGCTGGTGGTCGGCACACTCAACGACCTGTTCCAGGCCGCGCCCGAAAACCCGTCCGGCTATGCCCCAGGGATGTGGTTCTACACCGCACTGGCCTCGCTGGGACTGGTGTTCTCGTGGCTGCTTTACCATTCCGAGCGCGGACCGGGCGGCCATGGGCTGGAAACCATCACCACACGCAGCAGCGGCGAGGTCATCCATCACAAGACCTGACAGCGGCACCTGCTTCTCGGCCTACAGATGATCCGTTGGGTCAAAACATATATTGTCTATATATTTTTTGATGCCGATCAAGCCGTGGAGGCGGTATTGGCGCCATCATGGCCCCATGATTAGCCCCCAACGGAAGGAGCAAGCCTGCAGAACATGTCACACCAATGGGTCAACAGATTGGTTGCCGCCTCGCTTGCGCTTGCCCTGACCGCGCCGGCAACCGGACTGGGCGGCTTCGACAACCATCGCTACGAAACGCTGGACGGCCAGACTGCCTCGATTTCCGACTATCGTGGAAAGGTGGTGGTGCTCAACCTGTGGGCGGTCTGGTGCTCACCGTGCCTGGTCGAGATTCCCCATCTGGTCTCCCTGCAGGAGGGCCTGCCCGAGGGCGAGGCCACCGTTATCGGGCTTGCCATCGATTCCGGCAGCGCCGTCGCCATTCGGCGTTTCTGGGAGCGCCGCCTGCAGATCGAACCCAACTACCCGATCTGGCTTGGCACTGCCGAGCTCGCCCGCGAACTGTTCGATGTTCGCACCTACCCGGCGACCCTGATTATCGACCGTAATGGCCAGGTTCGCCAGAAACTGCTGGGCCTGCAGACCGAAGAACAGCTGAGCGCGGCGATCGCCGCGATTCAATAGCGTTCCGGACGCTGACGCTACCTGGCGCGAGCACCAGGCGCAGACACAACCATCGCAGATCGACACCACGGCCCCGGCCTCCACTTGACCCCGCTCAAAACTTTAAAGATGTATACTGTTATCATGTTCACGAGTCGGGATTGATGCCGTCCGGCAATCCCGCTCCCGGGCCTTGAGATGATTGAATCAAGGGGCGCGGCGGGATGGTCCGGACCGAATCCATGGAGGAACCAGAAATGAAACGATCGTCCAGGACTTTCCATGCGCTGGGGCTGGCAACCGGACTGGTGATCAGCGCCTCGGCAGCCACGGCTGACGACTTCGAGCTTCAGGGCGACCCGGAAGCCGGCAAGCAGCCCTATCTGCAGCAGTGCGCATCCTGTCACGGCAACAGCGGTGGTGGCGATGGTCCGGCCGCGCGGGCATTCGATCCGCCGCCCGGCGACCTGCTGCGCGAGGATCTGTCAGCCGAACGCATGTTCACCGCCACCCGGGACGGCGGCATGGCCGTCGGCCTGGCAGCAACGATGCCAGCGTTCAATCGCTCGATGAGCGATGAAACCATTCATGATGTCGTCGCCTACCTGATTTCGCTGCGCGACGAATGACGCAAGCAATTTGCCATTACGACGGCAGGCGCCGTCAAGGACGTAGTACATGAAAACATTTATTCGAAATTCTCGAAACCGATCCGTGCCTGTCTGGGTATCCCTGGCAGCCGGTATCGGAAGCCTGATCATGGCCGCACCGGCCATGGCCTGCCCTTCGTGCAATGACAGTTTCATGCACGAAATCACAACCGAGAGGGCCCACACGGTGACCGGCCAGGACATCCTGGCTGCAGTCTCCAATCAACAGGGCCTACCGCTGGGTGCAGCCGCACCGATTACCGCTGCCCAGGTGGCCGAAGCCCGCGGTGAGCGAGAACTCGATCCGATCTTCGAAGGCGCCGAGTTCATCGAGATCATCAAGCGCGACGAGGGCCTGGATATCCCGGCAACCAGCTTCGTGCCGCAGGACGTCGAGCCCGATGTGGAGTTCACCATCAGCCTGGACGAAGGCCAGACCTATATCGGCCAGGGCGTGATCTACGACGGCTTCGTGTCCGACGGCAAGGTCCCGGGACCGACGTTACGCGTTACCCAGGGCGATATCGTGCGCATGACCATCGTCAATACCGGTACCGTCCCGCACGGCGCATCGATCCACGCGGCTGACACCCAGACCTCGAAGTATGTCGGCCAGATCGGCCCCGGCGAGAGCAAGAGCGTGACCTTTCGGGCCAACATGCCAGGCGTTTTCATGTGGCACTGCGCCCCGGGCGGGCATGCAATTCCGATGCACGTGCTGTTCGGGCAATACGGCATGATCGTGGTCGAGCCGAAGGAAACCCAGTACAAGCTCGAGCAGAAGCTCGGTCACGGTCCGGACCTGACCCTGTACCTGATCCAGCACGAGTTCTACGCCAGCGGCAAGGACGCCGTGGAAGGCAAGCCGCTTTACACCGCTTTCAACGGCCGCGTGTTTCGCTACGTCGAGGAGCCGATCACCGCCAAGCCGGGTGACTACGTGCGCGTCTACTTCCTGAACATCGGCCCCAACCTGATCTCGACTTTCCACCTGGTCGGCATCATCTGGGACTACGTGTACTGGCAGGGACACCCGGAAGCCTGGATGCCGGGCGGTCAGACGGTAACGGCCGGCCCTTCGGATTCCTGGGTGATCGAGTTCCGCGTGCCACCCGATGAAGGTGTCTACCTGATGCTGTCGCACGCGGTGGGCTCGACCAGCCGCGGCGCGATCGGCGCGCTGGTGGCAACGGCCGATGCCGATACGCCCAAGACCATTCTCGCCGACGGTCCGGAATTCAGCGGCGAAGAGCTGGCCAAGATTCGTGAAACCGCGGTGAGGGCCATTTCGCCCTTTGCCCCGGCCGAACACCTCAACGGTGCTCCGGCCGCGGCAGATCGTGTCGTGCGCTTCGGTCCGGAAGTCGACGAGGTGTTCGTCGAGATCATCGGCAATTCCTATTACCCGAAAGTCATCGAGATCGAACCAGGCACCAAGGTGACATGGATCAACGAGGACGTATTCACCTACATGGCCGGAGAGTTCTCTGGAGTCCACAATGCGGTTGCCACGCGCGGGCCGGAAATCTTTGCCACCCGCATGCTGGGACATGCCGAAAGCGATAGCTTCACCTTTACCCAGCCGGGCGATTACAACTACATCTGCACCCCGCATCCGTACATGCAGGGACGCATCATCGTCCGGGAAACAGAGCAGGAGCAGAAGCCGGAAGAGGAGTAATCCGGACACTGCATCGTGTCGAAACAAGCCGTGGAACCATCAAAGTTCCACGGCTTTTCCATTTCCGGTGGGGACAAAAAAGCCCGCACAAGGCGGGCTGTCAGGTCTTGAGGTGTCGAATTGTCGGTGTCTAAGGCGTGCGGGGATGGCTGTCGCTTCGCGACAGCGAGCTCCGACCGCTTCGCGGTCTCCGGTTCGAACGGGTTCGCACTGGCGAGATCACTGATAAGCAGCCTTTCAGCTTGTTTCTCAGCGTTCGTGGCAAGGCGGCAGCGCGCAGGGTGTAGCTTGGCCTACATCAAGCGCTGACAACGAAGTCCACGGACGCTGAGAAAAAAGCCCTTCGGGAGCCCCGGAGGCGGTCCCCAGCTGCGTTCCGCTCGCTTGAAATAGGCCTCGCTATGTCTGCACTCGCGGGCCTTGCTGGAAACCGCCTCCGGGGCTCTGAATGGCTGATTATCAGTGACCTCGTCAGTTCTCCCGCGATAAGAGCACCCCAGAACAGAAAAAGCCCGCGCAAGGCGGGCTTTTTCTGTTCTGGCGTCCCCACGGGGATTCGAACCCCGGTCGCCGCCGTGAAAGGGCGGTGTCCTAGGCCTCTAGACGATGGGGACGTAAACTGCTTTGTGCCTAGGCTGTGAAATCTGTTGGTGGAGCCAGGCGGGATCGAACCGCCGACCTCTACAATGCCATTGTAGCGCTCTCCCAGCTGAGCTATGGCCCCACGGGCAAGCGCGAAATTCTAGGATATGTCTCAGGGCTTGTCAAACGCTTTCTGCCCGTACTCTGCCAACAACCATGATGGGCTAGCCGGCCGGCTGGTCCTCCATGCCGAAATCGTACCGCAGGTATTCCGGGGCATCATCGATGGCCTGCATGGTATCCGGGCCATGGCCCTCGGCCAGCAGGTAATCCAGCCACTTCAGCAGCGCCCTGTTGAGCCGCCAGGCCCGGGTAACCAGACCATGCACGGGCAGCTCGGGGCCAGCCAGGCGGTGAATACCCTGGCCCGGGCTGAATGCAGTGGCTTCAGCCATGCGCGCATCGTGATAAATGCGGATGTGAGCGTTGGGATTATGCTGACGCTCCGAACCCATGACGTAGGTCAGGCGAATGAACGAGGTGTAGTTGTGACGCTCCATGACCTGGAGATACAGGTCAGGAGACCCGGCGACCCGCGAAACAAGGGTATCGCTGCGTGCAAGATCGGCCGGCAGCAGGGTATTCAGGGCATGAAACACGTTGCCGTGCAGCTCCGGCAGGCGACGGGCCAGAACCCTGGTGGGCGGGTACAGATTGCGGACACGAGTCAACATGGTGCGGGAGCATAGCACAAGGCATCAACTGAACGATATAGCCACGAAGCAACTCTTTCTCAAGACCCTGCCTGCAAAGAATTTTCAGGCTCTTTCGGCGCCGATCCCGTGCAGTACCGGGGCCGCCCCGCGCATCTCGAAAAAGAAAAGCCCCGGCCGCAAGGAGAGTCGCGTCACGAGATTCGGCCGGGGCGGACAAAACCCATGCCGTAAATGATAATGATTTTTATTCAGGAGGTCAAGGACGCCCTGCCCGTTCGGCCAGATTGATGTGCAGATCCAACCCCAGCAGGATACGGCTGGCCAGTTCCTCGACAGACATGTTGGTACTCGACAGCACCTTGACGCCCTCCGACCGCATCAGCGCCTCGGCTGCCTCGACCTCGTAATGGCATTGACGCAGGGAAGCATACCGACTCTTTGGTCGCCTGATTTCCCGAATCTGCGCCAGACGCTCGGGGTCAATGGTCAGCCCGAACAGCTTGTTCCTGTGCTTGCGCAGGAACTCGGGCAGCCGCGGTTTTTCCAGGTCCTCCTCGGTCAGCGGATAATTGGCTGCCTTGACGCCGTAATGCAGGGCCATGTAAAGACAGGTCGGTGTCTTGCCCGAGCGCGAAACCCCGATCAGAATCGCATCTGCCCGGTCCAGTCGCTTGCTGATGCCATCGTCGTGAGTCAGCGCATAGTTGGTCGCCTCCATGCGGTCCTCATAGGCATCCCGGTCACGCATGCCGTGGGCGCTGCCCACCTTGGGCGAGCGCGGAACACCGAGAATGTCTTCCATCGGCTCGATGAAGGTGCCAAACATGTCGAAGATATGCGCCTGGCTGGGCCGCAGACAGCCGCTGACCGTCTGGTCGACGATGGTGGTGAACACCAGTGGCCGGACCTGGTCGATCTCGGCCGCCCGATTGATCAGCCCGACCGCATCCTCGGCCTTTTCCCTGGTGTCGACAAACGGTAGCCGAATCTGGCGAAAATCGATATTTTCGAACTGCGTCAGCAGGCTGTGGCCGAAGGTCTCGGCGGTAATGGCCGTGCCATCGGAAACGAAGAATACGGTTCTTCTCATTGCGGATCCCGCGGTTACAATAATGGTTGGATCAAATCGACAAGGCGCTTCCCCGTGACTGAGTATATCCTGTGGCTCGATGAGCTTGGCATGGCTGACCTTGAAAAGGTCGGCGGGAAGAATGCGTCCCTCGGCGAAATGATCTCGCATCTTTCTGACGCCGGCGTGACGGTGCCGGGTGGTTTCGCAACTACCGCGCAAGCTTATCGCGACTTTCTGCAGGATTCCGGCCTGGCCGAGAAGATCAAGGCCGAGCTGGCCACCCTGGACGCCGACGATGTCCGGGCATTGGCAGCCAGCGGCAAGAAGATCCGCGACTGGATCATCGAGGCGCCGTTGCCGGACGCACTGAATGAGGCAATTCGCGAGGCCTGGAAGCGGATGGTCGAGCAACACGGAGAGGATGTGGCGGTGGCAGTACGCTCATCGGCCACGGCCGAGGATCTGCCCGACGCTTCTTTTGCCGGTCAGCAGGAGACGTTCCTCAACGTGCGCGGCATTGACCAGGTAGTGCAGAAGATCCACGAGGTTTTTGCCAGCCTGTACAACGACCGGGCCATCGCCTACCGAGTTCACCATGGATTCGAACACGAGCACGTGGCGCTCTCGGCCGGCATCCAGCTCATGGTGCGCTCCGACAGCGGCTCCGCTGGCGTGCTGTTCACGCTTGATACAGAGTCCGGTTATCGCGATGTAGTGTTCATTACATCAAGCTACGGGCTTGGTGAGAGCGTTGTGCAGGGAGCGGTCAATCCGGACGAGTTCTACCTGTTCAAGCCCAATCTGCGTGCCGGAAAGCCCGCCGTTTTGCGCCGCTCGCTGGGCAGCAAGGCAACCCGAATGATCTACGGCGCCGACGGCGGTGTGGCCACCGAAGACACGCCGGCTGATGACCGAGTCGCTTTTTCCATTTCCGACGATGACGCCACCGCGCTGGGGAACATGGCGCTGGCGATCGAGGATCATTACGGGCGGCCGATGGATATCGAATGGGGCAAGGACGGTCAGACCGGCGAGCTCTACATACTCCAGGCGCGACCGGAAACGGTCAAGAGTCGCAGCAGTGGCACCATGGAAAGGTTTCGCCTCGAAGAGCAAGGCGAAGTGCTCATCGAGGGTCGGGCGATCGGACAGCGCATTGGCCAGGGCATCGCGCGGGTCATCGAGAGCATCGAGCAGATGCACGAGGTCGAAGCCGGCGACGTGCTGATCACCGACATGACTGACCCGGACTGGGAACCGATCATGAAGCGGGCCTCGGCAATCGTGACCAATCGTGGAGGGCGAACCTGTCACGCTGCCATCATCGCTCGCGAGCTGGGCATTCCTGCCGTGGTCGGCTGCGGAGATGCCACCGACAAGGTCGAGCATGGTGTCGAGGTCACGGTGTCCTGCGCCGAGGGTGATACCGGCCGCATATACAAGGGCCACCTGGAATTCAGCGTTGCCGAGGACTCCCTGGACGAGATGCCGCCGGCGCCGCTGAAAATCATGATGAATGTCGCCAATCCCGATCGTGCCTTCGACTTTGCCCAGATCCCGAACCACGGTATCGGCCTGGCGCGCCTGGAGTTCATCATCAATCGGCTGATCGGCATCCACCCGCGCGCCCTGCTCGACTACGATGCCCAGCCGGAGTCGGTTCGCACCGAGATAGACCGGCGCATCGCCGGCTATGCCGACCCGGTCAGTTTTTATGTCGACAAGCTGGCCGAGGGCATCGCCACCATTGCAGCGCCGTTTGGCCCCAATCCGGTGATTGTCCGACTGTCGGACTTCAAGTCCAATGAATACGCCAACCTGATTGGGGGTGAAACCTACGAGCCCGACGAGGAAAATCCCATGCTGGGCTGGCGCGGGGCCTCGCGCTACGTGGATGACAGCTTCAAGCCGGCCTTCGAGCTGGAATGTCGGGCAATGAAGAAGGTTCGTGAGGTCATGGGGCTTGACCATGTCTGGGCCATGGTGCCATTCGTACGCACGGTGGAAGAAGCCCGCGAAGTGGTTGATGTCATGGCCGAGTTCGGCCTGCGTCGCGGCGAGAATGGCCTGAAAATCATCATGATGTGCGAACTTCCTTCCAATGCCCTGCTGGCCGAAGAATTTCTCCAGCACTTCGATGGCTTTTCGATTGGCTCCAACGACATGACCCAGCTGACCTTGGGCCTCGATCGTGACTCCGGCCTGGTCGCCCATCGCTTCGACGAGCGCGACGGCGCGGTCAAGGCACTTCTGTCAATGGCAATCAAGGCCTGCCGCAATGCCGACAAGTACATCGGGATTTGCGGCCAGGGCCCGTCCGACTACCCGGACCTGGCCCAGTGGCTGCTGGATGAAGGTATCGAAAGCGTCTCGCTCAATCCCGACACGGTGGTCGACACCTGGCGGGCGCTGGCTGACAACAAGAAATAGTCAACCGTTACCACCGCCCAGTGGACCCATATGCTGGCGGTAATAGTGCAGCTCGGCAATCGAGTCACGGATATCGTCGAGTGCCTGGTGACGGCTGTCCTTGTTCATGCCCTCGGCGATTTCCGGCGCCCAACGCCTGGCCAGCTCCTTGAGCGTGCTGACATCCAGGTTGCGGTAGTGGAAGAACGATTCCAGCTCCGGCATCTGGCGAGCGAGAAATCGCCGATCCTGGCAAATTGAATTGCCGCACATAGGCGAGGCCCCTGAACTGACATGGCGATGCAGAAATGCCAAGGTCGCCCTCTCGGCCTGACGAGTCGTGGTGGTGCTTTCGAGGCAACGCTGGATCAACCCCGATTCACCATGTGTACGAGTATTCCACTCGTCCATTGCCTTGAGTCGCGACTGGCTTACCGCAATCGCAAGCACTGGCCCCACGGCGATCTCGTTGAGCTGATCGTCGGTAACCAAAGTCGCAATCTCGATGATGTCATCGGCATCAGGATCGAGCCCGGTCATTTCCAGGTCGATCCAGATCAGGTGGGTATCGGTCATCGGGGATAATATTCTTTCGCTGGCCTCAAACTGAAATATAACCGAAGCATGAAGGCAACCGGTCAACACGACGCGCTGGTCCTGTCGGCTCACGGCAATCGCGGAGTCGCACGACGTGACAATGGTGAGTTGATCGCCTTCCACTTCCGCCGGCGATTGGGCCGACCGCTGCCGGGAGATCGAGTTTCGATCGATGAGCACAAGGCGCTGTGCGACATCGCCGAACGTCGCAACAGCTTCGGTCGCGGCGACGAGCGTGGACGCAAGCGGCACATCGCTGCCAACCTGGACCGGCTGGTGATCGTCATCGCGCCCGAACCGGCGCCAAGTCGGGACCTGTTGCACCGCTATCTGGCAGCCGCCGAAATAGCCGGGATTGCCGCCGTCATCGTTCTCAACAAGCGCGATCTGCCCGTCCCGGATCAGTTGCCCTTCGATGAGCTCGAGGACCTTCAGGCGATCGGCTACCGCCTTTTGCACACCCGCTGTCTGCCTCCACTCGAACTCGACGAATTGCCCGCCTTGCTCTCTTCAGGCACCAGTCTGCTGGCGGGCCAGTCCGGGGTCGGCAAGTCCTCGCTTCTCAACACCTTGATTCCGGACCTTGAACTACACACCCGTGCCCTGTCCAGGGTCACCGGCAAGGGCACCCACACGACAACGGCCGCCACGCTGTACCCCCTGCCCTCGGGAAGCCATGTAATCGACACGCCTGGCGTGTGGGAATACGGTCTGTGGTCGATGGAGATGTCCACGCTGCAGCGCGGATTCCCCGAGATTCACGCCCATGCGGTCGGCTGTCGTTTCAGGGACTGCAGCCACGTCAGCGAGCCCGGCTGTGCAGTCGCCGAAGCGGTAGCGGCGGGTGACATTGCGGTCTCCCGGCTGGCCGCCTGGCGCCGTTTACTGGCCGAACAACGGCGCCTGAAACGCTGATTTTCCTACCAGGGGAGCTCCTCGCCGTTGGCGTGACGGAAGCTTCCGGAACTGTCCAGATTCAGTTCATCGATGCGCGCTATCAGGCCGGTAGCCGCCTCATCGGCATCCACAAACCCCTGGTTGCCGGTCATCCCGGTGCGCACATAGCCCGGGTGCAACAGGCCGACCGAAATGTTCCGATCCTTCAGCTCGTGAGCCAGCGAAACACCTGCCGTGTTGACCGCCGCCTTCGACATCCGGTAGCCGTAGGCGCCTCCGGAAGTGTTGTCGGCGATCGACCCCATGCGAGAGGTGATGATGACGACTCTGGCGCCATCATTTAGATGATTGACCAGCGCCCGGGTCACGCGCAGCGGGGCCAGCGCGTTGACCTCATACTGCAGGCGGAAATCGTCAAGCTGATCCTCGAGCTGGTCGAAATCGGTCGAGCGCAGCACGCCGGCATTGTTGATCAGCAAATCAAGGCGAGTTCCTCGCAAACGGTCTGCCAGCGTGTTCAGATCCTTGCCGCACGTGACGTCGATCCCTTCCTCGATTCGCGGATCCAGCGCCTTCAGCTCCGGCGAGGCCTGGCGACAGGCCGCGATGACCTGGTATCCGCGATCACCAAGCTGGCGCGCCAGCTCCAGCCCTATGCCGCGATTGGCGCCAGTTATCAAAGCCGTTTTCATTGGTGCTCCTGGGTTTTTTCCATGATGTCCAACAGGGTATGGATTCCCACGCCCACGATTTCAAGCTGCTGAAGTCGTTTCTGATATCGAGCGCTAACTCATTGAGATTACAAGTGTGGCACACATGTGAAACGATGTCCCCTGTGTTAGAATTTTTTGCTCAACACACAGTTGCACCGGACTGCCAACGTCTTCCGAGGACATGACCATGATCAACAAGCACAAGCGATGGATGATTATGGGGGGGCTGATGTTACTGCTGGCCGCACCGGCCAGTGCCGACGTTCTGCTAATCGAGGAAGTGCGCGAGCGCATGCTGCGCGACCTCCCGGCCAATGGCATGACGATGAGCGAGGTCGAGCGCCGTTTCGGCGAACCGTCGGAGCGCCGAGCAGCGGTTGGCAACCCGCCGATCACGCGCTGGATTTATGCCGAGTACACGGTGTTCTTCGAGCATGATCTGGTGATCGACAGCGTGCTCAACCCGGGTGCCGTCATGACGCGACTGCAACAGCAAACCGGAAGATAACCAGGCCTTTACTGCCGCCAGGCAAGAAGGGGGAGCATGCGATGCATACCGAATACAGACTGCCGGCAGAGTGGGAGCTGCAAAGTGCCACCCTGCTTGCCTGGCCAGTCAAGGAAGCCGATTGGGGAGAGCAGTTACCAGCTGCCCAGCGCGAGTGGGCGCAGCTCATCACGGCCATTGCAGCCCATCAGCAGGTGGTGTTGCTGGTCGCACCGGGTCACCCATCGGCCGTCCAGCGCTTCGAGGACCAGCCTGGCGTTCATGTCATCGAAGTTGATTACAACGATGTCTGGTGCCGGGATTACGGGCCGGTCACCATGGTCAGAAGCGGGCAGCGTCTGGGGCTGGATTTCTACTTCAACGGCTGGGGCGGAAAATATCCGGCCGCTCTGGATAACCGCGTCAATACGCTGCTGGCACGACATGCGTTATTCAATCGCTTCGAGTTTCGCCAGTACCTGTTTGCGCTGGAAGGCGGAGCAATCGACAGCAATGGTGCAGGCAGCCTGCTGATCAATCGTCATTGCCTTCGTGCACGGCACCCGAATCTCTCGCGCAGTGAGATCGACTATGAGCTGTATTCGCTGCTAAACATTGATCGCGTTCTGGCCATCGATATCGAGCCCCTGCCCGGCGACGACACCGACGGGCATATCGATACCCTGGCACGGTTCATCAGTCGTGACCGGATTGCCTACCAAAGCCAGGCCAGCCGTGACCGAGACGAACTGCTGCGCCGGCAGCTGGAAGCTCTCGATGGTGACTCCGGCCAGGCAGTGGAACTGGTCGCACTACCCTGCCCACGCGGTACGCCCGGCAATCTGCCGGCCAACTACGCCAACTTCCTGTTCGTCAACGATGCGGTACTGGTGCCAGCCTATGGCGTGGACAGCGATGAGGAGGCTCGGGAAGTTCTGGCCATGGCGCTGCCCGATCACTCGGTCAAACTGGTCGAGGCCGGGGCAATGATCCACCAGTTCGGCGGTCCGCACTGCGCCACCATGCACCTGCCAGGGGCACTGGGGTGAGCACGACGCTGACCGTAGCCGTGGTCCAGCACGCCATGGGGCCGGACCGGGAGGCCAATCTAGGCCTGGCTGCAGATGCCATCGCCTCTGCAGCCGGCAGCGGTGCGCGCCTGGTGGTACTGCCCGAGCTGCAAAGCTCGGAATATTTCTGCAAGTACCAGGATCCGGAACTGTTTGGCCTGGCCGAGCCGCTGGATGGGCCTACCCGCCAGGCCCTGGCGCGGGCTGCCCAGGACCACGGGGTCGTCGTGGTGGGTGGCATTTTCGAGCAGCGCATGCCCGGCATGGCGCACAACACTGCCATCGTGCTCGAGGCTGACGGCAGCCTGGCCGGCATCTACCGCAAGATGCACATCCCTGACGACCCGGGCTACAACGAGAAATTCTATTTCACCCCGGGCGACCTGGGATTCGAGCCGATTGATACCTCGGTCGGCCGACTGGGCGTTTTAGTGTGTTGGGATCAGTGGTATCCGGAAGCCGCGCGACTGATGGCCCTGGCCGGGGCGGAGCTGTTGATCTACCCCACAGCCATCGGCGCCGATCCGCAGGATGATCGGGAAGAGCAGCAGCGCCAGCTGGATGCCTGGCGAACCATCCAGCGAGCGCATGCGATCGCCAACGGCCTGCCGGTACTGGCCTGCAACCGGGTCGGGCATGAACCCGACCGCTCCGGTGCAGGGCGCGACGCGCTGTTCTGGGGTCACAGTTTCATCGCCGGGCCGCAGGGAGAGATGCTTGCCGAAGCAGACAGCTCGGCCGTCGTTCTGGTTGCCGACATCGATCTGGCACGCTCGGAAAGCGTGCGCCGCATCTGGCCGTTCTTTCGCGACCGACGCGTCGACGCCTACCAGGATCTGACCCGGCGTTTCAGGGGCTAGGAGCCAGCGGAAAAACTTCACCGTCCGCCGCGCCACATCGCCCTGATCATGCGCCAGATTGCGTCGCCTGCCAGGTGAATCAAAAGCCCCACGAGCACCATCAGTACGAGCGCCAGCCACTCCGGCAGGCCCGAGACATTCTGCTCGAGCCATCCGGCGGCGAGACGGAAGCCGAAGCCAAAAAACCGCCACATCAGGTCGAGAGCAGCGTGCAGTGCGCCGGGTTGTGGTGCGAGCAGCCAGGACAACAGCCGGGCCAGGCCACCGATGGCGGCAGCCAGCAGCAGCGGGTTGTCCAGTACCCACTGCCTGGCGGGGCGGCTGCGATGTCGACCAGAGCGCATCATGCGCCTGATCTTACTCCCGGAGGCACATTGCCGACAACGGCAGTTTCAGTGGCGACTTGCCGCCTGGGCCCGTGTAGTAGCGCTTGCCTGCGAGACTTCTCGCAGCCGCATGATGAGCGGGATCAGAAAAGAGGCCAGCGCCAGTCCCAGCATGATGGCGGTCAGGGGCCGCGAGACGAATACCATGGGCCCATCCATCATGATCGCGCGCCGGAAATTGGTCTCGGCAATGGCGCCGAGCACCAACCCCAGGATCACCGGCGCCAGCGGATAGTCATAGCGGCGCATCAACCAGCCCAGCAGCCCGAAGGCCAGGCAGCAGAACACGTCAAACATCGAGTTGCGAACCGCGTAGGCGCCGATCAGCGCCATCATGGTGATCAGTGAGTAGAGCAGCTCCTTCGGCACGTGAGCGACTCGCACCCACAGCCTGCCGCCGGCCAGGCCAACCAGCAGCAGCACGAACTGGGAAAGCAGCATGGCGGCAAAAATGGCATAGATCATGCCCGGGCTGGATACAAACAGCTGCGGGCCCGGGGTGAGATCATGGATCATCATCGCCCCAATCAGCACCGCGGTCGTGGCGCTGCCCGGGATGCCCAGCGCCAGCAACGGCACCATGGCGCCACCAACAGAGCCGGAATCGGCCGCCTCAGCGGCGGTCACGCCCTCGGGGCTGCCCTTGCCGAACTGCTCGCGGTTGCGCGAGATCCGTTTGGCAATACCGTAACTGATGAACGAGCCGATGGTCGCCCCGGCACCCGGAAAAATGCCGATAAGGGTACCGATTGCGCCAGAGCGCAGGGTCACCCATTTCAATCGCCAGTAATCGGCCAGTCGTGGCCAGCGATCACCAATACCCGTTGCTTTGGCAATACGGAACTCGCCGCGTTCGATGCCGGTAAACACCTCGCTCAAGGCAAACATGCCGATCAGCGCCGGTATCAGCAGAAACCCGTCAGACAGCGCCATGACCTCGAAAGTGAAGCGTTCGGCGCCGGAAATCGGATCGGTACCCACGGTGGCAATGATCAACCCGACCAGCATCGCAACCAGCGCCTTGACCCAGCGATCGCCGGCCAGCATGGCGATGGTCGCCAAACCGAAGGCGGCAAAGGCAAAGTACTCCGATGGATGAAAGCGCACGGCGATTTCGGCCAGGGGCACGGAGAACCCGATCAGAATGATGGTGCCGAACATGCCGCCGACCGCCGAGGCAACAATGGACGTACCCAGCGCCAGCGCCGGTCGGCCCTGCCGGGTCAGGGCGTAACCGTCGATTGCAGTGACCACCGCAGACGGCGTGCCAGGCGCGTTGACCATGATGCCGGTAATCGAGCCACCATAGCTGGAGCCGATATAGATTCCGACCAGCAGGATCAGGGCCAGCGTGGGCGACATGCCATAGGTGAATGGCACCATCAGCGCCACGCCCATGGATGGCGACAGGCCGGGCATGGCGCCAATCACGATGCCCAGCACGATGCCGGCGACGATGGTCAGCAAGGGAATCACTGCCATCACGGTACCCAGGCCGGCCAGCAGCGTGTCAATCATCTCCACAGGGAAAACCTCGGCAGGTCGACGTGCAACAGGCGCTGGAAAACCAGCTCGGAAAATACCAGCCAGGCCACGGTCAGCACTGCTATCACGACCAGCCGGCGATAGCCCAGGTACCAGATCAGCAACGGAAGGTAGACCGCCGAGGCCAGCAGATAGCCGATCACCGGCAGCAACACCAGGTAGGCGCCGAACATCGCCAGCACCACACCCAGACGGACGATGCCGGCGCGGCGCTCTGTCCGCTCCCCGTGGCGTACGGTCATCACCCCCTGTACAACAATCAAAGGAAGCGCCAGCAGCATCCACGCTCGCGGCAGGCCACCAGCGCCGACCGGGTCAACCGGGTTGGCCGGCGGAAAGCCGGTGCTCAGCAACAGCAGCCCGATGACGCAGGCACTCAACGCCGCCAGCAGGCTCAGCTCACCAGCCTGTTCTCGCCACGGCGAATATCGCAAGCGCCAGGACAGCAGCGCAAGAACGAGCACCAGCACCGAGAGCAGTATCAGCACCCCCGGGGGTTGGCGCAGCGCAGCGAGACCGCTGAGCTCGGCGCGAGCCTCCGGCAACAGACCCAGGTCTCCAAGGTAGCGGCGAAATTCCTCACGATCGCTGGCGACGATCCGTTCGAACTCCTCAGCCGGACGGTAGCGCAGATTGACCGCCTCGCCAGTCCAGGCCGACTCCCACCGCGGGTCGCTGGTGACCAGGCCGATCAGCACCCGGTACCAGTCCCGGACCTCGTCCGGCACTCCCTTGCGAAATGCCAGCCCGCGCCAGATCAGCTCGTCCTCAAGGCCGGTATAGCCCAGTTCGGCAAAAGTCGGCGCATCGGGAAAATCCGGGAGCCGGTTCTCCGCCGCCACCGCCACAACGCGCAGGCGCTCGGATGCAAGGGCATCCCTGGGATTGCCCAGATAGGCCGTACCCAGATTGCCCAGCAGGGCGGCAACCGCCTCTCCACCACTGGCATACGGTATCCAGCGCATGTCGATACCGGTTGTTTCGGCGATCTTGACACCGGATACATGCTTTACGCCGCCGATATCCACCCCCAGCCACAGCTGGCTGCCGGGTTGCTCTTGCGCGTGTTGTTTCAGCTCGTGCCAGTCCCCGGGACCCTCGATGGCATTGGTAATCAAAACATGCGCGTTGTCCATCAGGTAGGCATGCCAGTTGATGCGCTCGATCAGGTCCTCACGGCCGGTGGCCACCATCTTGGAAATGTTCGACCGGGTCACCGCCAGAATCCGATGGCCGTCCGCCGGCTCACGAAGCGCCTCCTCGAACGCCACGATCCCGCCTCCGCCGGGACGATTGATCACGGCAAAGGGATGGTCGGCATGCTCCTGGGCCAGACGGGCAAAGCGCCGAGCGGTGACATCGATCAATCCACCCGGACTGGTGTAGACCACTACCCGGATCGGCTGGGAAGGGAAACCGTCGACCTCGGGCAAGGATTCATGCGGTTTGGCGACAACCGGGCTGGCCGACGCAAGGAGAATCACGAGTCCCATGGCAAACAGGCTGGCAATCAGTCGGTCTGGCACGGGCCTCCGTCCGGACGGGTCATTCGAGCAACAACTCAGGGAGGCTAGCAGTCGTTTGTTACATTTCTGTTTCAGAACCCGGCGCCAGCAACATGCCATTGGCGTCGGCATACAGGTAGTCACCGGGCTTTATCGTCACATCGGCGATTCTTATTTCCAGGCTGGCCTGGCCCTCGTTGCGCCGGGTCGAGCGACGGGGGTTGCTGGCCAGGGCGCGAATACCGATGGGAATATCGCGCAGAATTTCCACATCGCGGACGCAACCATAAATCACGATGCCCGCCCAGCCCTGGCTGCAGGCCTTGTCTGCCAGGATGTCGCCAAGCAAGGCGCAGCGCAACGAGCCCCCGCCGTCGACGACCAGTACCCGCCCCAGCCCGGGGGTAGCCACCAACTCTTTAACCCGGGAATTGTCCTCGAAGCACTTGACCGTCTCGACCTGTCCGGAAAAGATCTCCGCGGCGCCGTAGTCGACAAAACCTGGCGGCAAGACCTGCCAGTGCGGGTTGTCGTCCAGCAAGTCAGGGGTCGAAGAAATAGTCATGTCAGCGGGCCTCCCTGCCCCAGCGGCGCATCTTCTGCATTGCCTTGTCGCGACGGCCGGGGCTGCCTGATCCGGCCAGGCCGAAGTAGACACTGCGAACCGGAGAAATGCCGCAGAATTTAAGAATATTACGTTTGAAGAATCGCACGCCATGCGCACGATAGAACCAGCGAAAGAATAGCGCCGGCATGCCCATGGTCACCACGATCCGTGCCGATTTTCCTGCCAGCAGGCGCTGGCCACCTCCCTCTCTGGCCTCCTCGTCGAATGCGAAACCCGGCCGCATTACCTGCTCCAGGAAAGCTTTCAACAGCGCCGGCATGGAGCCCAGCCACAGCGGAAAGACGAAAACCAGGTGATCGGCTGCCCGAATCTTCTCCTGCGCCTGGGCTACATCAGCCGGCACATCGCCGGACTGCCAGTCGCGCTCGCTGCGAAGAAGGGGAATATCCAGGTCAGCCAGCCTGACCAGCTCAATCGAATGTCCGGCCTGCTGCGCTGACTCGATGTACGCACCCGCCAGGCCGTGGACCAGGCGCTTCGGATCAGGGTCGGGGTGGCCATCGATGACGACAACCGTACGCTCGGTAGTTCCCATTGCAACTATGACAGAGAGAAACTGTTACCAGCGTGAGAACCCCGGCGCCAGACCGCCACCTGCCCGCTGCCTGGGCTCGGCGTCGCGCGCCAGGCGCAGCAGCGGCTCGAGCTTCTCCATCAGCGCCGGGAGATGTCTTCGCAGCGCCTCGCTGCGACCGGCCTCGATCATCGCCAGCGCTTCCTCGATGGACGGCGGCGGTGCCTTTGCCGGTTGCGGACGGGCGGCAACCGGCTCGGTCGGCACCGGCGCCTTTTCCAGTTCGGAAAGCCCCGCCTGCAGCAATTCTTCCGGCCCATCGATACCATTGAGGTCGGGAATCTGCTCGCTCAGAGTGCAGCCAACCTTGAGAATGTGCTGCCCGGAACGGAAGCGTACAGATTCCACGTCTTGGCGCAGGCGCACTTTGAGCTGTTCCAGCTCGAGGCGCTCGCAACCGGGCATGATCAGCCCGAAGACGCCGAGGCCATTGCGGCATAGCATGTCGCCCTTGCGCAGTCGGCGCCCCAGCAGCTCGCCCAGGTGGCGCAGCATCTTTTCGGCCCGCAAGCGCCCAAGCTTCATGAACAGCTTTTCGAAGCGATCGATGCGCAGGTGCAACAAGGCCAGTTGCTGCTGCTGACGCCGAGCGAAACTCATTTCCTGAGCAAGACGATCGACGAAGCAAACCCGGTTGCCCAGCCCGGTGGCCGGATCGGTAGTACTCCTGGTTTCGATCAGGCGCAGGCGCCGCGAGGATTCCTCGGAGGTCGCGTTGGCCTCGGCACGCGCCAGCAGTTCGCTGGGTTTGAACGGCTTGCTGATGAAATCGGTGGCGCCCTCACGCAAGGCGCGTTCGCGCGCCGACTCTTCATCATGACTGGTGACAATGATCACTGGCATGTCGCGCAGCCGAGGATCTTCCGAAGCGCGCACCTTGCCCAGCAGCTCGTAGCCATCCATATGCGGCATGGCCAGGTCAGAAAACAACACCTGAACGGTTGGATCAGCAGTGAGGATTTCCCACGCCTTGACGCCATCTTCGGCCGTCAACAGATCGAAGTTAGGCCTGAGAATCCGCTGCACTGACTGGATCATCAGCTGGCTGTCATCGACAAACAGAATGCGCGGTCGGGTATCGGCCTGCTGACTTCGGTCTACTCGGTTCACCTGCTGCTCCGGTGGCGTCTGGTTTGTCATTGCGGGGAATTTCCGTAGAGCCAAGACCCCAGACTATCGCATCGATCGTCGAATATAACGGATTTCAGTACCTTGGCGCTACCTCTTCACGCCCAATAGGTGGCCGGTCCAGTCAGCCGGCTGAGCGTTATAATGCCCAGGATGAGCGATCAGGTCAGTCACGGGCAGCAAAAATTCGTTCATCTGAGGCTGCATACCGAGTATTCGCTCGAAGACGGCATGGTCCGCATAGGCGAGCTGGTCGAGCGGGTCGCCGAGCTGGGAATGCCGGCAGTGGCGGTCACCGACTGGCACAATCTGTTCGCCCTGGTCAAGTTTTACAAGGCAGCACAGCGCCACGGCATCAAACCGGTGGTCGGCGCCGACGTGCGGTTGCAGGATGCCGGCAACGCCGAGCACACCAGTCGTCTGACCCTGCTGGTCCAGGACCACACCGGCTACCTGAATCTGTGTCGGCTGCTGTCACGCTCATTTCTCGAGGGCCGCCACCGGGGACAGGTCCGAATTCACGAAACCTGGTTGAATGATCACACCGATGGGCTGATCCTGCTGGCTGGCTGGGAGAGCAACATCGGTCAGTCACTGGCCAATGGCCGGCGCGGCCAGGCCCAGCGGCGCCTGGAGCGATGGCGAAGCTTGTTCCCCGACCGGCTGTACCTGGAACTGCAGCGACTCGGTCGCGAGCCTGAAGCCTCCACCGAGCGCGGCTTGCTGCACCTGGCCATATCGCACGACATCCCGGTCGTGGCTACCAATGACGTCCGCTTTCTGCATCAGGATGACTTCTTCGCTCACGAGGCGCGGGTGTGCATCCACCAGTCGCGGCTGCTCGATGATCGTCGTCGCCCGCGGGAGTTTGTCGATCAGCAGTATCTGAAATCACCAGAGGAAATGGCCGAGGTATTTGCCGACCTGCCGGTGGCCCTGGAAAACGCCTGGCACCTGGCCGAACGCTGCAATCTGGAAATGAACTTCGGCGACTACGTGCTGCCGGCCTTTCCGGTAGAAGACGGCAGCTCCGAGGCCGATTACCTGGAGCGCAAGTCTGCCGAAGGCCTGAGCCGGCGACTGAAACGCCATGGCCTGGCTCCCGGCCTGACCGAGGCCGACTATCAGTCGCGCCTGAAAAGAGAGCTGGAAGTTATTGTTTCCATGGGGTTTGCTGGCTACTTCCTTGTCGTTGCCGACTTCATAGCCTGGGCTCGCAACAACGACGTGCCGGTCGGACCGGGCCGCGGTTCCGGCGCCGGCTCGGTGGTCGGCTGGTCCCTTGGCATCACCGATCTGGACCCGTTGCGATACGACCTGCTGTTCGAGCGCTTTCTCAACCCCGAGCGCGTCTCGATGCCGGACTTTGATATCGACTTCTGCGTGGTCGGCCGCGACCGGGTCATTGACTATGTCACCCGACGCTACGGTCGGGAGCAGGTCTCGCAGATCATCACCTACGGCACCATGGCGGCCAAGGCCGTGGTTCGCGACTGTGGCCGCGTGCTGGGCTACAACTACGGATTTGTCGACTCGATCGCCAAGCTCATCCCCAACCGGCTGGAAATGACCCTGGAGGCGGCGCTGGCCGAGGAGCCCGAGCTCAAGGCACGCTATGAGTCAGAGGACGACACCCGCTCGGTGCTCGACCTGGCCCGATCGCTGGAGGGCCTGGCTCGTAATGCAGGCAAGCACGCCGGCGGCCTGGTCATCGCCCCGGGGCCGCTGACCAACTTCACGCCGCTGTATACCGAACCGGGCGGCAGCTCAGTGCTGACCCAGTTCGACAAGAATGATGTCGAGGAAATCGGCCTGGTCAAGTTCGATTTTCTGGGCTTACGCAACCTGACCATCATCGACTGGGCGCTGCACCAGATCAATGCACTTCGCGCCGAGTCAGAACACGAACCGCTGGACCTGGACGACCTGCCGCTCGACGACCACAAGGCGCTCAAGTTGCTGCAGGCTGCCCATACCACGGCGGTGTTCCAGCTCGAGTCCCCCGGCATGAAGGAGCTTTTGCGCAAGCTCAAGCCCGACAGCTTCGACGACATCGTCGCCGCCGTGGCGCTTTACCGTCCTGGCCCGCTGGATGCCGGCATGGTTGATGAATACATCGACCGCAAGCACGGCAAGGCGCCGGTACGCTACCCGCATCCGAGGACAGAACCGATCCTGAAAAGCACCTATGGCGTGATTCTGTACCAGGAACAGGTCATGCAGATTGCCCAGGAGCTGGCCGGCTACAGCCTGGGCGGCGCCGATCTGCTCAGGCGGGCCATGGGCAAGAAGAAGCCGGAGGAAATGGAGCGCCAGCGCGAGGTATTCATGGAGGGTGCTGCCAGTCAGGGTATCGACAGCAGGCAGGCGCAGACCATTTTCGACCTGATGGAAAAATTTGCCCGCTACGGCTTCAACAAGTCGCACTCGGTAGCCTACGCACTGATCGCCTACCAGACCGCCTGGCTCAAGGCCCACTACCCGGCCGAATTCATGGCCGCCGTGCTGTCGGCGGACATGGACAAAACCGACAAGATCGCCAACCTGATCGAGGACTGCCGGCTGATGGGGCTGGAGATCCTGCCACCCAGCGTCAATCGCTCCGACTATCGCTTCAGCGTTGACGACGGCGCGATTCGATACGGGCTGGGCGCGGTCAAGGGAGTTGGCCAGGGCGCGGTGGAAAACCTCATCGCCGCCCGCCAGCGACTCGGTCGCTTCCAGTCACTGGACCAGCTGTGCCGGGAAATCGATCTGTCGAAACTCAACCGCCGCGCGCTGGAAACCCTGATCCGGTCCGGCGCCATGGACAGCTTCAACAGCAATCGCGCCGAACTGCTGGCCACCCTGCCCGACGTATTGTCGGCGGCCGAGCGCTTCCAGGCCGATCGCGATGCCGGCCAGGTCAGCCTGTTCGGTGCTGCCGGCGCGAGTAGCGAAGAGATCGAGCCGGTACCAGTCACGCCAACCCGGCCGTGGACCGAACGGCAGAAGCTGCGCGCCGAACGCGAGGCCCTTGGCCTGTACCTGTCCGGCCATCCGATGGACGAGCTGCGCGAAGAGCTCGGCCAGTTCCTGACCTGCACGCTCGATGACATCGGCGAGCGTTTTGCTGGCGGCCAGGGAAATGGCCGCGGCAAGGCCATTCCGATGACCCTGGCCGGAATGATCATGGCCAGCCGCAAGCGCCCCGGTCGCGGCGCCTTCCTGGCCATCGACGATGGCACCGCCCGGGTCGAGGTGGCGATCTTCGATGGCCTCTACGGCCAGGTCGCCGACCGCCTGATCAACGACGAGATCGTCATTGTCATCGGCAAGGTCAGCATCGACGACTTCCGCGGCGGTTTCCGGATTGTCGCCGAGGACGTGCTGACCATGGACCAGGCCCGTGAAAAATTCGCGCGACGCCTTGAGATTACCATTGGCGCTGACAATCCCGAGCTTGACCATGATCTGGCCGCCGCCATTCGCCCCTATCGCCGGGGTCAAACCCCGGTACTGATTCACTACCAGAACACCCGCGCCCGGGCGCTGCTCAAGCTCGGCCCGGAGTGGCACGTCAACCCTTGCGCCGAGCTTCTGGCAGCGATAGACGGACTGGACGGTATCGAAACGGTCCGGCTGTGCTACAACGCCTTCGAAACAGCCCAATCAGCCCCTTCCTCACAACTTCCTGAGAACTTCCAGCGAGTTTCCTGAGGTTTCGCGCATGCGCCTGCGGGAACAATCGTTCCCATGCTCATGCTGCTCTTCTACCTGCTGCTGTCAGCAACCGAACCTGCCCCCGGCGAATCGCCGCCCGGCCTGTCGATGGAATGGACACAGGCCGAAAGCGCCGTTCGCGGCAGCGCCAATGAACAACTGATAGTCGGTTTTCGACTGGTCAACCACAGCAGCCAGACCTATCACGGCCTGGTGGTTCGCAGCTGGACTTCGCTCGGCCCGGTCGGCCCGGCCCAACGAATCGTCAC
>SKQS01000140.1 GCA_007118895.1 Wenzhouxiangella sp.
TACGCGCCCGACAATGCCTGTTTTGGCTGTGGCCCGGCCAACCAGCGGGGCCTGAGGATCCGCTCTTTTCCCGACGGCGACCAGGTGGTCGCTGAATGGCGCCCCGAGCCGCATCACGAGGCCTTTCCCGGCGTGCTCAATGGCGGCATCATCGGCTCGCTGCTCGATTGTCACTGCAACTGGACCGCTGCATGGCATCTGATGAAGCTGCGTGGCCTGGATTCGCCACCCTGCACGGTGACCATGGAGTACCAGATCAAGCTGCGTCGGCCGACGCCCACAGACCAGCCGCTGCGCCTGGTGGCCCGACCGGTAGCGGTGGATGGCGATGTGGTCACCGTTGAGGGCGAGTTGCTGGTCGGCGACCGGGTGTGCGATTCCTGCATCGGCAAGTTCGTTTCCGTCAAGCCTGGCCATCCGGCCTACCATCGCTGGTAATGGGGCGCTGGCGGCCGCCGGTCACTCCCTCCAGCCCATATATCACCGCCGCCGGGGCGAAGCGACTCAAGAACGAGCTCGAGAAGCTATGGCGCCGGGTCCGACCGGAAGTCACCGCGGCGCTGAGCGCAGCGGCCGCCGAAGGTGACCGGTCGGAAAACGCCGAGTACATTTATCGCAAGAAGCAGCTGCGCGAGATCGATCGACGCATTCGCTACCTGCAAAAGCGCCTGGATACGATCAAGGTGGTCGACCGGGCGCCGGCCGACCCCGAGCGGGTGTTCTTCGGCGCCCGGGTGAGCCTGGAGGAGGCCGACGGCAGCACCCATGTCTATCGGATTGTAGGCGCCGACGAGACCGACGCCGCGCAGGGCTGGATCTCGATTGATTCCCCGGTGGCCCGGGCTTTGCTGGGCAAGCGGCTGGACGATATGGTGCAGGTCAACACGCCAGCCGGCAGTCGTGAGCTGAGCATTGTCGAGATCGACTATTCGAACTGACTATTCGAACTCTTGAAACTTCCCGAATTGGCAACAATCTAATGGTTCGAGATCGCCGCAAGGGATCTCGGCAACGCCTGGCCACATGGTGTGGCAGGCATTCAATGAAACGACCTATTGCTTCAAGGAGAATATGGTTATGAACACGTTTGATCTTTCCCCCCTGTATCGCACCGCCATCGGTTTTGATCGTCTGGCGGACATGCTGTCCAACGCGGCCCGCGTCGATTCCAACGGCTATCCGCCGTACAATATCGAGTCGCTGGGCCAGGACCGTTACCGGATCACCATGGCCGTTGCCGGGTTTGGCAATGACGAGCTCGACATCGTCAGTGAGCAGAACACGCTGACAGTGCGCGGCCAGAAGTCCGAAGGCGAGCGTAACGACAGCGACAGCGAGTTTCTGTATCGCGGTATTGCCACCCGCAGCTTCGAGCGGCGCTTCCAGCTGGCCGACCATGTCGAAGTCAGTGGCGCGCGCCTGGAAAACGGGCTGCTGCATATCGAGCTCAAGCGCGAGTTGCCCGAGCAGATGAAGCCGCGCCGGATTGAAATCGGCGGCGGCAGCCGGCTGATCGACGGCGAAAAGGAAACCAAGGTAAAGGCTGCCTGAGGCGGCTTGCCTCTAGGCCTTGCCCTGTTTCTTTCCATTCACTGTCAGCCAACTCGCTGGCATCCGAGCAGGGGGCTCCGCAAGGAGCCCCTTGTCATGTTCGCGCCTCGCGACGTATGGGTGGTGAATAAGGCGGGGTATCTGGAGCCCGCTGTCCGATAGCGCGTCGACCGGGTCAACCGGCGGCAAAGTCATTCAATAATGTGTAGCATTGCAGCGATGCTCGATCGCCTGTATCCGATTTATTTCTGGCTGCTGGTAGTGCCGCTGGTGGCGCTTGCCACGGTGATCGGCGCGCTGATCGCCATTCCGCTGTCGCTGCTGGTCAGTCCGCGGCTGGCCAATTTGCAGGTTGCCGTGCGCTGGTCCCGCATCATTGCCACGCTGTTGCCGATCCGGGTCACGGTCGAGGGGCTGGAGCAGATCGACAGAAGCCGTTCCTACGTGGTGGTTGCCAATCACCAGAGCCAGTTCGATATCCCGGTGATTTACGGCTACTGTGGTCTGGACCTGCGCTGGGTCATGAAAGCCGAGCTGGGCAAGGTGCCGTTCATCGCGCAGGGTTGCCGAGCCATCGGGCACATCTTCATCAATCGCCAGGATCCCGACCAGGCCCGCAGCGCGATCAACGAGGCGGTCGCGCGCCTGCCGCAGGGCACCGGGATCCTTTTCTTTCCCGAGGGTACCCGCAGCCGCGACGGGCGTCTGCTGCCGTTCAAGAAGGGCGCGTTTCGGGTGGCCCTGGATCAGCAGCTGCCGATCCTGCCGATGACCGTGAGTGGCACCCGGCATATCAACACCTCGAAAACACTGAAGGTTCGGCCGGGCCCAGCCCATCTGAAGATTCATCAGCCGATCGAAACCGCCGGTCTGCCGGTGACCGAGGAGCGCACGCTGCGCCGGCGGGTTCGCGCGGTCATCAACAGTGGCCTGCCGGCGGATGAACAGGAAGTCGAGACCGAAGCACGGAGTCTGCATGCGACTTGACCTGCCTGATCCGGACTATGCGGCCTCGCGCCGGGCCAGCGAGAACTTTCTGCTGGCGATCAAGCTGGCGGTCGGTTTTCTGGCCTTGGTGTGGTTGGTGTTTGCCCTGGATCAGCTGCTTGGCCTGGACCTGATCCAATTCGGGTTGCGCCCGCGTGAGGCGCCGGGGCTGTTTGGCCTTGTCACCACGCCGCTGCTGCACGCCAACTTCGCCCATATCGCCTCCAACAGCGCGCCGTTGTTTGTCGGTGGGGTTGCGATGCTGTTTCTTTACCCGAACTCGTCACTCAGAGTGCTGCCGCTGCTGTATATCGGCGTCAGTGCCGCCGCCTGGGTGTTTGCACGTCCCAGCCTGCATATCGGCGCCAGCGGGCTGGTCTACGGCATGCTCGCCTTCGTATTTGTCTCCGGCATCCTGCGTCGCGATGTGCGCTCGGTTGGCGTGTCCCTGATGGTCTGGTTTCTGTACGGGTCGATGATCTGGGGGGTCTTTCCGGGTGGACAGAACATGAGCTGGGAGCTGCATCTTTCCGGGCTGCTGTGGGGGCTGGCCCTGGCGTTTGTATTTCGCCACTGGGATCAGCCGCCGATCAAGCGCTATGAGTGGGAGGACGAGTCGATTGATGAAGACAATACAGAGGGCAACTATTGGGATGACAATCGGGACGACGCTCGAACCGACGGTCGATCCGACAATCGAACCGGCAATCGGGACCGACCCGGGGACGAGCCCTGGCGATTGCCCTGAATTTTTGAGAGGCGCACATGTTGGGAAGGCTGTTGTTTCTTCTGCTTGGGGTGGTGTTGATCCTGATCGCAGGCGGATTTCTGCTGCCGCGGACGGTTGTTGTCGAGCGCACGATCCTCATCGAGCAGCCGCCTGAACTGGTTCATGCGGTGATGCGCGACTTCCGCCATCTGGAGCATTGGTCGCCGTGGCATGCACGCAGCCCAGAGGCCGGCTATCGACTCGAGGGCCCGGCCCAGGGTCCCGGCGCCACCCTGGTCTGGGGTGGAGGAGCGGCCGGCGGTGAAAGCGGTCGCCTGTGGATCGAGAGTGAACTTGCGCCGCGCCGCATCGACCTGCGGATGGAGCTGGGAGAGACCAGCGAGGCCGAGAGCTGGTTCGAGATCGTGCCCAGTGGCCTGGACAGCGAGGTCAGCTGGGGCATGCGCATGCATTTCGGCACTTTCGATCTGACCGGTCGGTATCTTGGCCTGATGCTTCCCGGACTGGTTGGTCGCGATTACCAGGCCGGACTGGAGCGGCTCAAAGCCTACCTGGAGGCGCGGCCGCGCGGGGTCGAGCCGAACCTCGAGCACCAGCCCGGCCCCGAAGACGAGCTGTTGCCGGTCAGTACACCGTGAGCAGCTTGCCGACGCTACATGTGCTTGGCTGCGGCCGCGCGGCACAAGCGATCGCTCGCAGCCTGCACCAGGTCGGGGCGGTCGAGATCGGACAGGTTTGCAATCGCAGCCTGGGAAGCGCCAGGGCCGCGGTGGCGTTCATCGGCAGCGGAACTCCGGTGGAGTTCATGGACCAGGCAGTGACGGGCGGCTGGCTGCTGCTGGGCCTGGCCGACGACGACCTGGCCGCCGGCGCGGTTGGATTGTCACATCGCATGCCGGGACAGCCGGAACTGGCATTTCACCTGTCCGGCAGCACGCCGGCGGCAGTGCTGGAGCCGCTGGCAGCGCCGGTAGCGGCAGTTCACCCGGTCAGGGCATTTGCCGACCCGCAAACGGCCGCGGAGCGATTTTCCGGTACCTGGTGTGTCGCCGAAGGACAGGCACTGGCGCTCGAGCGCCTCAAACCTGCTTTCGAGGCAGCCGGGGCGCGCTGGCTGGCGCTGGGCGCTGGAGACAAGGCGCTCTA
>SKQS01000167.1 GCA_007118895.1 Wenzhouxiangella sp.
CTCATGATAGACGCTTCATCGCCAAGCTCTCGCGAAAGCTCAAGCACTCTCAGCAACGGCCCGACGCTCGCCGCCGGGCCCTCCAGCGCGGCCACCGTCAGCGCCAGATTGGACTTGAGTGTCAGCGTGAGACGATCGCGATCCAGGTTCCGCATGATCTCCAGCCCGGACCGATAGTAGTCAGCCGCCCGCTGAAAGTCTTCCAGAAACTGGTGAGCCACACCCAGCGCGTTGTGAATTCTGGCCAGCTCAACGAGATGCACAGTGCCCTCGAGCATTCTTCTGGCCTCGTGGAACTGCTCCAGCGCCGAGGCCAACTCACCTTGCTCTGCATGGATGGTCCCCACCATCATGAACGCCCTGGACATCAGCAAGGGCTCGCCATCGAGCTCGGCCAGCTCGCGAAATCGCTCGGCATCCGCGCTGGCTTCCGGATAGGCACCCATTGTTCGCCTGGCCTGTGCGCGCAGACGATAAAGCTCCGCGTAGTCGGCCAGTTCACGCCCGGCAGCTCCGGCGGCAATTTTTCGATCCAGTACCTCGATCGCTGCTGCCGGATCTCGGTCTACCAGCGCCTGCAGCTCGGTGGCGGCAGCTGCAGCGGAAATCATGCCCGGCATGCCGAACAGCAGACAGCAGAAAACTGAACGCATCAGGAAAAACATGCACCCACGATACCTGATCATGCGCGTCAGGGCATCCGACGCCATGCCCATAGCGCAGCGAAGTGCACAGGCAACATCAGTGCAACCAGGTCCAGATTCCACTGGCCTCCAGGCCACAGCGCCAGGACGAGGGCAGCAAACAGACCCACAACTATCAGTATCGCCCCGACTCGGGCCAGGCTTCGCCCGGCCGACATCCACAAAACCAGCATCAGCGGATTGTAAAGCAGCAGGTTGGCGTTGGCCCATGCTGCCTGGTGGGTTGAACAGCACCACAGGAACAGCAGGCAGGCGCCGGCGGTAGCGATCACCAGCGCCCAGATCCTCAGCACCCACCGCGTAAACCGGCACGGTTGGCGTTTGAGCGCCGGCGCCGCCATCAGCCCCGCCAGCACGACACCGGCCAGCAGCAGCCACGGTGTCGTCACCGGCGGCTGCGCCGCCGTCGAGAATCGTGTTGACTCATGAAACTTCACGGTCTCGGTCACCAGCCCCAGCGCTGCCACCTCGCGGGCCAGGATATCGGGCAGAAACATCTCGTCCCAGACCGTGATCTCGCGGTCAACGGCCGGTCCGAGCGCAGCGTGGATACCGATGTACAGATGCAGAGACGGCCACAGCAACCGCCGCACGTGATCGCGGAAATTGAGGTCTGCAACACGGCCTTCCGTGGCCCGGCGCAAATCACCCCCAGTCACCTCGTCGATCAGGTCACGCAGCCAGGTCGAGCAGTTGGCGTAGAAGTAGTCGTATTCATAGTACTGGGGTGGCGGGAAAATGGCCTTGTTGAGGCGTCGCTCCAGGGTCCTGAACTGGGCCTCCGTCAGATCCAGGCGCTGCACGCTAATGCTGCGATCCCGCTGGCGGTAGAAGTCGAACTCGCGCTTGACATGGCTGGCCGCGCCAAAGTACAGCATTCGACCGCGAGCGAAGTCGCGGTGAAAACCGGGCCGGTCCAGCTCGAAGTAGCCGAAACTGAAGGTATGGTCCAGTCCGCGGTCCTCGTCGCGCAGCCACAGGGCGTTGTGGCCAAAACGTTCCCACACTTCGGCACCCGGGCCGTAGGTGGCCAGCCAGACCTCCTGGGAGCTGGCCGGGCCGGCCAGCAACATGCCCAGGACAAACAGAATCTTTCTCGGCATGCAGCAAGTTTAGCCGACCACACTGACTGGCGGTCGGCGCATGCATGCTGCCAGGATCTGAGTCAGCCAGGTTCGGGCATCCCTCCCTGTGAATCACCGCGTCGGCCCGCCGCAGTCTGCTCGACATCGATTTCCCCCCGTCCGGCGCGGCTGGCCAGCGAAACCAGATCGGAGATGAATCCGCTGGGTTCACCGGCCGCCCGGCGATCGGCCCTACCGCTGCGGAACAGCATGATGCCGAATACGATCAAGGCGATACTGATGGCCAGGCTGACCAGTGATACCGCCAGCAGGATGATGCCGGCGCCGGCAAACAGCCAGTGCACCCTGCTCTCCAGGCCATCGGTGCGACGCGCGTTCTCCGGATTGGCCGCCGAATACCCTATCCGGACCTCCGAACCGATCTGCGGACGCACGCTCGAACGCATGGCCGAATGCAGCCGGTATTCTCGGCCTTCTACCTGGTAGGAATAAATCGGGCTGAAGCGGGTTTCACCATCGTTGTTGCGGCTGGTCTCGACCTCGACGATGCGCCCGGTCACCGCCACCTCGTCATCCGGCGCATCCGGCGCCATCGCAGCACCGATGACAATGAACACGATACCGATGACCAAACCGATTACGCCACCGAGCAAGCCCCCGCGACCACGGCGGCCCCGCCCGCGCCCCCGCGACAGGGCACGGCGGGCGATGCCGAACAGCCCTTCAGCTACCAGCACGGCGCCGGCCGTCATCTTGGCCGCCCCGCGGGATGCGGGGTCTTCCGACCAGTTGGTCTGCAGGGTGTTCAAGAAGTGCCTGATGCGTTGCATGGGATCCTCCCGTTTTCAGTTGGGTCAGTCCCATTAACGCAACAAGCCCGCTTTGGCGACACGGCTGGTCAATGCCGGCCGGGGGCGCGCCGCCATCGTGCCGGGCCGGATCGAGCAGGCTGCTCAGCCCAGACGAGTGATCTCCATGGCATGCAGCCGTCGATCGTCGGCGGCGGTGACAAGGAACTGCCAGCCGCCGATGCTGACCGACTCGCCGGCCTCGGGCAGTCTGCCAAACTCGGCGACCACCAGGCCGCCGATGGTGTCGTAATCATCGTCGCTGAAATCGGTACCCAGCGACTCGTTGAAATCGTCGATCTGGGTCAGCGCCTGAACCAGGTAGCGACCGTCCTCGAGCTTCTGAATGTCGGCAACGGCTTCGGCGTCGTGCTCATCGTCGATGTCGCCGACAATCTCCTCCAGCACGTCCTCGATGGTGACCAGACCGGAGACACCCCCGTATTCGTCGACGACGATTGCCATGTGGTTCTTGCTGACCCGGAATTCGCGCAACAGCACGTTGAGCCGCTTCGACTCCGGGATGATCACCGCCGGGCGAACCAGCTCATCCAGGTTGGCTTCGCCGTTGCTGGCAACCAGCTGCAGCAGATCCTTGGCCAGCAGGATGCCCTGGACCTCGTCCTTGTCCTCGCCGACCACCGGGAAGCGCGAGTGGCCCGACTCGATGATGACCGGCAGGATTTCCTCGACTGCCATGTGCTGCGGAATCACCACCATGTGCGAGCGCGGCACCATCACGTCGCGGACCTGCAGCTCATCGACCTCCAGGGCGCCCTCGATCATCGCCAGCGTGTCGGACTCGATCAGGCCGCGCTCGGAAGCCTCGCGCAGCAGCTCGATCAGGTCATTTCGATCACGGGGTTCGCCGCCGAATGCGCGGCCCAGACGTTCCAGCCAGCTTCGACTGGGGGGTTCGGAATTGGAATGTTCTTCGTTCATGTTGTCGTCATGCGGGTATCGCCGCCTGCCGGATCGCCGGCGACCGGGCAGTACGGGTCGTCGATGCCGAGCCCGGCCAGCAGCCTTGTCTCCTCTGCTTCCATGCGCTCGGCCTCGACCGCCTCAATATGGTCAAAGCCGCGCAGATGCAAGAGCCCATGAATCACCATGTGAGCCCAGTGGGCGCGGGCCGATTTGCCCTGGGCGGCGGCCTCGGCGGCGATCACCGGCGCGCACAGCACCACATCACCGAGGTGGACCGGGCCGGCGCCTGGCGGCAGACAGCTGGGAAAACTCAGCACGTTGGTGGCCTGGTCACGATCCCGGTAGCGATGGTTGAGCTGCCGTGACTCTTCGGCGTCGACCAGCCGCAGGTTGACTTCGGCCTGTTCGAGATCGGCAAGTGCCAGTCGCGCAACCCGCCGCAACCAGCTTGCCGCAGGCAGCTCGGCTTCGTCACAAGTACGCTGGATATCGATAACCAGGCTCATTGCGCTTCCCGGTCCAGCCGGTCGTAGGCCTCGACTATCCGGCGCACGATGGGGTGACGGACCACGTCGCGGGCATCGAAGAAGGTCTGGCTGACCCCTTCGACATCCTTGAGCAGACCCAGCGCCTGGCGCAGTCCCGAGGAGGTCTTGGGCGGCAGGTCGACCTGGGTCAGGTCGCCGGTAATCACCGCCCTGGAGCCGAAGCCGATCCGGGTCAGAAACATCTTCATCTGCTCCGATGTGGTGTTCTGAGCCTCGTCGAGAATGATGAAGGCATCATTGAGCGTGCGCCCGCGCATGTAAGC
>SKQS01000255.1 GCA_007118895.1 Wenzhouxiangella sp.
GCCACGCTCGCTCAATGCCCCGGCCTGGTCGAGAATCAGCACCAGCGGCGCCCGGGCCTGTCTGGCTGCCTCGGCCAGGAAGCGGGCATGCCCGGCATCCGGAGTGCGCAGCATGGAGCACAGGGCAATCAGCGCCGCCGGCGGTCGGCGTCGCTGCGACAGCGCGGCCAGGATGCGCTTGCGATCGGCCCTGGTGGCGACCAGGCCGCCATCGTCGAATGCCACGCCCGGCACCAGCGGCGGCCAGTCGCTACCGGCTCGATCCAGCTCCAGGCCGATCAGCACCGGGTGCGACGCATTCGGATGCCGGGCCTGGCGCCGGCAGGCGCGTTCCTCAGGCGGCGGCGCGCCGTGCCGAACCTCCGGCGTGACCGCACGATTCAGGTCCGCTGCCAGCCGCAGGTAGCCGGGCCGGCGCAGATCCAGATCCATTCGCGATGCCGCCCTCCAGGCCAGCGCTGCGCAGACCAGCGCCAGCACCAGGCGCGGCAGCAGACCGTAGACCAGCAAAATCGACAACAGAAAGCGGGCCCAGACAGCGCGATCCAGCTCGCCCAGACCGCCCTCGCGTCCGGCCAGCACCCAGTCGGCTTCGACCGGCGGCATCAGGGAAAGCGCCGAGGGCAACCAGGCCAGGGTCTGCACCAGCGAGACGACGGCGGACTCGGTCAACAGCGTGGTACCCCAGGTCAGGTCGTACTGGACCACGCTGAAAAACACCACCAGGGTGATCAGGGCAACCAGCGCGTAAACCAGCCAGAAGACATGACTGAAAGCGCTGACTGCCCAGCGACCGAACCGGGTCGACAGCGCCGCCGTCCCGGACAACGCGAGCTCGTTGGCCAGCGGCGAGGTCAGCAGCCGCGGCGCCAGCCAGCCGATCAGCCGGCCGATCACGCCGCCGGCCAGGCTGCCGAATCGTTTTTCGCGCCAGCCGACCAGCATGATCAAAGCCCATATGATCAGCAGCGCCGTCGGCACGAACAGCAGGGCCGTGGCGGCCAGCAGAAAATCCACCTGGCGTTCGGCAATGCTCGCGCGCGCGGCGACGAACCCACTGACGGCAGCCAGTATCAGCAAGCCGATGGCCAGTTGGCGGGCCAGGCTGCGCAGGCGCTCGAGATCTTGCTGCCATTCGGGCGCGCCGGGCAGGGCGCGGGCACGACAGGCAATGCGGGCGGACAGATCCGGCCCCAGCGCCCTGGCCATTTCGACGGCGGCCTCATCGTCCCCGATGCGCCCATGGCGCTCCTCGTGTCGGCGAACTGCCTCGGCGATGAGCCAGTCGTTGAGGGAAATCTCGGCTTGGGGCTTCAATGCCCGGCTGCTCCACGTATAGAATGCGGGTTCATGATAACGGGAGTGGAACCAGTGCGAGCCCTCACCCCTCGACGACCCGACCTTGCGACAGCAAGGCTGGCTTTTGCGTTGATCCAGGTGAAGGTTTGATCCCGGTCAAGAAACCAGCCGCCGCAATATCGCACTATCCCCTACAACCCGTTATCCGGGCCGGTGCAACCGTGCCAAAACTGTTCTGACCTCGCTGCGATGCCGTAAGGCCGAGTCGCGAACCCGCAACAAGCCGGAGCAAACATGAGCAATCAAACAACGTACAACGACAAGGTCATCAAGCAGTTTGCCATCATGACCGTGGTCTGGGGCATCGTCGGCATGCTGGTCGGCGTATTCATCGCAGCGCAGCTGATCTGGCCCTGGCTGGGCTGGGAAATTCCATGGCTGAGCTATGGTCGACTGCGACCGCTGCACACCAATGCGGTGATCTTCGCCTTCGGCGGGTCGGCCCTGTTTGCGACCAGTTACTACTGCGTCCAGCGCACCTGCCACGCCCGACTGTTCTCCGACGGTCTGGCGGCCTTCACCTTCTGGGGCTGGCAGCTGGTCATCGTCGGCGCCGCGATCACCCTGCCGCTGGGTCTGACCATGGGCAAGGAATATGCCGAACTGATCTGGCCGCTGGCGGTTTTGGTCGCATTGGTCTGGGTCGCCTACGCGGTGGTGTTCTTTGGCACCATCGTCAAGCGCAAGGTCAAGCACATCTACGTGGCCAACTGGTTCTTCGGCGCCTTTATCCTGACCGTGGCGGTGCTGCACATCGTCAACAACCTGGCCATTCCGACCAGCCTGACCCACTCCTACCCGATCTACTCCGGCACCGTTGATGCCATGGTCCAGTGGTGGTACGGGCATAACGCAGTCGGTTTCTTTCTGACCGCCGGTTTCCTCGGCATGATGTACTACTTCGTGCCCAAGCAGGCTGGTCGCCCGATCTATTCCTACCGTTTGTCGATCGTCCACTTCTGGTCACTGATCGCCATTTACATGTGGGCCGGCCCGCACCACCTGCACTACACCGCGCTGCCGGACTGGGTCCAGACCTTGGGGATGATCTTCTCGATCATGCTGCTGGCGCCTTCCTGGGGCGGCATGATCAACGGCATCATGACCCTGTCGGGCGCCTGGCACAAACTGCGTACCGACCCGATCCTGCGCTTCATGATCGTCGCGCTGTCGTTCTACGGCATGTCGACCTTCGAGGGGCCGATGATGTCGATCAAGACGGTCAACGCGCTGAGCCATTACACCGACTGGACCATCGGTCACGTCCATGCCGGCGCCCTGGGCTGGGTGGCAATGATCTCCATCGGTTCCCTGTACTGCCTTTTCCCGCGCCTGTTCGGCGTCGAGAAGATGTATTCGACACGGTTGATCGAGTGGCACTTCTGGACCTCGACCATCGGCACCGTGCTCTACATCGTCGCCATGTGGATCGCCGGCGTCATGCAGGGCCTGATGTGGCGGACCTTCAACGAGGACGGCACGCTGCGCTACACCTTCATCGAGGTGCTGCAGTTCACCTATCCGTACTACGGCCTGCGCCTGTTCGGCGGCATCGTCTTTACCGCCGGCATGTTCATCATGGTCTACAACGTCTACAAGACCTGGCAGATGGCCGGACGCCAGACCGGTGAAGTCCGGATCGTCGAGCCGGCACACGCCTAAAGGAGCGCCTCACCATGTTGCATGAAAAGATCGAAAAAAACGCAGCCCTGCTGGCTATCCTGATCGTGGTCGCGATCAGCTTCGGTGGCCTGGTCCAGATCGTGCCCCTGATGTTCAAGGGCGCGATTGTCGAACCGGCCGATGGGGTCCAGCCCTATAGTGCGATCCGCCTGGCCGGTCGTGATGTCTACATCGCCGAGGGCTGCTACAACTGCCACAGCCAGCAAATCCGGCCGTTCCGCTCCGAGACCGAGCGTTATGGTCACTATTCGGTGGCCGGCGAATTCGTCTACGACCATCCGTTCCAGTGGGGCTCCAAGCGCACCGGCCCGGACCTGGCCCGTGTCGGCGGCATCTACAGCGATGACTGGCACTGGCTGCACATGATCGACCCGCGCGCCGTGGTGCCGGAGTCCAACATGCCGGCCTATCCCTGGCTGGCCGAGCGCATGGTCAATGGCGAGGTGGTTCAGCGTCGCATGCGGGCGCTGCGCCGGCTCGGCCATCCGTACTCAGACGAAGACATCCAGTCCGCTGCCGAGCAGCTGCAGGGCGTCACCGAGCTGGAAGCGCTGATCGCCTACCTGCAAGGCCTGGGAACCGAGTGGACCGGCCAGCGCGATGGGGGTGACTCGTGACTGCGGGACTAGTCACCCTGTTCGCGATGCTGGCCTTCATCGCCATCACGGTGTGGGTGTTCGTGATCAAGAAGAAGGAAGACTTCGACGAGCAGGCAAAGCTGCCGCTGGATGAAGAAGACCGAAATACCGAAAACGAGGAGCAGCGTTCATGAGCGCATTCTGGCACTGGTTTGTCGTCATTATCACCCTGGCGTTCATCGCCGTCATGGTCTGGCTGTTTATCGCCACCGGGCGCTCGAAGGTACCGACAGGCACCAACGCCGAGGGTCAGGAAACCACTGGTCATGTCTGGGACAACGATCTGACCGAGCTCAACAACCCGATGCCGCGCTGGTGGCTGTGGTTGTTCTACGGCACCGTGATCTGGTCACTGATCTACCTCGTGCTTTATCCCGGGCTGGGTAATTTCGCCGGGGTGCTGGGCTGGTCATCGGAAGGGCAGTACCTGGAGGAGCGCGAGCGAGCCGATCGTGAATTCGAGGAGCGCTTTGGCGAACTGGTGCAAAAGCCACTGGAAGAGCTGGCAGTGCATCCCGACGCCCTGCGCATGGGGCGCAACCTGTTCGCGCACAATTGTTCGACCTGTCACGGATCGGATGCGCGCGGGGCTCGCGGATATCCGAACCTCACCGACGGCCACTGGATCTGGGGCGGAGAGGTCGAACAGGTCTGGACCAGCATCTACCATGGTCGCCAGGCGGTGATGCCGGGATTCGGTGCTGCCCTGGGTGAGCAGGGCGTCACACGCACTGCGGTGTTCGTCCAGCAGCTGGCCGGATTGCCGGTCGATGAAACCATGGCCCAGGCCGGCAGACAGCACTACGAGCAGGTTTGCGCCGCCTGTCACGGCAGTGATGGCCGTGGCAACCCGATGCTGGGTGCACCTGATCTGACCGCCGGCGTTTTCATCTACGGCAGCAGCCTAGATGATCTGCGCTATACCATTGCCGAGGGGCGCCAGGGCGTGATGCCCGCACAGCGCGAGCTGCTCGGCGAGGCACGATCGAGGCTGGTCACCGCCTACGTGCTGAGCCTGAACGCCAACGGCGCAACGGATGACTGACCGCCCGCATCGGCCGCCTGCCACGGACGCGGGTGATCCGCCGCCGCGTCCTCTGGTGCAGAGACTGGGGGCCATTCTGTGGCCCTCTTTCTTTGCCGCGGCCATGGCCACCGTGGTGTTCTTCATCTTCGTCGACCCGCTGGTGCTGCGCGATATCACCTTCCCTGAGCTCGATATCAGCCGGCAGGGCGGCTACACGATTGCCTTCTTCCTGTTCTGGGCGGCCACGGCGGCGTCCAGCCTGTTTACCTGGATCCTGCTCAGACCAGCCAGCCGCTTCCGCAAGACACCCCGCGCATGAGCCAGCAGCCCGACACCTCTGAAATCATTCCGCTGTATGTCAAGCAGGAAAAGATTTATCCGCGCGAAACCACCGGCCGGTTTTCCCGGCTTCGGATCATCGCCGCCTGGGTGCTGCTCGGCCTTTACTATGTGCTGCCCTGGATCAATGTCGGTGGGCAGCAGATCGTGCTGTTCGACCTGGTCAACCGGCAGTTTCACTTCTTTGGCCTGACCCTGTGGCCGCAGGATTTGTTCATCCTGTCGCTGTTGCTGGCGATGGCGGCGCTTTCGCTGTTCTTCTTCACCGCACTGGCCGGTCGGCTATGGTGCGGCTATGCCTGCCCGCAGACTGTCTGGACCGAGGTGTTCCTGTGGATGGAGCGAGTCACCGAAGGCTCGCGCAACAAGCGCATGAAGATGGACAAGGGTCCGTGGACCAGGGAAAAGCTGGCCCGCAAGTCGGGCAAACAGTTCCTGTGGATCACCTTTGCCCTGTGGACCGGATTTACCTTCGTGGGTTTTTTCGTGCCGATTCGCGACCTGGCGATGCGTGTGCCGAGCTTCGAACTCGGCGGCTGGGAGACCTTCTGGCTGTTCTTCTACGCCTTCGCGACCTACGGCAATGCCGGCTACCTGCGCGAGCAGGTATGCAAGTACATGTGCCCGTATGCCCGTTTCCAGTCGGCCATGTTCGACGACGACAGCCTGGTCATTTCCTACGACGTGGCCCGCGGCGAGCCGCGCGGCTCACGCCGTCGCGATGCCGACTACAAGGCGATGGGCCTTGGCGACTGCATCGACTGCATGGCCTGTGTCCATGTCTGCCCGACCGGCATCGACATTCGCGACGGGCTTCAGATCGAGTGCATCGCCTGCGCCTCGTGCATCGACATCTGCGACGAGGTGATGGACAAGATGGGCTATCCGCGTGGCCTGATCCGCTACACCACCGAAAACGCTCTGGAAGGCAAACCAACCCGGATCCTGAGGCCGCGCATATTCATCTACCTTTTCGCCCTGCTGGCGCTGGCTACCCTGGTCGGCGTCATCCTGACTGGGCGCGAGCCGCTGATCGCCGACGTCCTGCGCGATCGGACCGCACTGTACCGGGTGGTAGGAACGGAACTGGAAAACTCCTACAGCCTCAAACTCACCAACCGTTCGGATCAGACCATGCAGATAACGATTGCCGCCGACGGCCTGCCCGATATCCGGGTCGTGGTACCGACCAGCGCAATCAGCGTCGAGCCGGGACAGACGCTTGAGCGGCCGCTGACGCTGGCGATCCCGTTAACCGCCGCCGATCCAGGCATGCAGCCAATGACGATTACCGTGATCGATGTCGATACTGGCCGCGAGTACGACGTAGAGACCCGGTTTTTCATTCCCAGCAACCCGAACTGAACGCACATGTCCGACAGCGAATTCGAAGTCAAACCCTGGTACAAGGAACCCTGGCCTTTCATCCTGATCAGCATCACCGGTCTGGGCGTGGTTGCGGGGTCAACGCTGGCCTACATCGGGCTGAGCAATCCGCCCGAAATTGTCAGCGGTGAATTCGAGCAGCTGGGCCGCGGCTTGACCGACACTAACGTGCGCACCGCCCAGGCCCGCGCGCTGGGACTGAGTGGCAACCTGATGATCGAGGGCGACAAAGTGGTCCTGAAGCTGGAGGCGCTGGATGTCGAAGCACTGCCGGATTCGCTGCTGGTGCAGTTCGAGCATCCGGCGACCAGCGAGGGCGACACCACGGCGCTGCTCTTGCGCTCCACCCATGGTGACTACGAGGGTCTGGTCAGCAGCGCGCCGCACCAGCGCTCGCGGATCATCGTTGCCGATCTGTCCCGGACCTGGTGGCTGGCCGGACGCCTCGACGGCAGTGAAGGACAGGCCGTGGAAGTCAACCCGAAAAGGCTATGAACCCTTCTGCATCCCAGGTCCGTTCCGGCTGCTGGCACTGCGGTGATTCGATCCCGGCCGGGGTTGAGATCCGCGCCAGCATCGGCGGCACCGAGCGCGCCATGTGCTGCCATGGCTGCCAGACCGTGGCCACCCTGATCGACCAGGCAGGCCTGAATCGCTACTACGAATTCCGTGACGCGCTGCCGGAGCGGCCGGAGCTGGGCCAGGTGGCGATCGAAGACTACCAGGCATGGGATCGCCCGGCCGTGCGCGAGCATTACGCCAAGGCCGACTGCGACAATCTGTACTCCTTGAGCCTGGTGCTGGAGAACGTCCATTGCGCAGCCTGTGCATGGCTGATTCACCGCTTTGTCGGTGGCCTGCCCGGGATTGCCGAAATCCGCGTCGATGTCAGCGACGGTCGGCTGCACCTGCGCTTCAATCCCGAACGTACGCGCTTGAGCCAGATCGCCGCCCGCCTTGCCTCTCTGGGCTACCGTCCACACCTGGACTCGCCGCTGGCCGGCACCGCGCGGAACCAGACCGAGCGCCGCCAGATGCTCAAGTACATCGTGGTCGCCGGCTTGGGGATGATGCAGGTAATGAGCTATGCCCTGGCCAAGTACATCGGTGCCTGGCAGGGGATAGAGCCTGAAACCGAGCGGTTCTTTCTGCTGATTTCCATGGTCGTGGCGGTTCCAGTCTGCCTGTATTCAGGCCAGCTGTTCTACAAGTCGGCCTGGCGAACCCTGATCCAGGGCCGCATCGGCATGGACGTGCCGGTGGCCGCGGCGATGCTGCTGGCGCTGTTTTCCAGTGTATTCATCACCCTGTTCGGCAGCGGACCGGTCTATTTCGACTCCGTGGTGATGTTCATCTTCTTCCTGCTGCTGGGCCGCTACGCGGTGCTGGTGGCGCGCCAGAATGCCGGTCAGTTGCATTCGGCGCTGGCTCGCTCGCTGCCGGTGCAGACCCGTCGCTTGGGCGCCGACGGCCCGGAAACAGTGAGCCTGATCGAGCTGGCGGCCGGCGAGCAGGTGCTGGTCAGCGCCGGGGAAACCGTGCCCGCCGATGGCCGCATCGTGGCCGGATCGGTGATGGTCGACGAATCGTTGCTGTCGGGCGAATCGATCCCGCGTCGTCGCGTGATCGACGAACAGGTCATGGCCGGCAGCCTGGTCCGCGACGGCCAGATGACCCTGCAGATCGAGGAACTGGGGCAATCCACGGCGCTGGCCGGCATCGTGCGAATGCTTGACCAGGCACGCACCTACAAACCCCGCATGGCCCTGATGGCCGACCGTCTTGCCGCCTGGTTCGTTGCCTTCGTGCTGACCGGGGCCACCGTGGCCGGTCTGGTCTGGTGGCAGATCGATCCGGCCATGGCCCTGCCGGTGGTACTGGCCGTGCTGGTCGTTTCCTGTCCGTGCGCACTGGCGCTGGGGACGCCGGTCGCGCTGGCCGCCGCCGCGCGCGGCTTCGCTCGGCTGGGAGTGCTGATCAGCCGTCCCGATGCGCTGGAAAAATTGCCCAGGATCACCCACGTTGTGCTCGACAAGACCGGCACGCTGACCCAGCCGGAGATGCGTATAGAGGAGATTCGGCCGGTCGCAGGTTTTGATCCTGATCGGGCCAGGCGCCTGGCCGGGAGACTGGAACGCGTCAGCCGGCACCCGGTAGCCAGCGCCTTCGCCCGTTTCGATGACGGCGGCCAGGTCGAGGAAGCTGAAGCAGTCACCGCGGCCGGAGTTTGTGGCCGGATCGATGGAGTGGGCTACCGGCTGGGCAAGCCGGCATTCACTGCCGAATTGGCAGACGCTGAGCTGAGCGAGCCCGGCCCGGGCCAATGGGTGGCGCTGGGCGACGACAGCGGCGTACTGGCCTGGTTTCGGATCGACAGCCCGCTGCGCCAGGGCGCCCGCACGCTGATGGAAGGGCTCGAGGGGAGCGGTATGGAGATCTGGCTGGCCTCAGGCGATCGGCGCGCCAACGTCCAGCGGGTCGCGCAGGAGCTGGGTATTAACCATGTGCGAGCAGAATGCACACCGGCAGACAAGCTCGCCCTGGTGCGTCAACTGCAGGCCGAGGGTGGGCGGGTCGCCATGATCGGGGATGGCATCAACGACGCACCGGTGCTGGCCGGCGCCGATGTCTCCATGGCCCTGGCCGAAGGCGCCGATATCGCTCGTACCCAGGCAGAACTGGTGGTCACCGGCAAAGGCCTTGGCAGGATCAGCACCGCGTTCGCCCTGGCACCGAAAGTCCGCCGGGTGGTTCGTCAGAACCTGGCCCTGTCCTTTTCCTACAACGCCACGGCACTGCCATTTGCAGCGGCCGGCTTCGTGCCGCCGTGGCTGGCCGCCATCGGCATGTCCGCCTCCAGCCTGGTGGTAGTCCTGAATGCCCACCGCCTGGGGCGCTCGGTGGTGGTGAAACGTGAAACGGAAGACGGTAGAGGGCAGACGAATAACCCGGCTGAGCCGGCGAGTTCTCCCTCGCCGGTAAACTGACTGTTGCCATGCTCCTGACCTTTCCCTCTCCCTTCTCCCCTCTGCCCTTCTTCCCTCCGTCATGAACATCATCTACGTGCTCATTCCACTGTCGCTGATCCTGATGGTGCTGGCCATCGGCTTTTTTTTCTGGGCAGTCAAGAATGACCAGTTCGACGATCTGGATACCCCCGCGCTCGACGTTCTTGACGATGACGAGCCGGCCAGCCCCGAAGACACCGAGCAGCCTGATCGGTAGCAGGAAGAGATTCGATCCAAGTTGCCAGCAAGCCCCGGCTTGAGTAAAGTGCTGTGACTGTCGTCAGACTTCGGGGCCAGCCAGCCTGGGTGCCTGAGATTTCGTGTCACAAGGGGAAAGAGCCATGCAGGACCGATTCGATTCAGTCGAAAGCCAATTCAGTGGGGGGCTGAACAGGCAATATTGCGCTTACTTGTGTGGCAAGACCGTATCCGATTGCCTGGCTGAGTGGCTTTGAAGTCGTCGGCATCCCAATCGACAGTCCCGGAGCAAGGCTCGGCTTTGACCCTGCTTCGGATCGGCAGCCTGATCGCGATCGCACTGGGCCTGTTTGCGATTGTCATTGGCGTCACCTTGCTGTATGCCAGCCTGTCAGACCAGCTGGCGCACGAGCGCGCCGATCGCGCGGTACACGCCCAGGCCCGGGAGGTCTCTCGCCGTCTCAGCGACATTCAGTCAGTCATGAATCAGCGCCGCTTCATCGAGGCGGCCGCCGCAGGGCCTGCCAGCCAGGGCGAGCTGACCTCGCGAGAGTTCCTTGGCCAGTTCGATATTGCCAGCGTGATCAACGTGTACACGTTCGACGACGAAGAACTGGTCAACCCGCCGGAAACGCTGGATGCCGAGCTGATTGCACTGCTGCTCGAAGTCGTCGACCGCGGTCTCAGCGTGGTCCGCGTCGATCGCGCCGGCACGCCCAGAGAAAGCCTGGCCATGGCAGTACTGCTGACCCGTGAAGAAGGCCTGATGCTGATGCAGCTGCCGGTGAGCGTGCTGACCAGTCCGCTTCGGCGCGAAAGCGGCATCGACCATCTGATGCTGATCCAGTCCCATCAGGGCCAGCGCCAGGTGCTGTGGGCACAGGGCGCTACCCAGCTTCCGCAATACAGCCAGGTCGCGATCAATGACACGGAGCTCGTGCTCGAATGGCACCGCAGCGCCATGGTGTTGCCCTTGAGTGACCAGGGCGCGATCATCCTGGCCAGCACCGGGCTGATCGTGCTTTGTCTGGGACTGCTCATGCGTCGACGCTTCGCCCCGGCGGTCATCGAATACGAACCTGAGGAAGAGTCGGAGCTGATCTATCAGCCCGAGGAGCCCAAGCCGACACGATCGCGCAGGAAACCCAGGCCTTACGTCCCGCCGGCCACTCCGGCCGCGCCGGCTGCCGACCGCACCGAGGTGCTCGACCCGGAGACACTCAAGTCACCGGCCGCCGTTCCCGACCTGCCCGACTGGCTGGCCGATGCCGACTATGACTCGCTGGACGATCTGGAATCGGCTGCCACCGAGGAAGCGCCGCCGCCTCCGCCTGCCCAGGACGCTCCCGCCGCGGCGGACGATGAGGACGAGGAGGACTGGGGCGAGACGCTGGAAGATATCCAGTCCGAGCCGCTCGATGCTGCCACACTGATCGCCGGCGATGAGATCAGGGGCAACCGCGACAATGCGCTCAAACCAGCCTTGCTGGTCCAGACAGGGATGGCCCTGGCCGAGTCGATTCGCGACCGCGGAGGGAGCGCGATCGCCCTGGCGCACGACGGCCCGCCCGACAGCTCAGCGCTGGGCCAGCACCTGGCTGAGGGCTTGAGTAGCGGCGGATTGCAGGTGATCGATATCGGCCTGGCTCCCCTGCCGGTGCTTTACCTGGCGGCGACACAGAAGACAGAAGGCAATGCGGTGATGATCACCCGGGATGCCGGTCACCCGGAATTCGCCCACCTTCGCATCCTGCACGATGGCAGCCTGATGGATGGTGCCGGGCTGAATTCACTGCTGCAGCGAGCGATCGAGTCCGACGCTGTCCAGTCTGAGGAGATGGGCAAGGTGGTCAGCGAGGATTGGCGCGAAGCCTACATCAAGGCGCTGGCGGACTCGATCAGGCTGGAGCGACCGCTGAAAGTGGTCATCGACTGCGGCAACGGACTGACCGGGTTGATCGCCAGTGATGCCTTTGATGCCATAGGCGCGGAGGTGATTTCGCTCTACACCGAGCTTGAAGATGGTCAACCCAATCATCCTGCCGAACCATGGCAACCGAACTGCCTTGAGGACTTGAGCCTGTGCGTCAAGAACTTCGAGGCCGACCTCGGGCTGGCCTTCGACGATACCGGTTCCGCGCTGGGCATGGTGGCCCCGGATGGCACCACTGTCTGGCCCGATGATCAGCTGATGCTGCTGGTACCCGAAATTCTTGAACGCCGACCGGCCGCCGCGGTGCTGGTCGACATCGACGCCTCGCCGCGCCTGGAGCGAATGATCGAGCAACATGGTGGCGGACCCTTCATGGTTCACGGTGACCGGGCCTGGCTGCATGCCGAGCTGCGCCGGACCCAGGCCGGTCTCGCCGGCGACTTCCGCGGACACCTGCTGATTGCCGACGCCTGGCACGGACTCGACGACGCCGTTCATGCCGGGGCTCGCCTGCTCGCCCGTCTCGCTGCCGACGAACGCCCGGTCAGTGAACAACTGGCCGAAGTCCGGGCCGGCATCGCTACCGGATTGATCACCATCGACCTGGGCGAGCAGCAGGCCGAGACGCTGCTGGAGAAACTGGCCGAGCACGAGCGTTTCGATGAGGCTGAATTCATTACCAGCCACTGTCTGCGATTGCAGTTCGATGACGGCTGGGGCCTGATCAGGCTGGCCGGCACGCAGGCGCTGACTGCACGCTTCGAAGCCGATCATCCGCAGGCGCTGGCCCGAATTCAGGCAGTATTCCAACGCACACTGGGTGACATCGCCCCCTCCATTCAGCATCCTTTCTGATGTGATATTCGTCGCGTTTTGTGAGCCTGGCTTGCGCTTTGTCACGCGTAGACTCATGTAAGATACTCAGCAAGAAACGGGGGATTGGCGGATATCTTCATGACCGATGCGGAAAATCTGGACTATCGCGATGCCATCGGGCGGCAGTTCGGCAATTTCGTCGTCGTGCGCGAGCTGGGCCGCGGCGCAATGGGCGCCGTATTCATCGGCTACCAGCGCTCGCTCAAGCGCCAGGTGGCGATCAAACTGCTGCCCAAGGCGCTGGCGACCAGCGACATGGCGCGCCAGCAGTTTCGCGACGAGGCCGAGCTGGTCGCCATCCTCAACCACCCCAACATCATCACCATCTTCGAAAACGGCGAAGATGACCTGTACTTCTACCAGGCAATGGAGCTGGTCGATGGCCAGGACCTGGGCCAGCTGCTGAACAAGATTCGCCGCCACCCGGTACCCGCCCGGCGCGTACTGCCGCTGAAGCAGACCCTGCGCCTGACCGGCGAGATCCTTGACGGCCTGGGCCTGGCGCATGAAGAAGGGGTCGTCCACCAGGACCTCAAGCCGGCCAATATCCTGGTCGACAATCGCACCGGGCGCGCTCGCATCGCCGACTTCGGAATCGCCAAGGCCAGGCAGATCGAGTACAGCGCGCGCGGCCTGGTGGTGGGAACGCCGAACTACCTGTCGCCGGAACAGGCCTCGGCCGGCGATACCGACCACCGAACCGACATCTACGCCATGGGTCTGATCCTGCTGGAAATGCTCGCCGGCCAGCTGCCGATTCGTGACGAAGGCGCGCGCGAAACGGTAATGCGCAAGATTCGGGAGCCCGACTCCTTTCTGCTGCACCGGCCCATTGACTGTCACCCCAACATCGACGAGGACATGGAAAAGATCATACTGACCGCGATTGCCACTGATCGAGACATGCGTTATAACGAGTGTACCGACTTCTCCCGTGCCCTGGATCAATGGCTGCGGCACAAGCGCCAGCAAGCCTCAGCCTGAACGCGCCAGGATAATTCATGACCCAGACCCCAGTTTCCAGCTCTGCCGAAGCCCGCCGCGCCGAGCTGCTGGCCCGGCAAATCAGCGCCGCCTTCACCAACGCCTGCGGCTATGGCAACGAGCATCCGATGACCCAGCGCGCCTGCCAGACCGCGCTGGGCGCGCTCAACGAGGCGTTGAAGGAGTCCGGCGACGTGACCCTGCTGGTCGATCGCGGCATGCTGCTGATCGAAAAGCACCGGGTCGGGGAGCGCTTCAATCCACGCCGGATGATCAGCGCGTTCTCCGGCATCGGCCTGGAATCGATCACCTTTCATGCCGGTGTCAGCGAAAATGACCTGCGTATCCTGATGGCCATTCTGGCCGACCCGGAAGGCTACTCCAGCGCAGAGGCAGCGAGCACGGCACTGAAAGGCCACAACATCCGCAACATCCGCCTCAATCACGTGGTCTACCGCAAGCTGACATCCGACCAATTAGTGGTCGACACCGGCGAAGCCAGCGCCATGGGCCTTGAGGAGTCAGGCCAGGCGCAGTCCCCCGGCGGTACCCTGGACTCGCTGCTTTCCCTGTCGCAGCTGGTCAACCAGCCGGAAGCGGCGGTCGGTCAGATCAGTGCATCGACCAGCGCCGAGGACGTCCAGTCGCGGCAGCACCTGGTCAGTCATCTGCGCAGCCTGGTCGAGCAGGTCGAAAGCGGCGGCCTGGGCGAGATCGCCAATCTGCCGGCAGAGCAGCTGCTGGCCGCGATGAATACCCTGCGCCAGCAGCTGCGCATGTCAGTGACCACCCAGCGCGACACCGATTTGATCTACTCCGAGCAGCGCGAAGCGGTCAGCGAGATCGATCAGCTGACCTACAACACGCTTGTGGCCCTGGTCCGCGAGGAGTTCCGCGGCGGCAACTTTTCGCATCGTCGCATGGCCCAGATCATCAACCGCATGCTGCCTGATCCGGACGATCTCAAGCGTCTGCTGCCGCAGCTCAAGCGTGGCCTGCTGGAAGACGGCATGTCCTTGGCCGACTACGGCCAGCTGATTCATGAATTGTCCTCGGAGATGCGCGATGATGCGCTGGTCAGGGCACTGGAAAAGGGTGCCGACAGCGTTGGTCTTGATGTCGACGACATCATCTCGCAAATCAAGGAAGACCCGGGCGAGGCCGCCCGGCTGGTAGTGCTGGCCGCCGAGCTGCGGCAGGGCGGTGCCGGCCAGGAAGATCAACTGTCAGCGGCATTTACCGACTACATCGAACGGATCAGCCAGAAAATGGCGATCAGCCCTGCCAGCACCTCGAACATGGGCCCGAAGACGCTCAGGCTGCAGCTGGCCAGGGTTCAGCGCCAGCTGGTCCAGCAGATCAATGAAAAGGGTCTGGACCCGGAAGCCGCCGAACGAGTCAACCAGCGCATCGAGGAGCAGATAGAGCAATCGATCGGCGAGGTCAAGACCCGCCTGCTCGACCGCATTCTGTCGCGCGCCGCCGGCCTTCCCACTCATCAGCTGGCCGACTGGCTGGAAACCCAGATCGAGCAACCGACCGAACTGCAGCGCCTGGTCGAGCCGATCCGGCAATTGATGACCGACAAGGGCTACAGCACGGAGCAGATTGCCGAGCTGCTCGAGGAGCTCAAGGAGCGGCTGGAAGACGACGAGCGGCCACCGGTGTTGTCATCGCGCGTGCTGACCTGCGCCAACACCGCGATGTTTCTCAAGCGAGAGATCAAGAGCGCCCAGCGCTACAAGAACGAGTTCTCTGTGGTCAAGATTCTGGTCGAGACGCTGGTTCCGGAAGACGGTCCGGCGCGTCGCCCAAGCCGGCGCGAGATCAAGATGATCCTGCCCGGCCTGTATGACCTGCTGATCGAGCAGGCCCGCGATCTTGACCTGGTTGGATCGCTTGAAAAGCGCCAACGCGCGATCCCGATGCTGATCCTGCCGATGACCGGTCAGGCCGGCGCAGACATTGTTGCCGAGCGAATCGCCGGTCTGCTGGACGAGAAGCGCTTCGACCTCAGCGACGGCCCGGTTCGCGTCCACGCCACCATTACTGCGGTCGGTCACCTGACCGAGATCGGGGAAGACGGCAATGACTTTCTGGCCCGGGTCAACAAGCTGCAGATGGCCGCGAGATCTGCTGCAGGCTGACATACTGTACCGCACCGCTCTGCCGCCAGGGACCGGTAAACTCTGACTTATGAACCCCGAAACTGCCTTGCTGACCGGGCTGCTGGCCGGCCTGTTCGGCTCAACCCATTGTCTGGGCATGTGCGGCGGCATCGTCGGCCTGCTGCATGCACAGGTGCCCGGCGATCGACCCTGGCTGGCCACCGGTTTCCACCTTGGCAGGATTACCAGCTACCTGGCCATCGCACTGCTGGCCACCCTGATCGGCATGCTGCCGGCAACGGCAGTTCCCGACACCGCGCCGCAGATCATGCGATGGCTGCTTGGCGCCATGCTGGTCGCCATGGCGGCCTATATAGCGTTGCCCGGACGGTTCCGCGATGTCGCCGGCGAGCTGGCCGCGCCGCTGACCCGCCAACTGATGCCACTGTTTGCCCGATTCATGCCGGTTCGTGCGCTCGACGATGCCATCGGACTGGGTCTGCTGTGGGGCCTGCTGCCATGCGGCCTTTTATATTCGGTAATCGCTACCGCCGTGCTGCTGGCCGACCCGATCGCCACCATTGCCCTGATGCTCGGATTCGGTGCCGGCACCGTGCCGCTACTTCTTGGCACCGGGATGACCGTGATCAAGGTCAAGAGCGCGGTCAACCGCACCGGGCTGCGCCTGTTCGCCGCCATCCTGCTGCTGCTGACCGGTCTGCTGGTGGCGTTCGGGCCGTGGTTGGCACACCGATTCGATCACGGGGCGATCGGCTTTCTGGTCGAGTGCGTCACGCCCTGAACTGGCATTACCGGTACAGCTGTGAGTAGACTGTGGCAGCCAACAACAACACCAAAAGAATCGCCATGAAACTGAAGATGCCCCACACCCTGAGCCTGCTGTTCTTCCTGATGATCGCCGCCTATGCGGCGACCTGGATCGTGCCGCAGGGTCAGTTTGAGACCGCGCTGACCGACGCCGGCCGACAGGTGGTGGTTCCGGGCACTTTCGAGGTCGCCGAGGAACGCGACGGCTTGAGTCCCTGGCAATTCTTCAGGGCCGTGCCGCGTGCATTTGCCGATGCCTCCGACATCATCTTCTTTCTGTTCATCATTGGTGGCGTGCTGGCGGTGATCCGCTCCACCGGCACCATCGACGCCCTGCTCGGCGGGCTGCTCAAACGCTTCGGCGGCAACCCCGGCATCCTGATCTTTGCCGTGATCTTCGTGTTCGCTCTGACCTCCTCGGCGATGGGGGCGTCCGGCGAATACATCCCGTTCGTGCTGATCCTGGTCGGCCTGTGCCGAGCGATGCGCATGGACCCGCTGACCGCGGTGGGCATGGTCGTTGCCGGCTACGGCATAGGCTACGGCATAGCCGCCTTCAACCCCTATACGGTGGTCGTCGCCCAGGGTATTGCCGAGCTCCCGACCTATTCGGGCTGGCAGTGGAAGCTGGCCCTGCTGCCAGTGTTCGTGCTGATCGGCGTCCACCATGTCTGGTCGTATGCGCGCCGGGTGCAGGCCGACCCAAGCTCAAGCCTGGTTGCCGACGTCAAAGCCGCCGATGCCGGAACGGCCCGGCATGACTTTCCCGAGCTGGAAACTCGCCACTGGCTGATCCTGGCCGGCTTCATTGCCGCGCTGGGCACCGCGATCTGGGGTATTGCCACCCGCGGCTGGTACCTGACCGAGCTGGGTGCGGCCTTTCTGATCCTGGGCGTGGCGACCGCCGCAGTCTGCCGACTGTCACCCAGCATGACTGCCGAGAAGTTCGTCCAGGGCGCCACCGAGCTGGCCGAAACCGCGCTGCTGGTTGGCGTGGCCCGCGGCATTGCCCTGATCATGGAAGACGGCCAGATCCTCCACACCATCGTCCATACCCTGTCGCTGCCACTGGGCCTGGTCGGGGCAGAGCTCGCCGCCGTCGGCATGCTGATCGTGCAGGCCATCCTCAACCTGTTCATTCCGTCTGGCAGCGGACAGGCCTTCGTCACCATGCCGCTGATGGCGCCGCTGAGCGACATTCTCGGGGTAAGCCGCGAGGTTGCGGTGCTGGCATTCCAGTTCGGCGATGGCTTTGCCAACATGATCATCCCGACCAACGCCATCCTGATGGGCATCCTGGGCATGGCCGGCGTGCCCTACGATCGCTGGTTCCGGTTCTGCCTGCCGCTGTTTCTCAAGCTGCTGGCTGCAGCCGCCATCGTGCTGGTCGCCGCGGTGCTGCTGATCCCGATCTGAACCGTTAGTCCGGAATCTCCAGCAGCGCCGAGCGAAAGCGCCAGAAATTCCAGTAGCCGGGGTCGATGGCCAGGGCCTCGGCCATGAACCGGCCGAGATCTTCGGCGATCTCGCTCGGCGAGTCGGTGGTGCGCGGCGGACGGATGGTCAGGAAGCGCTCACCGGTGCGACCGTCGGGATAGCAACGAAACAGCACGTAGGGCTTGTTCAGCCGTGCCAGCAGCTCCAGCGCGCCCAGCCGGAACCGGAACACTCCGACCTCGGTGGGAACACGAACGACGCGCGATTCAGGGCCGCCCGGCGAATCAACCAGCACCAGGCAGGGGCGGTGACTTTCCAGCTGGGCACGAATCCGCTCGAACGCGCCGCCGGTGCTGATGGCAGTGTTTTCGGTCACCCGCAGCAGCAGCTTCAGGCGGCGCATGATGTAGCGTCGCTGCGGCAGGCTCATGCCCGCCATCTCCGCCTCGATCGGCGGCCGATAGACGATGGCCGGCACGTGACCGGCCCGCTTCATGTGCGAGACGGCGGGCAGCCCGGTACCCCAGTGCACACCGGTGGCGATGAACCCACCATCGTCAGGCCAGCTGCCCTCGACATGGGTAATGCCGCGCGCCAGTCCGCGGTCTCCAAACAGCGCGAAACGCTCGAAATCGACCATGTCCAGAGCGGCGGCAAATCGCTGATGCCGTTCCCACTGCACCGGGTCGCCGACCAGTGGCGGGAGCTTGTCCTCGATCGGCGCCGACCAGCGATCATAGGCGCCAGGACGTTGAATAACCAGTCGGTAGCAGCGCCGAATCGCCCGTGCCGACGGCAGCAGGGCAAGGCTGCGGGGATAAAGATACATTTCGGCCAGATCACGGCCGGTTGAAGGCTTCAAGCAACAGGTTCCGATACACGCATGGTCGGAGAAGTATAAGTCGAGTTCAGTAGCCCGCTCGAACTTGCTAAGACATTCATGTTAAAAGGCGCATTCAGAAGCTTTGAATATGAATGTCTTAGTAGGGCACAATACATGCTGGAGCAGAGCTTGAAGCCCCCATCCGGGCACTGGCTTCGGCGCGCAATTCCCGGCTTGTTGACGCAGCCCTCAGCCCCCATGGTTTCAAATAGTGCCATGAAAAACGCGAATCGATCCATCTGGCGCCCGTTGCTGGCAATCTCGCTGATCGCCTGCGCGGTGCTGATCATCAGCTTCAACGCCAGCCTGCGGGCCGGCGATGGGGCGGTGTACGTGCTTGACATCGAAGGTGCAATCGGACCGGCGACCCGCGATTACATGATCCGCGGCATCGAGCGAGCAGAGCGCGAAGGGGCTGCCCTGGTTGTCTTGCGCATGGATACCCCGGGCGGGCTGGATGCCTCGATGCGCGACATGATCAAGAAGATTCTCAATGCCGATGTGCCGGTGGCTACCTGGGTCGGGCCTCCCGGCGCCCGTGCCGCCAGCGCCGGCACCTACATTCTTTATGCCAGCCATATCGCCGCCATGGCGCCATCGACCAACCTTGGCGCAGCAACCCCGGTCCCGGTAGGCGGCGGGGGAGGAGACAGCGAGCGGCAAAGACCGCGCTCGCCTGCCGAGCGTGCAATGGAGGAGCTGGCCGGTGACGAAGACAACGATGGCGAGGCTGCCGATGGGCAAGAACAGGAACGCGCAGAGCGCGAGGACGCCGACGCCCCCGCCGGCACCGCCACTGATCGCAAGGTCATCGAGGATGCCGTGGCCTACATTCGCGGCCTGGCCTATCGCCACGGTCGCAACGCCGACTGGGCGGAAAAGGCGGTACGCGAAGCCGTCAGCCTGACCGCCACCGAGGCGCTGGATATCAATGTCATCGACCTGGTCGCCGAAAACCTGCGCGAGCTGCTGGCAGCCGTCGACGGCAAGGAGATCAAGCTGGTCGATCGCAGCGTAATCCTGGAAACCGAAAACGCCCGGATCGAGGAGATCGAACCGGACTGGCGCAGCGAACTGCTGGCCGTGATCACCAACCCGACCCTGGCCTATATCCTGCTGATCATCGGCATCTACGGACTGATCCTGGAGGGCTACAACCCCGGCGCGCTGGTGCCCGGCGTGATCGGCGGCATCTGCCTGCTGCTGGCCCTGTATGCCTTCCAGATCCTGCCGGTCAACTATGCCGGCCTGGCGCTGATGGTGCTGGGCTTCGCCCTGATCGCAGTCGAGCTGTTCGTGCCGTCATTCGGCATATTGGGCATCGGAGGCGTGCTGGCCGTGGTGTTCGGCTCGGTGATCCTGATGGACACCGACGTGCCGGGCTTCGGCCTGTCTACCGGCTTCGTCATCGGGATGGGACTGAGTTCCGCCCTGATGTTCTTCGCACTGATGTGGCTGGTCCAGCGCAGCCTGCGCAAACCCCAGGTAGCCGGTATCGAGGCCATGATCGGGCACACCGCCACGGCGCTTCGCGACTTCGAAAACGGCAGGGGCCGGGTACACATACTCGGCGAAGACTGGCAGGCAATCGCCGATGAGCCTGTCCATCGGGGGGATACCGTTACCGTGACCCGCGTTGACGATCTGACCGTGGCCGTTAAACCTTATTCCAAGACTGGAGACAACTGATGTTTGACATGTACTTCTGGCTGACTCCGATCGTCATTCTGGTGCTGATTGTCGCCAATGCGATCAAGGTGCTGCGCGAATACGAGCGCGGCGTGATCTTTACCCTCGGGCGCTTCTACAAGGTCAAAGGGCCTGGCATCATCATCGTCATCCCGATGATCCAGCAGATGGTTCGCGTCGATCTGCGCACCATTGTCATGGATGTGCCGACCCAGGACGTGATCTCCTTCGACAACGTGTCGGTCAAGGTCAATGCCGTGATCTACTACCGCGTGGTCGATCCGCAGAAGGCCATCATCAACGTCGAGCGCTTCATGGACGCGACCAGCCAGCTGGCCCAGACCACGCTGCGCTCGGTGCTGGGCAAGCACGAGCTGGATGAAGTGCTGGCCGAGCGCGACAAACTCAACGAGGACATCCAGAAGATTCTCGACTCGCAGACCGACGCCTGGGGCGTGAAGGTGGCCAACGTCGAAATCAAGCACGTCGACCTGGATGAGTCGATGATCCGCGCCATCGCCCGCCAGGCCGAGGCCGAGCGCCAGCGGCGCGCCAAGGTGATCCATGCCGACGGCGAACAGCAGGCAGCCAAGAAGCTGGTCGAGGCGGCTACCGAACTGGCCGAGGCGCCCGGGGCCATGCAGCTTCGCTACATGCAGACCCTGACCGAGATCGGCGGCGAGCAGAACTCGACCATCGTGTTCCCGTTGCCAATGGACCTGCTCGAGCCGCTGATGGCCAAGATCAAGGACGGCAAATGATCAAGCGAGTATTGATGGCGGCGGCCATGGCGCTGTTGCTTGCAGGCGCCGCCACGGCCGCCGACTACGGTGACATTCCGGAGGTTGCCCCGCCGGAGCTGAGCGTTGCCGAAGCCGTCTACGGCCAGGACCGCCTGCTCGACGAGGACGTGGCGGTACACGGCCGGGTCAGCAACGTTTGCACCCACCGCGGTTGCTGGGCGATTCTTGAAAGCGAGGGCGAAATGCTGCGCATCAAGGCCGATGATCATGCCTTCGCGATGCCGGCCGACTACCGTGGCGAGGCGATTGCCTTCGGGCGGCTGGAGCTGGTCGACATCACGCCCGAACATGCCCGGCACCTGGTCGAGGACGATGGCGCCGACCCGGCCATACTCGAGCAAGACACCGAACTGCGTCTGATCGCCAGCGGGGTGCGTTTTCTCGATGAATAGCGACGGGTCCGTGGCCAGACCCATAGACCCGACCGCTGAAGCCGGCGTACGCGCCCTGCTGGATGAATGGGTGGCCAGAGTTGGCGACCGGGATCCGCAGGCCGTCGCCGATCTGTATCACCCGCAGGCCCAGTTCTGGGGCACGCTGGCAGCGCACGTGCGCGATGAGCCGGTCGAGGTGCTGGATTACTTTCAGCAATTCCTCGACCGGCATTCGATTTCAGCCGACATCGGCAGCCTGCATCTGCGCGAGGCGGGCGAGCTGGTGCTGGCCGCCGGCCATTACATCTTTCGCTGGCAGGATCGACCGGATAGCGACGAGATCAAGGCCCGCACCCGCTTTACCTTCGTGTTCGGTCGCGAGGCCGGGCCCTGGAGCATCCTCCAGCACCACTCCTCGGCCTGGGTGCTCAACGGCATCTGAACCCCAGCTGAACCCCTATGCACTCAGGGCAGCGGCGAATTCACGGAATAGGTAACCTGTGCGCCGTGTATCCGGCCCACAGTTACAAGAACGTTCCAGCTCCAGGTCACCCGGATGCCGTAGTGATTGGACTGGTTGTCGATGACCACGGTCGGATCGAGTATGACCGGCCAGAAAAATGGCTCGTCAGAATCAGGGATAACCCAGCTGGTCAGTGAGCCGAGGAGCTCACCGCTGCCGCTAAATGACGAACGATATACCTCGACCACATGCGGTGCGGTATTGTCAGGATCGTTGGCGGACAGCCAGACTGTGACGCTATTCAGGGTAGCGCCATGGGGCAACTGGATCGGTGCATAAAGCGTGGTCGTGCCAGTGAGACCAGTTGTCCGGATGTGGTTTTGGGACAGGACCCAAGACACATTATTGTCCACCGTCCGAAACAGGCTCGGTGGTATCGACAGCCTGCGCGTCGTCGTCGGCAGCGAGGGCACCTCGGCCATGGCCACCGGGCCCTGGAAACTGGACGCTCCGGCCACCTCCAGCATGGCTTGAGGATCGTCGGTGCCAATCCCCACCGCGTGTTCGAAGTAATTGCGACTGCCCGCCGCACCGGTGATGTGAACACCGAATCCGGCCGGGCTGCTGACCTCGCCAACCAGTGCCGCGGTCTGGCCGGAAGCGTGCGTCGCCCGAGCGTGCACGCCGGTCCCTGTCGCACCCTGGGATGAACCCCGCACGCCAACAGCCGAGCCACTGGCTCCAAACGTCTGCCCGGACACGCCAATGCCATTGGAGCTGCTGGTCGTCCCGCGCACGCCGTAAGTGAATCCAGTGCTGCTGGAGGCAATACCCAGTACGGCCGTGCCGCCGGAGCTCTGTATGCGACCGCGCACCCCGGTCGCCACCCCGCTGGCGGCAGTGTTTTCGCCAAACAGGGCCGGCTCCAGATCGCTGCTGACAGCGTGCAGTTCGGCCTCAGGGCTGGCGGTTCCCACGCCCACGCGGCCCTGATCGTAGATCGCATCATCGCCGACCAGCACGAAGGGTGAGGCGCCCGGTGGGCCGGGATCGCCGGGTGGACCCGGGTCGCCGGGCGGACCGGGATCGCCCGGCAGGCCAGGATCACCCTGGGGACCCTGATTGCCGTCGAGGGCAAACAGTGCCATCGGTGACGGCCGGACCGCCTGGCGCGGGCTCAAGGGCATGCCGTTGACGCGCACTTCCAGGTAGCGGACCTGGGCGGTGAAAGCCGCCAGACCGAAGTTCAGCTCGACCTGGAACAGGCCCTCCTCCACTGGCCAGCCAGGACGGGACTGTACCGGCCCGACTGAACTACCACCGCTGACCTGGTCGAAAAGCTCGAACTCCAGGTTGGCAGTGCCGGTATAAGGGGTGCCGCCGGATTTGAGCTGGCCCTGGTAGGTGATGGTCGTGGACTGGGTGATTGCGACTGTCGGCAACAGGAGCAGCGCCAGCAGCGCACTAGAAATGCAGTGTCTTGACAGGTTCATGATCAAACGACCCCGGCATCTATGAGTGTCAGCCGAGCATGGCCAGAACCGGGCCGGAAATCCTGAAGATTTCCGGAAGATTTCCTGAACTTTGCTTTTGCGGGCCGGAAAGCGGCGAATTGAAGGGGGAAGTTCCCGCCGGCCGACCCTCGCTCGCTGCTCGGTGCAGGGGAGGGTAAGCAACGGCGATCAGACCATGTCAGACATGGAGATCGGCCGGCAGGAAAACGGTAGTGGAAGCCGGTTTCAGCGCACCTTATGCACCATGGTGCCGTAGCGCCGTTCTGTAGGCTGGTGCGGCTTGCCCGAAGGGCGAAAAGCGCCAGCCGGAAGAACGACCAGCGCGTGAGGGGCCGCCAGGTCCCGTGGCTGGGGCGTTTCGCGACCGAGTGCACCGGAAACGTACTCGCCTGTACGGTGAGGAAGTGCAGGCCAGAGCCGGAGTGCGGTTTGCCGTAGGCATGAAGCGCTCCGGCGGCGGCCGGCCGCACGTGCGACCGAGGGAAACGGCCCAGACACGGGGGCTGGTGGCTCCGCAGTAGGCAGCATGGTGAATAAGGTGGGCACGGCCCGGCTCCTAAATGTCGGTCAGGACTCGAAGCCGTCGCGGAAGATCACGTCGGTTTCGGTCACGGTCACACCCCAGAATCCCCCGGTCAGCTCCCACGGTCCGCCCGTCGACGGCGCCGATGCGCTGGCGTCCCATTGACCGATGGTGCCGGAAAGCTCCCACTGGGGATTGACCGGATCGTCGCCGGACAAGATTTCTCCGCCACCATCGATGGTCCACCAGTCTATGGTCCAGGTCTGCGCGCTGGCCGCCGTTGCCAGCAGGATTGCCAACAAGATTGTCAGCGTGGTCGCCAGCATCAAGGGGGTGAATCTTCTCATCGTTCGCTCCTGTTGAGTCGGGCCGAATCTGGCCTGATCGGCCACTCGAAACACGCCCTCATGGTTACCCGGAAGCGAATCCGAATCTTGAAGTTTTCGTGATTTTTTCTTGAAAAGTGCTACTTTCGGCCCCGAAAGCAGAAAAATCAGGATTTCTCAGCCGGCCAGGTAGTGATCCTTGAGCCGGACATAATTGGCCGCCGAATAGCGCAACATCTCAAGCTCTTGGGCAGTCAGCTCGCGTACCGGGCGGGCGGGCTGACCACGGTACAGCCAGCCCGAGTCCAGTCTCTTGCCGGGCGAGACCAGCGAGCCGGCGGCCAGCATTACGTCATTGCCAAGCTCGGCGCCATCGAGCACCTGCGCGCCCATGCCGATCAGGCAGCGATTGCCGATCGTGCAGGCATGCAGAATCGCTCCGTGTCCGACGGTGATGTCCTCACCCAGGATCAGTGGCAGTCCGCCGGGCGTGTAGCGGCCATCATGGGTAACGTGACAGATCGTGCCATCCTGGATATTGGTGCGCGCACCGACCCGGATTTCGTTGACGTCGCCACGCAGCACGGTCTGCGGCCAGATCGAGACATCATCGGCCAGTTGCACCCGTCCGATGACCGTCGCCTGGGGGTCGATCCAAACCCGATCGCCGATCCGTGGTGAGTAGTCCAGAAAGTCACGCAGATTCATGTTGACAACACCATCCGAAATATCTTATGCACATTGTCACGATCAAGAAAAAAACAGCCACTTGCCGCACAAAGCTTTCGTGATTTCGACAGAAAAGCCATATAAATATATGAATTCATTATTTTTTATTGAATGTAAACTTTTTGACCAAAGTGCTGACAAGTCCCATTGCTACGGCTACCAGAGATGCCTGCAGCGATTTTTCCCCAAGCTTATCCACAGCCTGTGTGGATAACGTCGCCTCTGACAGCAACCCGGCGGGTCGCTACAATAGCATCCTTTTTCAAGCAACCGGCACGACATGCGCGCCCACATCACCGAAATGGTTCACCAGGCGCTGGGCTACCTCAAGCGCGACGGTGAACTGCCATCCGATCTGGACCCCGTGCTTACGGTAGAGCACACTCGTGATCCTGCCCACGGTGACTATGCCTGCAACATTGCCATGGTGCTGGCGCGCCCGCTCAAGCGCAAGCCGCGCGAGCTGGCCGAGCTGATCGTCCGGCGCCTGCCCGAATCTAGGCGCGTGGCGCGCGTCGAAGTTGCCGGCCCAGGTTTTCTGAACTTTCATGCCAGCCCGCATCATCTTCGCATGGTGGTGCGCGAAATCCTTGACGAAGGCCAGCGTTTCGGTCAGCAGCCGGTCGGCAGCCGGCCACCGGTCCTGCTGGAATATGTCAGCGCCAACCCCACCGGACCGCTGCACGTCGGCCATGGCCGCGGTGCTGCCTACGGGGCCAGTCTGGCCAGCCTGCTGGAAGCTGCCGGTCACCCGGTCCAGCGCGAGTACTATGTCAACGACTTCGGGCGCCAGATGGACATCCTGGCCGTTTCGGTCTGGCTGCGCTACCTTGAGCTGTGCGGGGAGACAGTCCGGTTTCCCGACAATGGTTACCGCGGCGAGTACATCATCGAAATCGCGCGAGCGGTGCGCGCCCGCCACGGCGACGACATGCGCCATGGCCGGGTCGCGGTAGAGGAAGACCTGCCAGCCGACGGAGAGCACGGTGGCGACCAGGAACAGCACATCGATGCCCTGATCGACCGGGCCCGCCAGCTGCTGGGCGAGCAGGGTTACCAGGCCTGTTTTGCCGCCGCGCTGGATATCATGGTCGAAGACATCCGCACCGACCTGGCCGAGTTCGGTGTCGAGTTCGATCGATGGTTCTCGGAACGACAGCTGACCGAATCCGGTCGTATCGAAGCCGCACTGAAGCGACTCGACTCGGCCGGCTGGCTGTACCGCAAGGATGGGGCTCTGTGGTTCAAGGCCACCGAACTGGGCGATGACAAGGACCGGGTGGTCGTTCGCGAAAACGGTCGCAGCACCTACTTTGCCTCCGATCTTGCCTACCTGCTCGACAAGCTGGATCGCTGCTCCGGGACCTCGCTGTACATCTTTGGCGCCGACCACCATGGCTACGTGCCGCGTCTGAAGGCCGCCGCGCGCGGGCTCGGTGAGGATCCCGACCGGCTGGATTTCCAGCTGGTGCAGTTCGCCGTCCTGTACCGCGGCGGCGAGAAGGTCCAGATGTCAACCCGCAGCGGCCAGTTCATCACCCTGCGGGAGTTGCGCGAGGAAGTCGGCAATGATGCCGCTCGCTACTTCTATGTCATGCGCTCGCATGAACAGCATCTGGATTTCGATCTCGACCTAGCCAAGTCACGCGCCAACGAAAACCCGGTCTATTACATTCAATATGCCCATGCCCGCATCCACAGCGTGTTCAGACAGCTTGAGGAACGCGGGCTTCGCCACAACCAGGCGATCGGCGAGGCCGCCCTCGGACTGCTGGAGTCCGAGCACGAACAGTCGCTGTTGCGCGAGCTCGCCCGCTACCCCGAGCTGATCGAGTCGGCTGCCGATGCCCGCGCGCCGCACCGCATCGCACACTATCTCCACTCGCTGGCAGCGCAGTTCCATGCTTACTACAATGCCAGCGTGTTCCTGGTGGATGATGACGACTTGCGCAACGCCAGATTAAACCTGGTCGGCGCCGTTGGCCAGGTGCTGGCCAATGGACTGACGCTGATCGGCGTCGGCGCCCCGGAGAAGATGTGAGCCGGCGTCAGGCGCGACGAGGCCAGCGCCCCGGCGGAGGCCCGGCGTGGTTCATGGCCGGCCTGGTGTGCGGCCTGGGCCTGGCCGCCGTGGCCTGGGTCGGCGGTTATCTGCCGCGCCACGACCCTGCCCAGCCGGGCACGCCCAGCGGCCGTGACGAACCACCGATTGCCGAGACCGAGGAACCGGTACGCGGTCGGCAGTTCGACTTCTTTACCGTGTTACCGGAAATCGAGGTCGTGGTTCCGCGCCAGGAAATCGAGGAGCGTGCGCGCGAACGCACCGAGACCGCCGAACGTCGCGGGCCCTACGTACTCCAGGTCGGCTCTTTTCGTGCCGCAGGCGACGCCGAAGCGCTGCGCGCCCAGCTGGCCCTGCTCGGGGTCGTGGCCCAGGTCCACCAGGTCACCGTCAACGACGCTACCTGGCATCGGGTTCGGGTCGGACCGTTCGACAACGCCAGGGAAGCCGACGGCACCCGTCGACGACTGCAGGACAATGGCTACGAGACCATGGTGCTGAGCAGTGGCGGCTGAATCGCGCCCCATCAGTACATCCCGTCTCGAATCGTGAATACCACGGGCGGAACGGTCTGCGGACTGGTTCTGCCCGGTGGCGGGGCGCGCGGCGCCTACCAGGTCGGGGTACTCAAGGCGATTGCAGAATTTGCACCGGCCCTGCATCCCGGTCCGGCCAGCCCGTTTCCGGTGATCACCGGGGTTTCGGCCGGCGCGATCAATGCCGCGGTGCTGGCCAGCCACGCCGACGAGTTCGCACGCGGTGTGCGCCGGCTGGAAAGATTCTGGGGCGGGCTGCGCTGTCACCAGGTCTATCGCACCGGCTGGGGACACAACATGGCCACCGGACTGCACTGGCTTGCCGCGATGACGCTGGGCGGACTGGGCGTCAGCAACCCGCGGGCACTGCTGGACAACCAGCCCCTGGGCCGGTTGCTGGCCGAGCAGACCCGGCTTGAACGCATTCCCGAGGTGATTGCCGGCGGCCATCTGCAGGCTGTGGCGGTCACCACCTCCGGCTACAGCTCGGCCGCCGCGATCAGCTTTTTCGATGCGGCCGACAATATCAGCCGCTGGACCCGGACCCGCCGGCGCGGCCGCAGAACCCGGCTGACGGTTGATCACCTGCTGGCCTCGGCTGCCCTGCCGCTGATCTTTCCTGCCCGCCGCATCGGGCACGAGTTTCACGGCGACGGCGGCCTGCGCATGACCGCGCCGCTGAGCCCGGCGATCCGCCTCGGCGCCGACCGGCTGGTCATCATCGGCACCCGCGACGAGGTGCCCGACCCGGAGCCTGTCGTCGATGTCGACTATCCCAGTCTTGGCGATCTCGGCGGCTACCTGCTGGATGTGATCTTCATGGACCATCTGCAGGCCGATATCGAGCGCCTGGAACGGCTCAACCGCCTGCTCGGCGACTCACCGTCGCCGGACAGCCGGCTCAAGCCGATTCGCAGCCTGGTCATTCGGCCGAGCCAGGACCTGCGCGAAATCTCCGACCGCCATCGCCACCGCGTGCCGGCCAGCGTGCGCGCACTGTTTCGCGGGGTCGGCGCCTGGGGGCCCGGGCGCCTGCCCAGTTACCTGCTGTTCGAGGCCGAGTTCACCCGCGAGCTGATCGAGCTGGGCTATCGCGACGGAATGGCCGCCGCCGAGCGTTTCGAGCGCCTGATCAGCACCAAGGCAGATTGACCCGACCAGCCTTGCATCGGGCCGCCTATTCCGGCGGCGGTTCTGACTCGAAGCCGTCGATGAAAATGATGTCGCTGGTCTCGCCTTCGAACATCAGAACCTGGCCGGACCCGCGCACGACGTAGACATTGCCCTCTTCATCCTCGCCGAAACTGGTCAGATTGCCGAAACCGCCGGACAACTGACCGAACAGCTCGGACGACCACTCCCCCGGCGAAGTCTCGCTGGCGAACCAGATACGCCCGCTGCAATAGTCACCGTAAATGTAGTAGCCCTGCAGCGAAATGACCGGCCCACGGTAGCGAAAACCACCGGTTACCGCACATTCGCCGACGCCGGAAATGTTGTACTCGAGAACAGGGAAAGCATGGGAAAGCCCACACTGGGTTGGCGGCGTGGTCGGCGGAAAGGTCCAGCTGGCCTCGCAGAGGTTCCAGCCGTAGTTCAGTCCGCCTGGGGTATCGAAAGGCTCGAAATTGATCTCCTCCCAGCGGTTCTGGCCAACATCGCCGATCCACATGTCCCCGGTCTGGCGGTCGAAACTGAATCGCCAGGGATTGCGCAAGCCGTAGGACCAGACCTCTCCGCAGCGATTTGACTGACCGACATAGGGATTGTCGGCCGGAATGGCGTACTCGGCCGAACCGTCAGAATCAGCCGCGCACAGGTTGTTGCTGCCATCCGGCGTGGTGTTGTCAACGTCGATTCGCAGCATCTTGCCGAGCAGGGTAACCGTGGGATCATTGCGGCAGCTGCCGCCGGTCTGGATCTGGCCCGGATCCAGCGTCTGGGACCGGTTGCAGGGATCGCCGCCACTGCCGCCATCGCCCATGCCGATATACAGGTAACCGTCCGGCCCGAAATGAATATCGCCACCGTTGTGATTGCCGAAATCCTGCACGATCTCCATCACAACCCGCTCGCTGGCCGAATCGGCCACATTCGGATCAACATCACTGACCTGGAACTCGGATATTCGGGAAAGCAGCGGGCTGGAGCTGCGGTTGTAATGCACGTAGAAGCGGCCGTTGCTTGCAAACTGGGGGTGAAAGGCCAGACCCAGCAGGCCGGCCTCGTTGGGACCACTGTTGACCTGCGCGGTGATGTTCAGGAATGGTGTGCCGAGCAGCTGGTCCTGCGCATCAACAATCCGGATGACGCCGTCCTGCTCGACGACGAAGCGGCGGCCACTGCCGTCGCTGGCATGCCGCAACGCGATCGGCTGGGAAAAGGAAGCACCGCCCAGGGCCGGCTCCAGGGTGACATCAGGCGGAACTGCCTGGGCCGCGCTTGACGCGAACCAGGCCAGGACCATCCCCTTGATCCCCCGTGACAACCATTGGCAAACCATATCAATACCTCAAAAGTCGCTGGATCAGCCGTTCATTATTGCTCACTACCCTATCAGGCTGAATGTCGACTTGCCGTGCTCGGGCTCACACTTTGCCAAGCGTGCAGTGTCCTCGCACTGTTGCCCCGAGTAGCCGGGCCATAAGGCAAAATAGGGAGGATGAGACACCCCTGGCAGGTCGCTACTGGCCATCCGGTCACCACCGCGGCCGCGGTTGAAATCCTCGAAAGCGGCGGCAATGCCGTCGATGCTGCGATTGCCGCGGCGCTGGCGGCCTGTGTTGCCGAACCGCTGCTGTGCTCGCTTGGCGGCGGTGGCTATGCCCTGATCGACCTGGGCCAGGGCGATCCCTGCCTGCTGGATTTCTTCACCCAGACACCGCGGGCGCGCCGTGCCGAAGACGCCGAGTTCTACCCCATCACCGGCAATTTCGGGACCGATACCCAGGAGTTTCATGTCGGCATGGGGTCGATGGCCACGCCGGGCGTGGTTGCCGGGCTGTTTGCCCTGCACCAGCGCCACGGAAGCTTGCCAATGAAAGCGTTGATAGGCCCGGCCTGCGCAGCAGCGCGCGATGGGGTGACGCTCAACGACATTCAGGCCTATGCGCTGCAGATCCTCGAGCCGATTGTTCGATCAACGCCTGCCAGCGCCCGCCTGTTCGGCCTCGCTGACCAGCAAGCATCGCTGCCGGCTACCGGCGACCGGGTGGCCAATCCCGACTTTGCCGATTTCTGCGATCAGCTGGCTTGTCAGGGGCCGGACTGGTTCTATCGCGGCGAGATTGCCCAGGCGCTGGCGGCCGCATCGGCCGAGGACGGCGGCCATCTCGGGCTGGCCGACCTGGAAGCTTACCAGGCGTGCTGGCGAACGCCCATGAGCTGGCGCTATCGCAATGCCACCCTGTGGTCCAATCCGCCGCCGGCCTTCGGTGGCATCATGGTGTCGCTGGCGACCCGGATGCTGGATGTCCAGCTGCCCGAACCAGCCCGCTTCGGCGATGAATCCCACCTCAAGGCGCTGTGCTCGGCGCTTGCCGAGGCCGAGCGCCTTCGCCGCCAGCTCGAATGCAGCGAAAACCTGCTCTCGACCGCGCAGCTGACCTCGGCCTATCGTCAGCTGCCCGATCCCCGGCTGGTGGCCAGTCGGGGTACAACCCACATCAGCGTATTTGACAGCAAGGATCAGGCCGTGGCTCTGACCCTTTCCAACGGCGAGGGGTCGGGATTCGTGTTGCCCGGCACCGGGGTCATGCTCAACAACATGCTGGGCGAGGAGGACCTGCACGCCCACGGATTCGAGCGATGGCCGACCAATCGGCGCATGGCCTCGATGATGGCCCCGACCATGATGCGCCAGGGTGAGCGCCAGGTCATGCTGGGCAGCGGCGGCTCCAACCGCATCCGTTCGGCACTGACCCAGGTGATCAGCAACCTGGTCGACTTCGATATGAGCCTGGCCGAGGCCATTCATGCCCCTCGACTGCACCTGGAAAACGCCCGCCTGGCGATCGAAGTGCCCCCCGAGGGCTGGCCAGACGACACGCCACGCGAGCTCGCCGAAGCATTCGATCAAGCCTGCCTGTGGCCGGAGCGCAACATATATTTTGGCGGCGTGCATGCTGCCAGTCGATCGGCAGCGGCCGCCGATCCGCGTCGGGGCGGAGCCGCCCGCTCCGGCCAGTAGCGTGCGGTCCATCACACAGTAATTTGTTGAAATTTTCACCCCCAGGTTGCAGTCTATAGTTGAGGGATGGATTTTTTCCTCTCATCTCATGGAGGCCATCATGAAAAAACTGATTGCATCGATCACGACAGTGGGTTTTGTCATTGCCCTGTCCGGTTGCGCCACCACCAGCGAGCCGAGCCAGGATCGCAACGTCAATACGCAGTACGTTCACGCCGTCAACGAGACCGCCCGTCGCGGCGGGGTGCGGGTAATCTGGGTCAATCCACCGCCGCCGCGCAAGAGCTCGGAAGAAGGTGGTCAGACCCTGCAATTCCAGCAGACCATCTCGTCTGACCGCGACGAAATCGAAATTCGCTGACGTTCGAAACCGGTCGGCGGTCGGGGGGCTCAGAGCTCCAGCGGGTCCATGTCCAGGTGCCAGCGCACCCGGCCGGCGCTCTTGAGTCCGAACAGATCCAGCCACCAGGGGTGAAGCACCGTTGCCAGGCGACTGCGGTCAGGCGCCTGGATCCACAGCTGATAGCGCCAGTAACCTGAGCGTCGCGCCATGATGGCCGGCATCGGGCCATGCGCTTCCAGCCGGCCACGCAGCCTGCGCAGGGCCTGATGGAGAAAATCCTGCGCCGACTCCGGCCGGTGAGATTCTGCCCGCAGCAGCGCCAGCGCTGCGGCCGGCGGCAGCTCAGCCTCGCATCGCTCGGCCAGCAGAGAGTCGGCAAAGCGCTGATAGTCTCCCCCGGTCAGCAGCCGAATCAGCGGGTGCTCGGGATGGCGGGTCTGTAGCATGAATTCGCTCTGACGATCGCCTCGCCCGGCGCGGCCGGCAACCTGAAACACTGTCTGGCCCAGCCGTTCCGACGCCCGGAAATCGGCGCTGAACAGCGCCTGATCGACTTCCAGCACCACCGCCAGGGTCAACCCAGGCAGATGATGCCCCTTGGCCAGCATCTGGGTGCCGACAAGTATGCACGGCTGTCCCTCGCGCACGCTGGTCAGCACCTTTTCCAGATCGTGTCGGCCGCTCATGCTGTCGCGGTCAACCCGCCACAGGGGCGTTTCGGGAAACCATTCAGCGAGCGTTTCCTCAAGCCGCTCGGTGCCGCTGCCCAGCGTCAGCAGATCAGGGGAGCCACAATCGGGACAGCGTGGCGGCATCGGGCGTTGCGAACCGCAGTGATGACAAGCCAGCAAATGCAGCTGTCGGTGCCAGGTCATGTGCGCCGTGCAGCGCAGGCAATCGGCCTGCCATCCGCACTCGGCGCACTGGATGACCGGCGCATAGCCGCGCCGGTTGCGGTAGATCAGTACCTGGCCACCTTCATCGAGATGACGGCCAATGGCCTCACGTAGCCCCGAATCCAGACTGTGTCGGCGGCCGCGTTGGTCGCTGATGCGCCAGCGAGGGGGGTTCATGCTGCCGGCCCGTCGGGCCAGGATCAACTGACGATAACGGCCGAGCCTTGCGTTGTTCAGACTTTCCAGCGAAGGCGTGGCGCTGCCGAGCACCACCGGAATGCCCAGCTGGCGAGCCCTGAGCACGGCGACATCGCGACCGTGGTAGCGAGCGCCATCGGATTGCTTGAGCGAGCTGTCGTGCTCTTCATCGACAACGATCAGCCCGGGAGACTTCAACGGCATGAACACCGCCGAGCGGGTACCGATCAACACCTGCGCGCTGCCGTTGGCGGCCGCCTGCCATGCCGCAAGACGTTCTCCCTCGCTCAAGTCGGAGTGGTAGACATGGGCATGAACACCGAGACGGCGCTCGATACGCCGGATCAGCTGCGCACTGAGCCCGATTTCGGGAATCAGGATCAGCACCTGGCGACCACGCCGGATCAGATGCCGGGCGGCCTGCAGGTACACCTCGGTCTTGCCGCTGCCGGTCACGCCGGCCAGCAGCAGCGGCTCGAAGCGATGACGAGCCGCCAGGATCGCGGCGGTCGCAGTACGCTGCTCGACATTGAGCTCTGGACCGGGCTCGGGCTTCGGTGGCGGAGGATCAGCCTCGACGACCCAGCCCTTGTCCAGCAGGTTTCGCAGGCTGGCCGCGGACACCCCGGCAGCTTCCAGCTGCTGTCGGGTCATGATGTCTTCGGCCAAAAGCTTGAGCGCCTGTTGTTGCCTGGGCGCACGCACCGGTCGAGCGTTCCTGCCGGCCTCGGAAACGGCCAACCACTTGCTGGGCGCTTGGCGAAACGGGCGGATGCGTCGGAGCGCGCCCGGTAGCAGCAAATTAACCGCTTCGCCCGGTGGCAGGCTGTAATAGCGCATGCACCAGTCGAACAATGCCATCGACGCGCTGTCGATCAGGGCTTCATCGAGTACCCGCTCGATCGATCGCAGGGCAGACGGCTCGGATGTGGCTCGATGGTGATCGAAGACCAGCCCGATCAGGCGACGACGACCGAACGGCACCAGTACCCGCGACCCGGCCGGCGGCAGCGCACGGTCACCGGCCGGCAGATAATCGAACAGTCGGGGCAGGGGCACCGCAACCGCGACCCGGGCCACCATCGGGGCTTCCCGTCGGGTGGCGGTCACGGTCAGGCGTCAATCCACGGCGCTGGTGACCAGGTTCCCCCGGTGGGCCAGCAAGTGCTGGTCGCGGTCGAGATCGATCAGGTCGGCAAGTATGCGGGCCGACTCGTTGAGCAGCACATCCGGCGCTTCGTCGTGCTCGGGCTCGCCCTCGTCGCTATCGACATCGCCCGGGGTGTGAGTAAGACCCAGTCTGCTGCGGCGACGCTCTTCGCCAGCGGCCATTTCCTCGCGGCGAACCGACTCCAGCAGCGATACGCTGTCTCGCTGACTGACCGCTTCCCACTCGGCCAGATCCTCGATCAGCGATACCAGGTCCTCGTGCTGCTCGCGACGCGCCAGATGGCGTTGTTCAGCCAGTGGCAGCAAGGGCGACAGATCGGCAACCGGCGTGAACTCGGTCGGATCGATCGAGGTCCACGGCATGGCGTTTTCCAGTGCACTTTCGCCGTATTCGGCCGGGTCGCCGGCCGAGGGCAGCAGAATGTCCGGCACCACGCCCTTGGACTGGGTCGAGCCACCGTGGATACGGTAGAACTGCGCCATGGTCAGCTTGAGTTGCCCGAGCCGTGCATTTTCTCCGCGCGAAATCTCGTCAAGGTTGATCAGGTTCTGGACCGTACCCTTGCCGAAGGTCGGCTCGCCGAGCACCACACCGCGTCCGTAATCCTGGATCGCGGCGGCCAGAATCTCCGAGGCCGAAGCACTTCGCCGGTTGACCAGGACCGCCAGCGGCCCGTCCCAGGCCATGCCGGGTTCGCGATCGGCCTCGATGGATACCCGACCGCTGGAATCACGAACCTGGACCACGGGGCCTTCATCGATGAACAGACCGGTCATGGTCGTGGCCTCGACCAGCGCGCCGCCGCCATTGCCGCGCAGGTCGAGCACCAGGCCGTCCATGCCTTCCTCACGCAGCTCGTTGATGATTCGGCGCACGTCGCGGGTGCTGGACCGATAATTGGGCTCGTTGCGCGCCCGGCCCTGGAAATCGACATAGAAAACGGGTACCTGGATAACGCCGATGCGCCGGACCTCATCGCCGATTGGCAATTCGATCATTTCACCGGTGGCGGCCTGATTTTCCAGGCGCACCTCATTGCGCACGATATCGATGATCTGCGGCGGGCCGTTCAGGCCGGTCTCGGCCGGCAGCACCTCGAGATTGACCGTGGTCTCGCGCGGTCCGCGAATCAGATCGACCACATCGTCCAGCCGCCAGCCGACGACATCGACGATGCCTTCTTCACCCTGGCCGACACCGACAATGCGGTCGCCTTCCTTGAGACGGCCATCAAGATCAGCCGGGCCACCGGGCACGATTTCACGAATCGTGGTGTAGTCGCTTTCCTGCTGCAGCAAGGCGCCAATACCCTCAAGCGACAACCGCATCGAAATTTCGAAATTCTCTGCGCTGCGCGGTGACATGTAGGCCGAATGCGGCTCGATGGTGCGCGCATAGGCATTCATGAAGAACTGGAAAACGTCCTCGCTCTTGAAGTTGCGCACCCGGCGTTCGAGATTGTTGTAGCGGTTGGTCAGCGTCTCGACAATGTCCTCGGCCTCACGCTCGGCCAGAAGCAGCCGCAGCCAGTCATTCTTGACCCGCTTGCGCCAGATCTCGTCAAGCTCGGCCTGATCGGCCGCCCAGTCGGCCTCACTGCGGTCGAATTGGTAGCTTTCGTCCACGGTGAAATCGAAAGTCTCGTTCAAAAGCGAGCGGGCATGCTCGGCGCGCTCACCCACCCGACGCACGTAACGATTGAAAATTTCGAAAGCCGGCTCGAGTTCGGAGGTTCTCAGCGCCTCTTCCAGATGATCGCGGTAACGCTCGAAATCGCGAATATCACTGGCCAGGAAATACTCCCGGTTGGGATCAAGCACCCGCAGATACTGATCGAAAATGCGCTCGGATGTAACGTGGGAGAGATTCTCCCGGTGATAGTGATAACCGGAGAAGAAGCGAGTCGCCAGACGGCTGGCGAAGCGCTGCTCGGCGCTGGGCCGGAGCTGGCCATGCTCGGCATCGATAATTTTTGCACCAGCGCCTGGCAGCAGCAGCAGCGGCGTGAGAACCAGCGCCAGAATCAGTGTGGCAAAGACACGATTGAAACTTTTCATAACTGCATCAGACCGGTTGTTTCGTCAGAAGTTTTCAACGTATTCAACGGTGACGGGCCTATTGGCGTCCGCTTCCATCGGCATTCGATCATAGCCCAGCGCCGTGAACAATCTCGCAGTCAGCTCCTTACCAGCCCGCGCCATGCTCGCCTGCTCGCTGTGCCGGGCCCAGCAGGTCATCTCCATCCCGGCAAAGCCGCAGGGATTGATCCGATCGAACGGCTCCAGATCCATGTCGACGTTGAATGCCAGGCCATGGTAGCTGCACTGCCGGCGCACCTTCAATCCTATCGAGGCAATCTTGGCCTGACCGACAAATACCCCGGGGGCGCCGTCACGCCTCGTTCCAGATATGCCGTCACCGGCCAGCAGGTCAATGACGATCTGTTCGAGCCGGCAGACCAGGCTGCGCACCCCCAGGCCCAAACGTTCGAGGTCCAGCAGGGGATATATCACCTGCTGGCCGGGGCCGTGGTAGGTCACCTGCCCGCCGCGATCGGTCTGGATCAACGGAATGTCACCCGCGTTGAGCACGTGTTCGGGCCTGCCGGCCAGGCCCTGGGTAAACACCGGCTCGTGCTCTACCAGCCACAGCTCGTCGGCCGAGTCGGGCCGGCGAGCATCGGTAAAATCCCGCATCGCCTGCCATACCGGCTGGTAAGGCTGGCGGGCAAGCTGGCGGACAACAAGGCGGCGCATGGCGTTCGGTTTCACGGCCAATTTCTGATCAACGTTCGAGGATACGCCGGTGATCATCAGGATGCCAGTGCGATCGGCTTATAAAGTCATGACCACCGCATCCAGCTTTCTCAGTTGGCGGTAGACCGCCTCGAGATGGCTGCGTGATCGGGCATTGACGATCACGGTGATGCTTTCATAGCGGCCGCGTCGACTGGGCTGATAGCGCACCTGGGCCGGATCGAACTCGGCGCGGGCGGCAATCTCCTCGAGCACGGCCCGACGGGCCTCGGCACCAGTCCGGATAAAGGCCTTGACCGGATAGCGACAGGGGAAAGCCAGGCCGGCTTCAGTCATTGCCGAACAGACCGCCCACCCAGAGCCGGAAGCCGTCGGTGACACGACCGAACCAGGAGGCCGGGTCGACCTGCTCGGCGGCCAGCAATGGCGTCTCGGCCACGCTGGCTCCATCAAGCCGTATTGTCAGGTTGCCAACCTGCTCGCCGGCGGCGATCGGCGCCTCCAGCTGACGGCGAATTTCCAGCTCCGCCTGCAGCGCATCATAGCGGCCGCGCGGGATGGTCACGAACAGCGGCTGCTCTACCACCAGCTCGAGTTCGTTGCTTCGACCCTTCCACACCCGCTCACGGCTGATCATTTCGCCGCGTTCGTAAAGCTGGTAGGTCTCGAAGAAGCGGAAACCGTAGTTGAGCAGGGCCTGGCTGGCGCTGGCGCGGGCATCCTCGCTGTCGGTGCCCATTACCACGCTGACCAGGCGCATGCCCTCGCGGCGAGCCGAGGTCACAAGGCAGTAACCTGCCGATGAGGTATGACCGGTCTTCAGACCGTCAACCGAGGGATCACGCCAGAGCAGTCGATTGCGGTTGTGCTGTCGAATGTCATTGAAGGTGAATTCGCGCTCGGAATACCAGCCGTAGAAATCAGGAAAGTCGCGGATCAGGGCGATAGCCAGCAGGCTGATATCGCGCGCGGTTGTATGCAGGTTCTCGTCCGGCAGCCCGGTGGCGTTGGTGTAGTGGGTATTGACCATGCCCAATCGCCTGGCCTCCTCGTTCATCATGCTGGCAAACACCGCCTCGGTGCCGGCAACATGCTCGGCCAGCGCCACGCTGGCATCGTTGCCGGACTGGATGATCACGCCCTTGAGCAGGTCCTCGACCGTCACCCGGCGACCAACCTCGACGAACATCCGGGACCCGGGCGTGCGCCAGGCATTCTCGCTGATCAGGACCTCCTCATCCAGGGCCAGATTGCCGCGCTGGATTTCCTGAAAGACCACGTAGGAGGTCATCAGCTTGGTGATGCTGGCCGGCTCGAGGCGCTCGTCGGCAGCCAGCTCGGCGATCGCGGCCTGCGAGTGAAAGTCAACCAGGATGTAGCTGGAGGCGCCGATTGACGGCGGCGCCGGCACCGGCATCTGGGCCGA
>SKQS01000197.1 GCA_007118895.1 Wenzhouxiangella sp.
GTCGATACCAGGCCCAGCGAAAAGCGGGCCTGGGGCAGTCGTTTGATGACCTCTGTTTTATCGGGCAAATCGTGTGTTTCGAGCAGCTCAGTATGTTCACAGGCCAGCCAGACTTGCAGGAGTTCGAAATACTCGATATCGGAAGTCTGTGCCGCGGCCTGTTGGCTTGTTTCAAGAGCACTTGCTGGTTCGCCCGCTTCCAATTGCTGCCGTATCAGGAAGCTCGCAGCACGGCTGGAGTCGGGGTTGGACTGGTACCAGAGTTCTCCCGCTGTCAGGCCATCACTCCAACGGTCTGCATGCTGGGCCAGCATCCACAGGCTGAAGCAGAAGAACAGCAGTGCAACGCCCAGCAGCGGCAATCTCAGTCTTATATCCGACTGCATGATGGCAATGCCCAGCGCAAAACATGGCCCCATCAGCGGTAGGTAATTGCGATGCTGAAAGTATAGCTCCAGCGGCACCGTGGTCGACTCGACCAGGTGGGCGCCCAGATACCACAACAGCGCGAATGCCAGCAACGGCCGCGACCGCCGCCATGCCCAGGCCAGCCAGCCAGCAGCTGCCCATCCGGTGACGGCGGCTATGACGGCCAGGTCGGGACGAGATCTGAGCGGCTGATTGTCCTGGAATGGTGCGATGCCGGAGTCCAGTGGAACCACAGTGTAGAACAGATACTGCCAGAGAATGACGAACTGGCTCATCAGCCGTTCGTAACCCTGCATCTCTCTCCTCAGCACCGCGGGCTCGGGCCACCACAGCTGCCAGAGAAGGTAGGCGGAAATCAATGCCAGCGGCAGTAACAGGAAGATGCCCTGCCAGCGACGCCAGGAGGCAGCGTCCGTTCCCGGTGACGAGCGGAACAGGATCCTTTCAATGAGCAGAATGAGCACGGGCAGGACTGCTCCGTTCTCCTTGGCCAGGACAGCCAGTGCGGTGAACAGACCGAGATTCAGGGTGACCGCAATATAGCCCCGTCGTGGACTCAACTGGAACAGCTCACGGGCCTTGAGATGGCCAATGACGCCGAGTAGAACGAGCGTTGCGGCCAGCGCGGTCATGCGCTGGATCATCAATAGGCTGCTAGACAACAGTATTGGCAAGGCCAGCCAGAGGCAGGCGGCAACGGCAGCGGCGAGTGCAGCCCGGTCGCGGTCGACCAGCCTGGATGCCAGGAGAAATGCCGCCCAGCAAAGCAGAGCGCCGTTAAGCAGATGTATCAGAAAGTTGACTCTAAGCAGGTCATCCGGAGCCAGTGGCCACGCCGGGGCATTGATGAGGAAAGTAAGCAGGGAAACGGGTCGCCCGGATGGGCCGGCGTCTCCGCCGAAAACGAAGAACAGGGCCGACTGCAGGTTGCCGATGGCTTCGAGACCGAGCAGATTGGGTTCGGTATCGAAGTGAACGGGCGTGCCATAGCCGAGTTGATAGACCGCGTGTACAAGCAGCAGGCCGACTACCAGCAAGGCGTAGGCGATCGCCTGCTGAGGATTGAGTAGCTGACGGCTACGATTGCCCCCGGATGTAATCACTTACCTTGGTCCTTGCACGGCAGATGTCAGGCCCGGAAGCGTAATCGCTGGCACCTGGAAATGCAAAGCAGATAGCTCAAGAGGTGTTGGGTCCGGCCAGTGTGCCCTTAACGCCAGCCAATCTCCCGGGCGGTATAGGTGCCTATTGTCGCTTCTTGCAGGGTGGCGGCAGGACGCGTCTTGTCCTCCGCCAGCGGAATACCCACCGCCATCAGCTCGGCCTTTTGCTGCGGGTAGCGTGGTTCACGGTCGAGTTCGGCGTAGCCCTGGGGGAACAGCGGGTGGCCGGTGCCGAGGTGGTACAGGTCGCTGGCGCCGACGGTGTGCAGCAGTTCGTGGGCCAGGATGACGTTGTTGAAGCTGGCCTGCTCGCGATCGTCCAGGGCCAGCAGACGGGCCAGGCCCAGTCGCGGTCTGGCCATGCCGATGGAGTGCAGGTCCACGGCGGTGCCGCCGCTGGCAACGTAGCCTGCCACCAGCACAACGTCGGGTTTCAGGCCCTGGCGGTCAAAGGTCCAGTACCACCAGCGCAGGCTGATGGCCCACTGAATCCGCTGTCGAAAGGTGCCGTTGGCCGGCGGAGGCGAGGGCGCCTCGGCAATGGGTTGACCGATGCGGAACTCGAACGGCCGGGCTATGGCCAGTTCGTAGCGGCTTGCCTGCTCCGCCAGCCAGTCTTCGATGGCCAGGTAGTGTTCCGGCTCCATGGCCGCCAGCCAGGACTCCACGGCCTCGCTGCCGTCGGCGTTGTGCGGATAGAGCCCGACGATCAGGGTACGCTTCCAGTCCGGCGCCGGGTCATATTCCCAGAACGCCAGGAAGACCAGGGGCGTGAGCAGCAGCAACAGCAGCAGGACGCGGATCTGCTTTGCGGTGGACACTTGGCGGGGAGCTGGGACGGAAAAGGAGCGTGAATTCTACCTGTTTTTCACGGCGTCAGTTCGGGAGTTTTGGTTGGTTTCGGGTAAAGAAAAGTGGGCAGTTCGCAGTTGGCGGGTAAGGACGGGTTAGGCGTTCCGGGTTCGTGTGGTCTTGGCCAAGGTGGGGTGGTCAGGGGCTTTCTGGTTCCCAGGACGGGATGTTCAGGGTTCTACGGGCGTAATCGCCGATTTTTTGATGGGTTTTTGTAAGCATTTTGGTGTAGTCCCTGGCTAGTTCCAGGTCATGTTTGAACTGGTCCATATTTTCCACATATTCGTGAACCAGCCGGTTTCGCAGCGCGCGGGCTTCAAGCCATTGTTCGACGTCGTCGAGCAGGCCGAGCTTTTCCAGTCGGTTCAAGGTTTCCAGCTGGGTGCCGGTGGGTTCGGCTTGGGCCTGCAGGAATCGGGGGAAGAGCTTGCCGGCCATGGTGTCTTGCATTCGGCCAAAGCGGGAGGCGAAAGCCTCGATGGTTTCAGCCAGTTCCGGGTGATCATCCAGGCGCGTCAATTGGTCGGGGGTCAGATTGCCTGAGAAAAGCTTTTCACAGCTGTATTCCAGGTGGCGCCGTTCACGGTCGACGACTCGAAAGGTGTCGATGAAACGTTGTCGAGCCAACTGAGCACTCATAGCGGAACGCCTTGTTCGAGTGCGATGTTCTGGATGGCGCTGAGTCGCTCGCCGGGTTCGATTAGCAGGATGTCAATTGGTTGGTCGCCGAGGCGACGTTGAAGGCGGGCGATCAGCGTCAGCTCCTTGCGGCGGGCATCCGGGTCAGGCTGGCCAAGCTTGACCAGCAGGTCAATGTCGCCGCCACGTGCTTGATCGTCCAGGCGAGACCCGAAGAGCAACACTTGAGCCGACGGGCCAAAGACCTCGGTTACCGTTTCCCGGATGACTTGCTGGCTTCGTTGATTCAGGCGCATGCGGGCAGTTTAGCGAATTTCTGTTGGGATGCAGAGCGTGCGCATTTCGGGCGCCTGAAATTGCCTCGGAGTTTTTGCAGCCGTTTTCTGTTGCGCGCAAAATCTGATAGGGTATGATTCTATGTAATTGTGGCTTCAGGAGGTGGCTTATGCAGAAGGTTTCGGCGACTGAGTTTGCGCGCAATCTGCGTAAGGTGCTGGATCGGGTCGGTGAGACCGGTGAGGAATATATTGTCGAACGGGGCAAGCGGCCGGTGGTCAAACTGTCCCCGGTGCCGGAAGGGCGCACGGCCCAGGAGGTGATGGCCGATCTCTACCGAGTGTTGCCGGAACGTGCCGGGGATCAGTGGCTGGAAGATGCGCGTCGCGGGCATGAGCGCTTGAGCGATGAGTTACGCGATCCATGGGATTCCTGATTGATACCTGTATCTGGATTGATGTCGAGCAGGGGCGGCTCGGTCCGGGCGATGTCGCAAGCTTCACCGGAGATAAGCCGGTTTGGCTTTCGCCCTTGACGCTGGCCGAGTTGAAGCTCGGAATCGAACTGGCGAGGGATGCGGATGTTCGACAGCGTCGGCTGGCAAGCTACCGCCGCATGGCGCGCAAACCGCTGCTGGTGATTGATGGCGCGACGGCCGAGGTGTTTGGCGATATTGCCGGCTATCTGGCTGGAAAAGCCGGGCGCTTTCCACGACCGCGGGTGCAGGATTTGTGGCTGGCGGCTCAGGCAATTCAGCACGGGCTCGGATTTTTGACCCGCAACAAGCGCGATTTTGAAATGATTCCTGGCCTGGACCTGGTTTGTTTGGGTTGAACCTCCCTTATTCATGACGCCTTCTACTGCAACGCCCTCAGGCCCCGCATCTGCTGGCTTTTGCTCGGTCGCAAGTCCTCACCGTAGGGTGAGCTACGCTTCCGGCTTGCTCGGTCGCAAAA
>SKQS01000212.1 GCA_007118895.1 Wenzhouxiangella sp.
CCATTCCGGGTAGCCGGTGCGGAAGCGCTGCTCGCCCATCGGAAAGCTGACCACCAGGGTGGCCAGGTACTCAGGCTGGGTCGTGTTGGCCAGCCGGGCCGAGTTGTCGGCGTGCTGATCGGAGTGGAGCTGTCCGCCCAGACCGTTGAGGATCATGATCGAGCGGGTAATGCCGGCCTGAACCAGCTTGTCCAGCGCCTCGACAGTGGAGGCGAAGCTCTCGCCCTTGTTGACCCGCTCAAGCACCGTGTCATCGCCCGATTCGGCGCCGACATAGGCAATCTCAAGTCCCGCCGAGCGCAGCTCGGTAAGCTCGCTGACCGACTTGCGTCTGAGATTGCGTGGCAGGCAGTAGCTGCCCACCCGCTCGACGGCCGGCATGTGTTCGGCGACGGCCTGGAGAATGCGCAGCAAGCGGTGAGTGGGCAGCACCAGCGCATCGCCGTCGGCCAGAAACACCCGCTTCACCCTGTCGCCAAAGTACTGGCCGCTGTGGCGGATGCTGGCCAGCACCTCGTCCTCGGCGCGGGCGCGAAATTTCTTCTGCGGTGCGGTATACATTTCGCAGAAGGTGCAGCGGTTCCAGGAACAGCCGTCGGTTACCGGCAGGATCAGCGAGCGGCCCTCGCTGGGCGGCCGGAACACCGGCTCCACGTATCGGATGGGTATGGCTTCGGAATTCATTCAGCTGACTCAGTCTTCAAAGGCACTGCCAGGTGCCGCCCGATTATACCCTTGAAATTGTACCCTTGAACTGGCCTCCAGCCGGCGCCCGGTCGGAGATGCGCGGCTGCCGCCAGGCGACAACAACCTGCCGCAGCTACCAGCGGTCAAGACAGGATTCGGTTTGCGAGGAGAATCACCTTGACCATCGTCCAGATAGACTCTGCAGGCGGGTTTTCGTGACAATCGAAGTCATTGGCGGGCAGGAAAGCATGCTGCGAAAAGCAATATGGCGGTGAAAATCCTCCAGATTCTGGGCCTGACGGCATTGGCGCTGACCGCCTTTGCCGCCAATTCCATCCTGGCGCGCCTGGCGCTGACTGAAACCGGGATCGACCCGGTGTCGTTCACGACGCTGCGGCTGGTCTCTGGCGCCGTCGTCTTGTGGTTGATCGTTCGTGCGAGAGCGCGAGCCGTCGAGGCCAGTGGCAGCTGGCTGCCCGCCGTGGCCCTGCTGGCCTATGCACTGACCTTCTCTCTGGCCTACCTGAGTCTGACCGCGGCCACCGGTGCGCTGGTGCTGTTCGGCTCGGTACAGATCACGATGATAGGCTGGGCCATTACACGGGGCGAAGCGCTGTCGGTGCGCCAGTGGGCCGGGTTCTTGCTGGCCACTGGGGGGCTGGTCTGGTTGCTGTTACCGGGCCTGGCTGCTCCGCCGCTGCTTGGCGCAGCACTGATGATTGCTGCGGGGGTCGCCTGGGGTGCTTACACACTCTTGGCCAAGGGCACGGGTGATCCCGTCCAGACCACCGCGACCAACTTCATCCGCGCCAGCCTGCCGGCGCTTTTGATCTCGGCGGTTTTTCTCAAATGGGCGTCCATCGACCTGCCGGGCGTCCTGCTCGCCGTCACCTCCGGCGTCCTGGCCTCGGGCCTGGGTTATGTGATCTGGTATGCCGCATTGAAAGAGCTGAAAACCAGCACCGCTGCGGTCAGCCAGTTGAGCGTTCCGGTCATCACCGCCATTCTCGGCATCCTCCTGCTGGCCGAACCCGTTACCCCGCGCCTGGTCCTGTGCGGCCTGGTGATCCTCGTTGGGATTGCACTGGTGACGATCAAACGATCGGTAAAAGCAAGCACGAATTCGGCTGGCCGAAGTCGTTAACATTCTTCCCTTGCCAGAATCCGGAGCACCACATGAGCCCCTGAACAGGCCGCAATCCGGTGTTGTGTTTCCAGTTCCTGTGGGACAACCTGGGGGTATCGCGCGACTGAGTAGACCCCAGTGTTGCATAGATTTTCGGAGTTGGAAGCTCGGAGAGTAGTGTTTCCGGGGGCTGCACGGAGTGTTGCCAACCGGAGCGTAGCTTCAGCCTACGTGAGGATTGGCAACGCGAGTACAGGCCTCGGAAACACGCGCAACGGCTCCAGCCCGAAAATTTATGCAACACTGGGGTAGACCCCCGCCGACCGTCCAATTGCATCCTGAGTGGACGGCCATTTGTATCCTGACCACAGGAGACGAGGCTCTGCCCGTGAAGAGCCAAACAAAAAAGGGTAGGTCGGGGTTACATTCCCGACGGTCGAGAAACCTGAAATCGACGCGAATTCGATCTCTGTCGGTGCCGGTTCAACAATCGATCAGATCTCGTCGATCAGCACCTTGAAATCTCGACTGATGTGCTCGTCGCTGACCACCCGTGATCGAAACCGGTTGGCCAGTTCGAGTGCCCGGTCCCAGACCGGCAGCAATGCCGCGCTGGGTGCCGGTGGTTCCGGTGCGGCCCTGGGCAGCATGCCGTTGGCGGCCGGGGCAAGGGCCATTGGCAGCATGTCGTAGACCGGCGCCAGTTGCAGTCGGGGTGTTTCTGCGGTCGGCTCCCAGAAGAAGGCGAGGTTGCCGAAGTGGCGGTCATTGTTGTGGATCAGTTGGCCGAAGGCTTCCAGCAGCAGGATGCGCTGTTGCTCTTCCGGGGTGATCCAGCCCCGATCGGCCAGTCGTCGTGCGGCCTGAGGCCAGTTGTCCCGCTGCCCGAACCAGGCATCGTCAATGGCACCCAGGGTGATGACGGGATGGCGGCCGCGTTCCCCCTCACGGTCGAAACGACGAACTTCCAGGAATAGTTGCCCTCCCTGCGAAACGAGGTGGGTGAGCGTGCTTTCGATGCCCGCATCGGCGAGTGTCGTCGCGGCATGGTGTTCGCACAACAGCAGGTCGCGCCAGCGCCGGTCGGCAGGCGACTCGTCGCCGGCGGTGAACTTGACCAGCAGGTGGTGTTCACCGTCGAACGCGGTGAACTTGGGAAACTCGCCGGCGGCTGATGATCCACTGCCGCGCTCGACCAGTTCACGACTGATGGCCGGGTAATCTTCGGGCGAGCTGATTCGAGCTTCGGCCTGCAGGAAACGATCCATGGAAACATTGCCGATAACGAGATTGCCCGGCATGTCCTCGCCACGCAGGACCACCGCCTGGAAAACGTGGTGTTCCTGCCAGTCGCGAATGCGGGGAGGAAACTCCAGTTCCGGAAAGCGCCGTGGAAACAGTTGGCCCAGGAATCCCTGTGGCGCCATGTCCGCAATGAACGGCGGCATGCCGTCGTGGACCAAGCCCTGCCCGGGTTCGGTTTCCCAGTAGCTGGCCGGGCCATGCAGCCAGTGCAGCTCACCCCTTTCCTTCGGTTTGCCGTCAGCGCCGATCTCCCAAACCGGCCACCGGGCACCGACGCCTGGAATCTCGTTCTCCAGGCCGTAGCGGGCGCCACGTGTTCGCCCGATGCGCACAACCTGCCCGCGGGCGGCTCGAACCCGGCGCGACAAGGTGGCGGGGCTGATGCCGAGCTGGCGCGTAAGCGCGGCCCCCGACATCGGGCCCTGGCGCCGAAGTATGCGGTACAGATCTTCCATATCAGCCACTCTGGAAAGATTAATGCAAAGATATCTGAAAAGATAAATCGCGGCAAGCTATTGAAAATAATGCTTTGTTATCGAGTCAGGTATTTTTCCGTGAAATGTTTCAATCAGGCAGGACGGCATCGTCGACCGGCACTGGTCATCGTCGAGCCGGTGACACTGGAACAGGGACAACTGGCCCGTCAGGCTTTCCTGGACTATGGCAAGGGCCGGCACCCGGTCGGTCTCAACTTTGGCGATGTTTTGCCTACGCCCTGGCGCGTGCCGCCGGTAATCCGTTGTTGTTCATGGGCGATGATTTCTCGGCAACCGATATTGTCAGCGCCTTGAATTGATGAGTTCATGAACTCCGGGTCGAGACCGGGCTACCGATGGGCAAGGTCAGCGCTGATTTCCCAATGGTGCTGAGGCGGTCGGGCAAAAAAACGAAGTTGGTCAGGCCGCAGAGTAGGGGATGATCTCGTTGCCTTCCTGGGTCATCAGCCGCATCAGCTTCGGGTGGACGAACAGCTTTTCGCGGCCTTCCTGCCGTTCTTCCAGTACGCCGACGTCAACGAGCGCCTTGAGATAGACCGAAGCGGTTTGACGCTTCGCGATATCGCGTTCGACCAGGGAGGCGATGCGGCAATAGGGTTGCTCGAAGATCACCTGCATCAGTTCGTGGCTGTATATCCTGGGCAGTTGCTGCCTGACATGGCGGGATGTCTCCTCCATCAGTTGCCGGATTGCGGCGAC
>SKQS01000012.1 GCA_007118895.1 Wenzhouxiangella sp.
GACTGCCGAGTCGACGCAGCGCGTTCATAAGCACAAGTCTAGCGCAGAAACAGCGCGGGCTACTTGATCGACATCATTTCCAGCAAGCCTTGCCTGCACGGGACCGCAGCAGCAAATCGCCAGGCCTGATTGGCATAGAATGACCAGCATGGCCGAGGCCGAGCGTTGCCCCAACTGCGATACGCTGCTGCACCGCATCGCCCCACCGGGCCTGATCGGACAGGCGCCATGGGTTCGACTCCAGGCGGCCAGCCCAGGATCCGCGTCCCGCGAGCAAACATCGTCATCTCCCAAAAAAGGCGCGCGGCAAGGCCAGCCAGAAAAAGACCCTGAAGGTCCGGGACATGCCGGCAAGCTGCCTGCCTCCCGTTGATTCAATCGCCAGGCCAACATGGCAATCACGCGGCAGGTATCCGGTCCGGTTACATTCAGCAATATGTCTTCTAACAGGGTCGCGGTCGCGCCATGATGATTCCCTCCGAGCTGCTGCCGCTGTGGCTTTCCGGACCGGCATTTCCGGTACTGGCCGCAATCTTTGTCTGGCAGCTGCTGGGGGCTCCCTGGCAGCTGCTGACGATCAATCGCCTGCACCATTTGTTCAGCCTGTGTGTGGTCCTGCTGGCCGGCCTGTGGTGGCTGCGCGCCGGCGCCCTGCCCGGGCTTGAGTTTCACCTGCTCGGCCTGACCACCATGGTGCTGGTATTCGGCTGGCGACTGGCCCTGGTCGGCGGCCTGGTGGCCCTGGTGCTGACCACGGCCCTCAATGGCGACTGGCAGGCCATGGCTTTCAATGGCCTGCTCGGTGTGGTACTGCCGGTATGCCTGGCCAGCTGGCTGCACGGCGTCATCTACCGCCTGATGCCCCGCCACCTGTTCGTCTACCTGCTGGCCGCCGCCCACTTCTCATCCATGCTGGTCATCGGCGCCGTGATCGTCACCGGAGGCCTGCTGCTGGTACTGCTGGGGATCTACCCGATGGCCACCGTGGCCCGCGAATACCTGGTGTTCCTGCCGCTGGTGCTGATCCCCGAAGGCTTCCTCAACGGCGCCATCATGACCACCCTGATCCTGCTCAGACCCGAATGGGTGCGCAGCTTCGACGACCGTGACTACCTGATCGGCAAGTAGGCTTGCCTGCAAGCACTTCGGGCGTCGGCTTCACCAAGGCACCAGACGGCGCTGGCTCAGGCATACAGGGCGGCCAGCCGCCGGAACTCCTCGCGCATGGCAAGTCGAACACCCCTTGGCGCAATCACCTCCAGATTGCTGCCATAGGCCATCAGCCACCACCGCAGCTGCATGGAATCCAGTACCGATGCGCGAATCTCGACGCGGTCATCGCCCAGCTCTCGGAGCTGCTGATCGTCCGACAGCGGTGTTTCGGCCAGGTGCTGAGCAACATAGGCGTCCATGTGCAGAACCAGCTCGATACACTCGCCATCGGAATAGTCGAACCCGCCGCGATGGATGTAGGCATCGAGATCGAAGCCAGCCGGTTCATTTGCCGGCCTGTCGGTCAGGGTTGCCGAGGCGATTCGATGGGCCACTATCTGACGCAGATCGCTGAAGTCATCCACGGTCACTACCAGATAACACACCCCGTCACGCAGAACCAGGGCCAGCGGATGCACATGGAAGGACCTGCCGCGCTCGCTCCCGCGACGGCGATAGCGGATGCGAACCTGGCGCTTGAGCAGCAGACCGTCGTAAACCGCATCCATCACGTCTCGATTTAGCTCCGGCGGCTTCAGGGTGAGCGAGCGCGGCAGAATGCGCACCCGGTCCCGCCAGCGCCGAAACCGCCGACCATGGTCAGCAGCGAGATACTCGCGCGCCTCGCGAAATCGTGGCTCGGCCTCCTGGCGCAAGGCCCGCGGCAGCAGCTTTTTGAGGTGATCTTCGATCAGCTGCCAGGTCAGCGCCGAGAATGGGTCGTGACCGGGCAGCGAAACGCCGGCTGCGTCCCTTGCCCAGAACCAGCGCAAGGGACGACCCTCATCATTGGTGATCGGAAACAGGCTGGACAATCGCACCAGGTCCCGCTCGATCGAACGCCTGCCAATATCGAAACCCCGATCATCCAGGGCCTGCTGCAGCTCGGCAACGCTCAAACCCGGATCACGCCGCGGAATCAGCTTCAGCAAGGTCAGCAGGCGAAGACTGGTATCAGACATGAGGAAAATTTCCCGCAAAGTGGCGACAAAATTTGTCGCCACTTTGGCATAGGCTGCCTGACGGATCAAGCGGAGAGGCAGACCTTGCTCAGTATCGACTACGGAACGAAAAGCCGGGCAGCGCCAGTAAGCTCTAGCAGAAATCACCCCGTCATCAATCTGGCCCGTATCTGGTCACTGCGTGTCCTGATCGGCATTGGACCAATGGTCAGAAGCAACTTCCACGCGCAGGAAGTCCTGCGGCAGCTCGACCTGGCCCCGGGAGTCGAACACTTCGATGAGCTTGCGGCCATCCTGGCAGATCCTGATCGGCTGCAGCAAGCACTCCGTCAACGGATTGCCGAGTGTCCGCCGCTGCATTGTCAACTGGGCGACAACCTGGTTTATCTGGCGGAGCGATTCAGGCTGAGCAATGCAGAAAACGCGGCGCTCGCCTGCCTGGCGATCGAGACCGGCGTGAAGTGGTTCCGGGAACTTCTGCGCTCCAGCATCGAGCAGGGGCTGGTCGCCCATCAGGCCCAGTGCTTCGCGATTGCCACGGGGCTGCCCGAACGTCTGCTGCTGGACTGCCTGAACCCCTCGGGAAAGCTGAATCAACTGGGGCTGGTGGTGATCCGCGACGAAAGGCGTCGATGCGGTCTGCCCACGGCGAGCCTGCAGCCGCAGCTGGCCGCCAGCCTGCTCTGCTGCGCGCTGACGGATGAAAAACTGCTGTCGGTGTGTTCCCGGCCCGCCCCGGACGCAGTCTGCCGCTGGGAAGATTTCGACATTGACGATCCTACCCTGCAAATGATCAGCAAAGCTGTTTCCGGATTTATTGCGCGACCCCGTTCTCCCGCAGCCCAGCTGCTGATTCATGGCGCACCGGGCACCGGCAAGACCCAGTTGGTCCGGGCGTTGGCGGCCAAGCTGAAACTCAAACTCAGGGAAGTACCCGAAACCCAAGCGGGCGAATATCCACTCAAGCCGCATGAGCGTCTGCTCAGCTTTCAGCTCGGGCAGAGTCTGCTGGCCGGTCAATCAGATTCCCTGATACTCTTCGACGAGGCCGACCAGGTTCTGGGCTGGTCACGATTGGCGATCAATCGCGACACCGAAAGCTGGGACAAGGGCTGGGTCAACCGCGTACTGGAAACAAGCCGTGTCCCCTGCATCTGGGTCGCCAACAACATCAACCAGGTCCATCCGGCGATCTTGCGTCGCTTTCGCATCGTCTGCGAAATGCCACGATTGCGCGCCGAGCGGCTGAGCGCCATCTTTCTCGACCAGGTCGGCCAGTTGCCCGTGTGCAGGCGGTGGTTGAAGCAGGCAGCAGAAAGCGGCCATGTCAGTACAGCCCTGATCAGGAATGCAGCCGAAGTTACCGATGCGGCCCGACCAATGGGGACCAGGGAAACGACTCGGCTGTTTGCCGATGTCGTGGACGGACACCTAAAGGCATCAGGAGGCAAGCCCCTGTCGATTTCCACGACCACGGACACGGTTGACTTGCCCTGGCGGGTCGACTGGTTGCCGACCAAACCCGATGTTCGGCAACTGTCAGGACTGATCGCAGACTTCCAGCCCGGGCCGGTCCGGGTGCTGCTTCACGGCCCACCGGGCTCGGGCAAGACCGCGTTGGCCAGAGAGCTCGCCAGATGGCTTGACCGGCCGCTGCTCAGCCAACCAGCCTCGCAGATTCTCGGTGCTTACGTCGGCCAGACCGAGCGCAGCATCGCCGGGCTGTTTGATCGCGCCTCAAGCCAGGGAGCGGTACTGCTGCTGGACGAGGCCGACAGCCTGCTTCGCGACCGCGAAGCGGCCTCGCAACCGTGGCAGATTACTCAGGTCAATGAACTTCTGATGCAGATCGAGCGGTTCGATGGACTGTTGCTCGCGGCAACCAACCGACTGGATTCGCTGGATCCTGCCTGCCTGCGCCGCTTTGAACTCAAGATCCGGTTTGACTACCTGCCAACAGAAACGCTACGACAGATCTGCCGCACTGTTCTCAAACAACGCGGCCGATTGGGGCCCCGCCTGGAGGCCCGAATCGCTGGCATGCATCGGCTGACGCTTGGCGACTTCGCCACTGCGCTAAGAAATCTAAAGATCACGCGAAAACCACTGACTGGCGAAACGCTGCTCAATGCGCTGGAGCAGGAAGCGCGAGCGAAGCCGGGGCATGGCAGTTCCGGGATCGGGTTTGTTCGCTAAACCGCCATGCCAAAGACGAGATGCCAAGGAGGCTGCGCGTCTTACCGAACGCAGCCTTGTGCCTTCGCCTCGCTAGCGCCCTCCAGCCTCGAGTTTCAGCCTGCTGGCGCGTACCCACTGCAGCCGCTCTTGATGACCGGGCGCCTGTGGCGGGAGCTTGCACAGAAAGTACGACTGGCCAGCGAATGTGCGCTCGGCGAGTATGATCAGCAGTTCGTCAGTCGATTTCAATCGAGCCTGGCCGGGCATGGACATGATGAGATTCCTTCTTGATTTCAACAGAGAAACAACATGCTCGAAGATGCTCGCGACAGCTGCTGTCGCAAACGCACTGACAATTGAACAGCCCCGACCACCGGGCTAGGATGATCTACAGCGAAGCGGAGGAACGCAATGAGTCTGTTCCAGGAAATCGAGGGTCTCAGGGGAGAAAACCTGAGTTCGGCAATTCTTGCCCATATCCTGCTGCGTTCGCCGGAACTGCGCGACAGGCTCATCCACCTGATATCGAAGAAATCGCCGGTCGGGCCGATCTATTCCCGTTATCACTTCTCGGTACGCCGCGAAGTCCCGATCCGTATCGGGGAAAGTGACGACGAAACCGGAAGTCCTGGCGGTCGCCTGGACCTGCTGATCGAAACCGACAACGCGATTATCGGCATTGAAAACAAGTTCTTCGCGCCCTTCCAGCAGGACCAGCCAAAGAAATACCTTGAGCCACTCGAGGTCTATGCCGACGCGCTCGGCAAGCTGCACAACACGAGCCACCAGGCCTTCCTGGTCATCATGGCGCCAGCACTGCGAGCAACCGAAATCAACGACCGGCTGAAAGAACAGGGAATCAATAGGCAGGCCGTGCTGGTGACCTGGCAGGAAGTGTTGAATAACATCAGGCCGACCGCAGACGCTTCAACCCTGGATCGATTCCTGCTGCGTGAGCTGGATCAATACGCCAGGACACAGCTCGGCGAGCTGCTCGAGCTGGAACGCATCGTGCCGCACCTGTTCAGAGACTGGGAGCCCAGAGGCACGGCTCACCACCGGCAATTCATGGACAGCGTGATCTGGCCACTGCTTCACGAAAGCGTCAAGAGCGGAAATGGCTACAGTCACTCGTCGGGTAAAAACTTCTACGGCTGGTATCTGTTTCCCGGAGGCTTGCACCCGGACGACAACGCTCGAGAATCAATCAGGATATGGCTGGGCTTCGTCAGGTTCAATGAATCACCCCCTGAACTGATGCTGACGATACAGCCTCGCAATCGGTCGCGCGAACTCATTAAAAACCTTAAGTACAAACACTCCACGGACTGGTCGAACTCTGACTGCTACACCGTCGCAGCAGACCCTATTGAGAATGGCGACACGCTTCAAGCCTGGGCCAAAGCGCTCGAGCCGGTCAACGAACTGCTGGGAAGACTGGCAGGTAACGGTGGTGCGGAATGAGCAGCGGCGGTTCGCCTTGGATGCAGCCGGCGAGCCCTTGTCGGCCTCGTCCGGGCCCAAAAATGCGCCAGATCAAATCGAAGATGACGGGAACGCGCTAGGCTGATCACGGTTTTGAAGCATTGGCCGGCTAGCAGCATGTTCAAGCAGGTTACATTGATGAATTCCAGGCTCATCGGGGTGATTTTCCCGGTCTTTTGGCTGATCGCCGCACCGACCTTCGGCCAGCACGGACTGGACTCCTTGCCGTCCGACCTGGTCGAGGCGTTTGAAGAGCGCAAGTCCCTGGCAAGCAATGATCCAGCAGAACTTGAGCGGGTCATAGAGGCCGGTCGCGAACGGGCGATTTTCTGCAACACTTGCCACGGTCCGGACGGCAGCGCCACCCGGGTGAACTACCCTTCGCTTGCCAGCCAGAATCCGGTCTATCTGCTGGATCAGATCGAGCAGTTCGCCAATGGTGAGCGCGAGAAGTTGGTGATGAACGTGCTGGCGGAAACTTTCAGCCTGGACGAAAAGGTCACCCTGGCCATCTACTACAGCCACATGCCGCTTACGACCCCACCATTTGACCTGGAGCTGGCGCGCCGGGGCGGGGCGACCTACCAGGCTCGTTGTGCCGCCTGTCATGGCGCGAACGGACTCGGCGAGGAGGGCTATGCGCGCATCGCCGGACAGCAACCAGGCTACGTGGCCAACGTCCTGCGCGAGTACAAGAGTGGTGACAGCCCGCGTCGGTTCAGCGTGATGTATGGCATCGCCAGCGCACTCAGCGACAGCGATATCGACGCAGTAGCTCACTACATCGCCAGCCTGCGCTGATAACCCTCGATACAGCGCAAGCGAGCGTGTATATAGTCATAGCTATGCTGATCATCATGAGGTGAGAACATGAAGACCGTCCAGATGACACTCGACGAGGAACTGGTCAAGGCGGTGGATCAAGCCGCCAGGCAACTGGGCTCGAACAGATCATCCTTTACCCGTCAGGCGCTCAGGCGCGAGCTTGAGCGCCTTCGCGTCGAGGCGCTGGAGCGTCAGCATCGCGAGGGCTACGCTCGAAAGCCGGTTCTCGGTGACGAGTTTGCAGTGTGGGAGGCCGAACAAGATTTAAGGCGATGAATGAAGCGGGCGAGGTTCGCTGGTATCGATTCGCACCGCCTGACAAGAAACAACCGGTGCTGATCCTGACCCGCAATTCGATCCTGGCCTACCTTGGCGAGGTAACGATTGCCCCGATAACGACCCCGATCCGCAACATTCCTTCCGAGGTGGTGCTGGATGCCGAAGACGGCATGCCGCGCCGTTGTGCGGTCAATTGTGACCATCTGCAGACAGTGAACAAGGCCAGGCTTGGCAAGCTGATTACTCAGTTGCCATCTGAGCGCCTGAACGAAGTCCAGCGCGCAGTTTCCTTCGCACTTGGGTTCCTGGACTGAGGAACCTCAGGGTCTCGGCGCCCGATACGGCGAGATCACTCCTGCGGCCACTGCCCGCCGGTGAAGCAGAAGACATTGAGCTTGTGGCCATCCGGGTCGCGGAAGTAGCCGGCGTAGAAGCCGGGGATTTCCGGCCGCGGGCCGGCCGCGCCTTCGTCCTTGGCCCCAAGGCTGATGGCCTTGGCATAGACGCGGTCAACCTGTTCCGGTGTATCGGCCTGAAGGGCGACCATGACGCCGTTGCCTACGGTGGCCGGCTGACCGTCGAAGGGGCGGGTAACCGACAGCCCCGGCGCATCCGGGCCGGTTGCCCAGGCGACGAAGGTCTCTTCTTCCATGAACCTGCCGGCGCCGAATTCTGCCATCAGGGCATCGTAGAAGGCCACCGCACGCTTCAGATCGTTGGTGCCGAGGGTGACGTAACCGATCATGACCAGACTCCGCTTGAAAGTCCGCTCAGCCTAGCGCTTTTGTGCGCTGTTGACCAGCACGTCCGACCAGGCCACTCATTACCCGGCAAACCCGAAAGCACCGGCGAGCGCCGATTTGCTGACAGACGCCTCGTCTGATCCCTTATCCTTGGCCACCACTGACGCAGACCAACCGCAAGGAATGCCACCCATGCGCCATACCGAACAGCTCTGGCAGGACAACCTGGGCCTGTACCAGGCCATTCTCGACCTGCCCTTCAACCGCGAATTGACGGCCGGAACGCTGTCTCGCGAGCGATTTGCCTTTTACGTCAAGCAGGATGCGCTGTACCTGGCCGATTTTTCCCGGGCGCTGGCCCAGGCCGCCACCCGGGCCGACGACAACGCCAAAATGCATGACCTGCTGCGCTTTGCCACCGAGGCAGTGGCGGTCGAACAGGCGCTGCACGGGAGCTTTCTGCGGCGTTTCGACACTCATGTCGACGTCGATGCCTCCCCGACCTGCCTGGCCTACACCAGCTTTCTGCTGTCGACCACTGCGCTCGAGGAATTCGCGGTAGGCGTGGCTGCCCTGCTGCCGTGTTTCTGGATCTACCGCGAGGTTGGACTGCATATCCACGCCCGCGCGACCGCCGACAACCCGTTCCGCGACTGGATCGATACCTATGCCGGTGAAGACTTTTCGCGCAGCGTCGATCGCGCCATCGAGATCACCGACCAGGCCGCAGCCAGGGCAACCGACGCCACGCGCCAGCGCATGGGCCAGGTGTTCGAGCGTTCGACCCGGCTGGAGTGGATGTTCTGGGATTCGGCCTATCGTCTTGAGCAGTGGCGGCCCGAGACGAGCTGAGACGGTCGGCGGGCCCTTTCGCGACGCCTGCCGGCTGAGAAAACCACAGGACTGTCAATCGACCCGCGCCGTTCCAGTCTTTCCGGACCCGTCATTCTTCTGAAACTGCGGCCACCAGACAATCGCGACCGCGGGCCTTGGCCTGGTACAGCGCCTGGTCAGCCAGCTCGACCAGGTCGGCCAGGCAGTGCTCTCCAGGCTGCCTGGAAACCACGCCAATGCTGATGGTCAAGGGCCGGTAGCGGCGGCCGAATTCTCGTACCGAGCCATCGCGCACGGCGTTCAGGAGTCGCTCTCCGACGGCGACGGCCTCGTCCAGATCGGTGTTGGGCAACAGGCAGGCAAACTCCTCACCGCCGAAGCGCGCCGCCAGGTCACCCGTTCGCAGCGCCGATTCCAGGCAGCGTCCCAGCCAAATCAGCGCGGCATCACCTGCCAGGTGCCCATGCTCGTCGTTGAAACGCTTGAAGTGGTCCAGATCGATCAGTAGCAGGCTGACCGGGCGATTTAGCTGGCGCCCCTGTTCCAGAGTCCGCTCGGCAGCCTGGTCAAGCCGACGGCGGTTGGCCAGGCCGGTCAGGGGGTCGCGATAGGAAATTTCGGTCAGCTTGCGGTTGGCCTCGGCAAGATCCCGGGTGCGCGCCTGAACCTGCGCTGCCAGGGCCTCACGGCGACGGCGCTGGTTGCGAGCATACGACCAAACGATCAACAAGAGCAGCAGTCCGCCGGCCAGCAGCAGCGTGCCCTGGGTTGCCCGGCGCTGAATCAGCGCAGGCCGTACCACGATATCGACCATCAGCGGATCGGCAGCCCGGCCAGTGAAGTCACGGGCTTCGACCTTCAGCCGATAGCGCCCAGGCGACGGCATGCCCCAGGTCCTGTGCGGCAGTTCTGACCAGGCCGTTTCGAGATACTCGTGGTCAAGCAATTGCGCCCGGTAACGCGAATCAAGCTCGCGCTGGTTGCTGAGCAAAACGAAGTTGGCCGTCAGCGTTCGCGCGCCGGGTAAAATCTCGAACGCGCCATCGTCGGTGGCTGTCAACGGCCGTCCATCGACACTGAGCTCGATCAAGCGCAGCGGCGCAGGACCGCTGACCGGCTCGTTGCCGTTTTCCAGGGCAGGGTCGAAGACGCTGAGACCACCCTGGATCTGGCAGCCACTGCCGATTATCGTGCAGGCGGTAGGGGCCGCTGGCGCCTGTCAGCCAGTAGGTCTCGTTGCCGTCCGGGTCGCGAGTCGTGGAAAAACGGTGCCTGAAGGTGTCGTCACCGGTCAGACGCCAGCCATGCCCGTCGGTCCAGGCCAGACCCTGGCGCTCGAAGATGGCCCAGAGCGTGTCCGGGGTGCTGACCATGTGGCGGACCAGGGAACTCGCGCCCGGGATCGGCTTGTGGATCCAACCGTAACCGTCAAAGCGATAAAGGGATGAGGCAGTCCCCGCCCAGACAAAGCCCAGTGGATCGACACCCATGGTCGAGATGATCTCATCGGGAAGCCCATCCTTGCTGCCGAAGGTCTCGAAGTTCGGGGGCGCAAGATCATTGACATCAACGGCGGGCGGCAATGTCGTATCGCCCACCGCCGCACCGGTCAGCAGCAGTGGCCATACGCAGAACAGCGCTCGGAAAATGAACCGATGCAGTCTGTCAGGGCTCATCATGGCAATGGTGCGGTTAACCTGCAACAACACCGTGTGATGCATGATCTTCAACTTGCCACTTCATCGTAATCCGCCCCTTGCAAAGAACAATAGATTGAAGACTTTCTAAAGTATAAGCGGCTGTCGCCCCCTTTTCCATCTGTACGGCAAACAGGTCAGGAAGCCGCTAACGCCGGCTTTGGGCACGACAACGATTTCAAGTGGCAGTGCTTTCAGCTCCCTGGGCGTGCCGCTTACCCCTTCTTCATACGGTATTCGTCGCAGAGCTTGTTTGAAATGGCGGCATAAAGTAACCTCAGCGGTCGGGAGGAAACATCTGCAATTTCGCCATTCCATGGGCAAATCTGCCCCTGGGAATCGCGTGAGCTTGCTCAGAATAATTTCAACGAGGGAAATCCTGGCATGAAAGTCAACGTCCTTGAGGGAGCCATCGTGTTCCTGCTGTCTACCATGCTGTTTCAGTGGGCGCAGGCCCAGAATATTGACCTGGTGGTCAATGTGACCGCCGATCAGCCGGCCTATATGTCACTGGACATGCAGTCGTTTTCGGTGACCATTTCGAACAATGGTCCGGATACCGCGACCAATGTGTTGCTGATCGTCGAGCACCCGATTGCCGACGAGCCGTTTGAGGATACCGCCACCTGCCAGCCGGTCGCCGGACCGAACCCCAATGGACCAGCGGTTTGCCCACCCGGCTCGTCGACCGCACCTTCGCCTGCTTTCGTGCGCAGCGGCCAGACCTTCAGCGTCACCCTGCCCTCGATACCCAGCCAGAGCGCAGCACTGATCGAATTCTCTACCCAGGTTCGCTGTCCCGACCAGGACAGTCTGGAGCCCGGCAGTGACGAAGCGATCTGTCGCGGCGTGCCTTTCGGCAATTTCCCGATTTCGGCCGGCGTCAGCGCTGATCAGAACGACGTCAACCCTCAGACCAGCACCAGCGTCACCAACGTGTTTCTTTTCCCGCCAGATGTACAGTACCGGGTAGCTGTCACCGACTTCCCAGCGACGGCCAACCCTGGAGACATCATCGAGTATGAGTTCGAGGTCGAAAGCTTCGGCCTGCATCCGTCTGACCTGCTGGAGTTGATCGTCAATATCCGGGGAGAAGCCGGCACCATGTCGCCGCTAACCTTCTTCAATCACCCGGTTGGCCCCGATGGCTCCACCTTGCCGGGGACCGAGCTGTTGTCGATCGACTGCGTTTCGGCCGACCTCGGCAGTTATCCAATCACGTCGGTTTTCCCCTCGCCCCCGGCCGCCTGGCATACCTGCCCTTCCAGCGGAGTTATTCCTGTTCCGAATCCAACCAGCGTCAGCAATCAACTGCCAGTGACTGGCTTTCCGCCTGTGCCATTCCTGGAAAACCTGCCGGGAACACTGGACGGACCGCCGACCGGCGGCGTGATGCGGTTTACCGCCCAGGTGCAGGTGGGCGATCCGGTCTGCGTCACCGAGCCGGAAGTCGGCGTACGTGACCTGGTGTTCGAATTCAGCGTTGCCGGCCTGGACGGCACCGACCTGGTGCCGCCGGGTCCGGCCGACAATGTCGCCACGGTGGTCACCGAGGTACCTGGCAACTGCGAAGTCGCCGACATTGCCTTCCAGACCACGCCGGTACCCGCAACCATGACCCTGGACGGCAACGGTGAAGCGAGCTGGGTTCATGAAGTGACAGTCAGCAACCTGAGCGTCGGGCCAAGTGCCGGCACGGCAACGAATGTGCCGGTGGAGTTCGAGCACCACAGTTTTCCGTTTTCGAAAACTCACGGCACACTGACCTGCAGCGAATCATCGCCCGGTCTGTGTCCGTCGCCAACGGCGCTTGCCAACGGCATCGTCGCCAGTACCAGCTCGAGTTTCCAGTTCGCCGGCGAGATCGCCAGCCTGCCGCCAGGAGAGTCAATCACCCTGTCGGTGCCGGTGACCATCTCGCGCACTGCCTGCTGGGGTAGCAGCACCGCGCTGATCAACTTGAGCGGCCAGGCCGGGCCGTCTCCAGCCTTGTTCGACCCGATCTACAGCCCCACTTCACCGCCCGTGCCGCCCCCGTTCACCCCAGGCGTCAACAGCTTTTTCGGCAACAACGGCATGCAGACGGTTGCCCAGGTCAGCAACTTGCCCACCTGTCCCGGTGGCGGCGGTCCGCTGACCCGGCTTGAAATTGAAAAATTCGGACCTTTCGGCAGCGCCGCCGATGCCCAGGCGAATACCGGTTTGATCGGGCAAACCCCGGCGAGCTTCATCAGCGACGGTACCGAGGTCTTTTATCGGATCGAGGTGCGCAACCCCGACAGCCAGAACCCCGTGCTGCTGGGGGATGTCAACGACTTCAACTTCACGCTGGCGGGACTGGACATGTCGCTGGCCAGCGGCTTTATCGGCAGCGGTAGCAGCCTGGGCGATTGGGGAATCATCTGCATTCCCAGCCCGGCTACGGAAGCCTGTCACGATATCGCCAGCTCTCCGGTCACCAGTGGCTACAACTGGTTGCTGACCCTGAGCTACGATCCGGCGCTGCACGCCGGCCAAAGCGAGGTGGAGCTGGCAGCAGGCGGTTCGCTGACTTATATCGTGCCGTTCACCATGCCCACGCATCTCAACCAGTGCCATGGCCCTACCCTGACCACCAATCAAGCCTCGGCCCGATTCGTCAACGTGCTCGGCAACGTGGTCACCTCACCGCCGAGCATCATAGACCAGTACATCGGCATGCCACCCTGCACCCCGGGCGAGCTGGGCGTGGAAAAGGAGCTGGTGGCACCGGCGACTCAAGACAGCATCCCGCTGAACGGCCAGATCAGCTGGTCAATCATCCTGAGCAACGACTCGAACACGGCCACCCTCGATATTCCGCGCCTGGTCGATCAGACCTTTGCCTTCAGCGTGGATGCTGAAATCATCAGCGTGGTCTGCTCCTCGCTGTCCGGCGGTGCACAGTGCCCCACCACGCCGGTCGTCCCCGGCATCCAGACCAGCGCCTCCGGCGCGACGGCGCCACTGCCGAATGACCTGTTGATCGATCATGAGTGGGGCAGCGTGGGCAACAACACGTTCCCCCCGCAGAGCTCGGTGGAGTTCATCGTGACCGTTCAGCTATCCAACCCGGGGCGGCTGTTCAGCTGCATTTCCAACTCGGCGACTTTCAGCGCAGTCAACGACCCGAACGGCTGGGTGCCGGGGCAGGATTCGGCCTTCAGCTGTCCGCCTCCGGGGCCGGAATTGAGTTTGCAGAAACAGGTCAGTCCGCAGATTGCCCAGGCCGGCCAGCTGGTGACCTATACCCTGACGGTAACCAACATAGGCACGGCTTCGGCCGACGGCGCGGTGCTGACCGACCCGATGCCGGCCGCGCTCGCGGCAGCCAATCCCAACGGATTTATCAATGTGACCTGCACGGACCTGTCCAACTCACCGTTCATTCCGAACCCGCCGGGCGTGGCCGTCTGCCCGTCGGTCACCAGCAATGCATCCGGTCTGTCCGCCACGATTGCCACGATGGGACCGAATACTTCCCTGCAGTTCAGCTATCAGGCGGTCATGCCGGAGGCGACGGTGTCTGTCGATAACCTGGCTACAGTGGCCGCACCGTCAGCAACTGGATTGAGCTTCGGGTCAGGCACTGCCCAGTCGCAGCAGAACGTCCAGGTGCTGGGCTCGCCCGATGATCCGCCGCCGCCCGAAGATCCGCTGGCAGTCCCGGTTCTCAACTGGCAGGCCTTGCTGGCCCTGATGGTGCTGTTGCTGGCCGCAGGCTTCCACCAGACGCGACGACAAACCGCTTGACCAAGGCTATTGCGAGGCTGAACCCGGATTGTTCATGACCCACTGCGACGACTACAGGCCGCGGGGGATCGCCGCCAGCAGTTTCTTCGTGTAGTCCTGCTGGGGGTTGGTGTAGATCTGTTCGGCGGTGCCGTATTCGACCAACTGGCCCTGGTTCATCACCCCGACGTAGTCGGAGATGAAGTTGACCACGCTCAGATCGTGGGAGATGAACAGGTAGGTCAGGCCGAATTCTTCCTGCAGGTCCAGCAGCAGGTTAAGGATCTGGGCCTGGACGGAAACATCCAGGGCCGAAACGGATTCGTCGCAGACCAGGAATTCCGGCTGCACGGCAAGCGCCCGGGCAATACCGATGCGCTGGCGCTGACCGCCGGAGAATTCGTGCGGGTAGCGGCCGAGGTGGCTGGGGCTCAGACCCACTCTCTCAAGAAGCGCGCTGGCAGCATCGCGATGCTCGGCGCGCGAGGCCTTGGGCCGGTATTCCTTCAGTGCTTCGAGCAGGATGTCGGCCACGGTCATGCGTGGATTCAGCGATGAGTACGGGTCCTGGAAGATGATCTGCATGCGCTTGCGCAAGCGGCGCAGCGCCGTCTCTTCGGCCTGAGTGACATCTTCGCCGTCGAACAATACCTGGCCAGAAGTGGGCTCGGACAGGCGCAGCAGGCTGCGGCCCAGCGTGGTCTTGCCGCAGCCCGACTCACCGACCAGGCCGAATGTCTGGCCGCGGCGTATGGTCAGGGACACTCCGTCGACCGCGCGGA
>SKQS01000271.1 GCA_007118895.1 Wenzhouxiangella sp.
ACGACCGGTTGATTTCCCGGCGACCCACCTGCCGCGCTGGTGGAGGGGATCGAGCCACATTCGGAACACCTTAAGGTTAGATCTCGGCAAGCCTTCATGGGTGTCCTCTTCTTTGCTCAGCAAGCCTTCATGGGTGTCCTCTTCTTTGCTCACCTCGCGGTTGGCTTGTTTCGGCTGTTCATCAAGCCGGATTCCGGCAGCAAAAGCAGCTTGCTCTCCGTGTTGGAGATCCGGCATTTCCACGACCTCAAAGTCACGATCATTCAGGTCGCGATCGTGATCCTGGTTGTGCTTTTTCTGGAGCAGGCAGTGGAGGTTGGCGCATCACTGGAAACGCTCTACTACGGCCTCGCCATCGCGGTGATCATCGCCAGCGCTGTGTTTGCGTTCCGGAACATGACACATGGCGGGGACTGACTCACCGAACGCACAAACCATGTGACTCCCTAACGTCGGCCTCACGTTCGTGCCGCCAAACGCTCAATCGGGTCTGTGCCAGCAAGTAACCTGAGATCTATCCCGTACACGCCAGTCGGGGCTCGCGGCCGCCAGCCAGCGCCGGCTGCCACTAGCCATATACCGTACTCGAGGACGGCTATCCGCCATGATGCTCTCTCGCCTTCGCCGATGGTTCAGTCGCGTGGGCGACAACAAACATCTGCCACCCAGCGACCCGCCTCCGTCCAACAAAGAATCCGCCAACAGCCCTCGGGAACAAGAACACGACGGCATGGAGCAGCTTCTCTCGGAACGAGAGCTCTCCTCGCGCTACTGTGCGGGCCTATTCGAAATAGGGCTCGATTCCCGGGACGAGCCCTCCCCGGAAGAACGAGCCTGGCTGCGTGGCCTCCGCGACCGGCTTATGGAGAATGCCACCTCATTCAGTGCCAAAGTGCCGCGGCTTCCCCGAATCGCACCCCGGCTCATGGCCACGCTGCGCGACCCCGAGCAATACCGGTCAAAAGAGATCGCGAAAATGCTGGAAAGCGATCCGGTTCTGGCCGGAAACATGCTCAAGGTCGTCAATAGCCCGTCCGTACGCCCAACCCGGTCTGAGATTTTGAGCATCGAACAGGCCGTTACGATCCTCGGCAATCAGCGCATGAGGGAAGCAGTCGCAGCGGCCATCGTAAGCCCCATAGCCCAGTTCGAAAGGGACAATCGTCTGAGCCCAGCGGGGATCCAGAAAATCTGGCCAGAAACGCTGCAAACGGCCATGAATGTCAAAATCGGTGCCCAGCATTTAGGCGGAGGGTGCGAAGGATTCGCACTCTATCTTTCCGCCCTGGCACATAGCAGCGGACTCATGGTTCTTCTGCGAGAACTACAAACACTCAGCGCATCCACCCTCTCCCGAGGCTTCATCGACGAGTTCGAGGGACTGACACGCAGCGTCTCTGTTGCCATCGCTCGCCACTGGGAGTTCGATGAAAGCGGTGTTCAATTGCTTCAGGCCTGGGCCAACTCAGATCGTTCTACGCTCGAATCCGCACTCCTAATGGATGCCATCGGATTCACTCGAATCAACAACCTGTGCAACCGCGGCGAACTGGAATCCGGCTCCTGTAAGGTCTTCCGCAAGACCCTGCCCCGCTATGCGAACGAGTGGACACCCGAACCAAATGCCAGATGACGCCAAAGGCGGACCACAGCGGGTTCCATTCGCGCGGCCCCAAGTCGCATGCCCCAACCCCCTACCCATGTTTTCTTCTGGTTTTAACATATGCTTGTAAGAAGCCCGTGGACCTGCCGCTACGAGTCAGTGGGCACCGAACGCCATGGTCTGGGGGAGCATTCCTGTCGCTCCCAGCAAGGAGACACCGCCATGAACATCCGCTTCACCCTTGTCCTGCTGTTCCTGATCTCGCTTCCGCTCGCCATCAGCGGCTGCGCATCCACCTCCCAGCCGAACACGCCGGAAGCACTCGCTTCCGAAGATGCGCTCTCCCAGATCCTGTTCGACTACGAGGCGGACGCCTTTACCGCCTACAACATGCGCCGCAACGGCACCGTCGATATCACCTTCGCACGCGACGTCCCGGACGGCCTTTACAGCCAGATGGTGGATGACCTGCGAGCCCATCCGGACATCCGCAACGTCCGCTCGGCACGCACCGGCCCCGCCTGCGGCCTGTTCTAACTCAATGCGCCGGCGCCCCCGGGCGCCGGCGCGATGGGCGCACCCGACCCACAAAGCCACATCGCATCAATCCAGGGAAATCATGGGTGTCCCCTTCTTCCGTCCAAGGCGTGGGGCTCATCGGCCAGTGGCAGCGTGTGCGCGCGATGATGGACCTGCTGGCCCGGCGGTCGGATTGACGCTGCGGACCGTAACGAGGCCGACCCCGCTATTCGGTTTTTCGTCAGGGGTCCCTCTGGGGGTAACCCTCCGGCTTTGTCACCGCGATCTTCCAGATGTCTTCATCCCGGGACAGGCCGGAAAAAACATAGCCCTTCTCTTTGCACCACGCGTTTACGTCATCACCACAGGGGGCGTACGTGGTCAGCAGAACCGCGTTGGTTCCGGGAGCCAGCCGATCCATGGCCTGATTGATCGACAGCAGGTACCCGGGACACGTCTGCCCGCGTACATCAATCGACACAGTACCGTCCTCGTGTTCACGAATGTCGGCTGAGATCGTTTTGCCAGGGACCCGCCTGCCAAATCGCCACCACATCTCGCCCTCCTTCATATACATAACGGGACCCAGCCCCGAAAACGGGTCGTTGGCCTTCGTCGCCAGAGCGGCAACGGCCGAGGGGCATCAGCCTAAAGACACGACGGGACCGGAACTTTCCGCCCTTCCATGCTCTACTCGTCCTCCCGAAGGCCGGGGAAACACCGGTCCCTACACACGCATGTGACGACGGCTTTGCTCAGCCATTCGTCACCACTTCGAACAACAAAACGCCCCACATTGCCAACAGAAGCAGCGTGCTAACTAAGTACGCATCGCGTCGCCGTGGAATATTCGAGTTCTGCAGGTGCAATACGCTGTGGATCATTCGCATTCCCGCATAGGACCAAGCCACGGCGACCAAGAGCGGGCCGCTATGCCCCGAAACGTAGGCCAGCAAGCCGCCGACATAGAACAGCACCGGCATTTCGAACAGATTCGAGTAATGCTGATACGCCGAACGCATGTAACCGGGCGGCTCATCACCATCACCATAGCGAAAGTACTCCACGCCCAACCCAGCACGCAGGGCCTTCACGGCAGTCGCGACCATGTATGCCGCAATAAGGAACGTCCAGCCCACCAGTGCAAACAAGGGATACAGGATTGCCACCGCCTCCATCGCCTCACCTCTCCATTCAGTTCACATCCGTGGAAGGGTCGAATGACTGGCAGGCTAGCGCACAAGAAGATATGTTCAAGGACATAAATCAAACACGAAGGGGGCCAGCGGAATGCCCTACACCAAAGAACACAAGGAGCTGAGCCGGAGGCGCATCCTCGACAGTGCCAGCCGTCTATTTTCCCGGCGCGGGTTCGATGCAGTGACACTCGACGATCTGATGCACGATGCCGGGTTGACGCGGGGAGCCTTCTACAATCACTTCGACGACAAGGCGGACGTATACGCCCAGGCTATCGTCCACGCCGCCATGAATACGCCCTTCGCGCATGACGTCGATGTGGAGAACCCGCACCTGCCAGCCATCGAGCAAATGCTGGATCGCTACCTCAGCCGTGAGCACATCGGTCAACCGGATAAAGCCGATCCACCGTGTCCTCTCGCCTTTCTGGTCACGGACGTGGGGATTCGGGAGGAAAAGGTTCGGGATGCCTACAGCCAGGTACACCACAGCCTGGTGGATCTAATCGGCCGTTCGTTGCACCAGAGCTCCCGTGACGCTCAGGCAGTAGGCCTGGCCGTCTCGGCATTGATGATCGGCGGCGTAGCCATCGGCCGGGCCCTGAATAGCCCCGCCACGGCAGAAGCATTACTGGATAGCTGCCGCGACGCGGCCAAGCAGCTCCTGCGCAATGCCGCGCCGGGGCAGCAGCTCACTCGAACTGCAGGCACGGCATCATCGGCTGGCGGGCCGGTGGGGCCAGCCTGAAACCCCGGGCCGGTGCACGATAGCCGACTGCAAGGCGACGCCCGGTAACGGGGAACCAAGACAAGGTCCAACCTGGGTAGTCCGTCGCTGCATCAACGTGTCAGCCAGCCGCGATCCGCAACAAGGAACCGCAAGAAACGCGCCTTGACCGCAACATTCTGCAAGCCCCCGTGCGATCCGATTTCTAGACTCGAATCCGGTGATGCCGATCCGGACC
>SKQS01000057.1 GCA_007118895.1 Wenzhouxiangella sp.
CAGCTCGATCTGGGTCAGCTCCAGGCTCTCGCCCGGATCGCCGGTGTTGTGCACGGTAAAGACAAAGCTTTCAGTGCCACCAAGCTCCACGTCGCCAAAGTCATGGCTGGCGGGGGTGATCTCCAGGGCCGCCGGCTGCGGCGGTGCCAGCAGGCCGGACCGGGCAAGCTGTACGGTGTTGTCGTCGCGGAAGATTTCCGGCCCTTCACCGGCAGCGCCGGCGGCAAACAGCACCGGGCCCTCGGCGGTGATCGACACACCTCGGTTGCTGATCAGGAAATCGACATGCTCACCGACTGGAATGTAAAGGTCCTCGACCCGGATCCGGCGCACGCCCGAGGGGGTCTGTCCGCAGCTGGCGCCGCTGGAGGATTCGCAAAGCCAGGTGCCATCGCCCAGATTGATATCCGGGAACAGCGCCCCGTCGGCCGGGTAGTAGTCCTGGAAGGCCACCGGCGAGGCATCGACGTCACCGACATTGCTGACCCGGAAACTGTAGGCCAGGGTGTCACCACCGACGATGTTGGACGGCGGGGGGGTGAGAAACTCGACCCGGATATCCATCCCCGGTCCGCCGGTCGAGCCGGATTCGAACGCATCGCTGAAGATGATCTCGCTCTCACCCGGCTCACCTTCCGGCGCCATGACGAAGTTGCCGTTTGCTTCGGAAATGAAGCACTTGAGGAACTCATTGGTCTCGATCGCAATCAGGCCACTGGCCAGCCGGTATTCAAACCCGGTCAGCCCGAACAGCGGTTCATCGGATGGCGACAGGTTGTTGGGATCGCGCAGCGCCCAGCTCAGGCCAGCCTTGGTTGAACCGAAGTCGAAGCAGAAGGCCGGTTGGCCAACGCGGAAACCGACCTCGATGTCTTCGTACTCATGCACCACGTTGGTGATGATCGGGGTAAAGCCGACGCCGTTGATTTCCAGGCGCAGGGTGGTATCGGAAATGATCGAGTCGCTCAAGCCGTCACAGCTGCGGTTTCCCTGGGCACTGTGCAGGGTCAGTGTGCTGGTCGCCAGGTCATACACGGCTTCCTGGCCAGGATCGGTCGACAGCAGGTAGGTCCGGCCATCGAGCACCAAATGAAAATCGCCGGCACTGATCGCATCCTGCGGACCGCAGCTGCGATTGCCGTCAGCCGAGACCAGGACCAGCCGGTGATTGTCCAGGTCATAGGTCGCCGAGCTCAGTGGCGTCAGCACGCTGACGCCGGAGCCTTGTGGGTCCATGTCGAGATTGAGCGCAAGCACGCTGGATGCTGAACTCATCGCCCACAGGCCTGCCAGCAGGACGACACAGAGATTGAACGAACGGTTTGATGATCCCAACACTTTATTAGTCAAGGCTTAGAAAGACATCTGTCATTGTAAACGTTTCGAGCCTTGAAAGACCAGTTGAGATGCACATTCAGTATGGTTCTTAAGCCTCGGTTAATTCGATGTTAATCAGTTATTCAGCCCCACCTCCGAGACCACATCCGACCAGGCCCGATCCAGCCGTTTTTCCGAGACCTTTCCAGCGGTACCCAGTGTCTGGGCAAACAGCTGGACGCGGTATTCCTCCACCAGCCAGCGATAGCTGTCCAGTGCCGGGCCATACCAGCCGTGCTCGGTCAGGCAGTCCAGGTAGCGCTGCCACCAAAGCTCGACCAGCCGCTGGCGCTGCCGATCGCGCCCGGGATCGATGGCCAGCCCTTCCAGACGAACGCCCACGGCCTTGAGATAGCGCGGGTAATGGCCCAGCCGCTCGGCGTCGATATCGACCAGAAAACCGGCATAGATCAGATCATCGAGCTGTCCGGTGATGTCTTCGGCTGCCGCCGGCTGGCTATCGATCAAGCGCTCGGCGGCTGGCCGCAACCGATGCCAGGCCGTCAACACCTCATCAACCACCGTCGCCAGCTCGCTCGCTCGAGCCAGAAAGTCATGACGAGTCTTGTCCAGCAGCTCTTCGAAAGCCTCGCGGTTGCGAACCTGCCAGGCATCGCCCAGCGCCTCGTCCAATACCATCCGGCCGAGCTCGACAACCAGCTCGGCTGGATCCTGGACCCGTACCCAGGCCAGGCGGGCCTGGCGCGACAGACCGTCATTGCGCGCCAGGTAGCGGAACTTGTCCTTCATCTTCAGCTCGAGCAGGCGCTTGAGGCCCTGCCGATGCGCCTGGCGCGCCTCGGACTCGGTATCGAACAGGCGCAAGCCCACTGCGTCAGCCTGGTCGGTCAGCGCCGGCCAGGCCCGGTGACCGCCCGGTGTCGTCACGACCGGTGGCAGCACCCCAACTTCCCAGTCTGTCAATCCATCGCGATTTAAGCCGGCGGCCTGTCGATCCATGAACTCATGTCGAGCACGTAGCCCGTGGCGCTGCAGCAGCGCTTCGATATCACGACTTTCGTCGACGATACCGCCCTTTTCATCGCCGATGCGAACATTTATCTGCAGGTGTGCCGCCAGGCCTGACTCGTCAAAGTCATCGGGCGCGATGGCCATGCCGGTCATGCGCTCGACCTCGGCAGCCACGCCGGCGCGCAGATTGCCGTGGCCGAAATCCAGCGCTTCTACTATCGCCCGGGCATAGTCGGCAACCGGTATCAGCGATCGTCGCCGGGACTTGGGCAGGCTGCCCAGCAGCGCGATGATCTTTTCTTCAAGCAGCCCAGGCACCAGCCAGTCCAGTCGACCCGGATCAAGGCGATTGACCAGGTGCAGGGGACATAGCAGCGTGACCCCGTCATCCGGCTCGCCCGGCTCGAAGCGATAGCGCAGCGGAAACGATTCGCCGCCAAGTTTCAGCTGATCGGGATAGTGATCCTGCCCGGCCAGGCTGGCCTGCTCGCGCAGCAAGGTGGCGCGATCGTACAGCAGCGCGTCGCGCTCGGTGGACGAGAGCCGGCGGTACCAGTCGGTGAAGGCGGCAACATGGTGAATATGCTCAGGCAGCCGCTCGCTGAAGAACGCCTCCAGTGCCGACTCGGCCGCCAGCACATCGCGCTTGCGGCGCTTGGCCTCGTGCTCGGCCAGCATCGATGCCAGCTCGGCATTTCTGGCCAGGAAGCTGGCGCCGAATGTCATCTCGCCGCGCACCAGGGCATGGCGGATGAAGATGCTGCGCGCCTCGGCCGGCGCATGCGGACCATAGTGAACCCGGCGCTTTTCGACCAGGACCAGGCCGAACAGGCTGACCTGCTCGTAGCCCATCACCTTACCCCGCTTGCGATCCCAGTACGGGTCGAAGTAGCGGTGGCGCGTCAGGTGCTTCGCCTGGGCCTCGATCCAGCCCGGGTCAACAGGGGCCACGGTATGCGCATAGGTACGCCCGGTCTCGACCAACTCGGCGGCCATCAGCCAGCCGGGCCGTCGCCGGGCCAGCGCCGAACCGGGAAAGATGCGGAACTTGTGTCCCCTGGCGCCCAGGTACTCGCCTTCTTCATGATGCTGGCCGATCAGTCCGAGCAGACCAGCCAGCAGTGCCTGGTGCAGGGCTGCAGAGCGATCCTCGGCACTCAGCGCCAAGCGCCAGCCCTCGTCCCTGGCCATGCGCTTTAGCTGGGCGTGGACCTGGCCCCATTCATGCAGTCTGAGCGGGCTTAAAAAATGCTCACGGGCCAGACGCTCGCCCTGGCGGCGCGAGTTGTCTGCGCGGACCTTGTGCCACCAACGCCACAAAAGCAGCAGGCTGTCGAAATCCGAGACCTCGGACTGGAATCGGGCATGGGCCTGATCGGCGGCCTGGGCCTGGTCCGGCGGCCGCTCGCGCGGGTCGACCGTGCTCAAGGCCGCCACCACGATCAGCGCATCGGTCAGCACGCCGCGACGGGCAGCCTCGATCAGGATGCGCCCGTGCCGCGGATCGACCGGCAGACGCGCCAGGGTCCGGCCAATGTCGGTCAGGCGGCGGTTCTCGTCAACCGCGCCGAGCTCGAACAGGGTCTGCCACGCCTCGCCCAGCAGCCGGCGCGGCGGTGGATCGACAAAGGGGAAGGTTTCCGGGTCGCCCAGCTTCAGCGCCAGCATTTCCAGCACCACGCCCACCAGCCCGGCACGCTGGATTTCAGGCTCGGTGTAGTCCGGACGCGCTTCCGCATCGGACTCGGCAAACAGCCGGATGCACACACCCGGCGCAACCCGTCCGCAGCGCCCGGCACGCTGGGCCAGCGAGGCTTTGGAAACCGGCTCGACCGGCAGGCGCAGCACCCGCGAGTGACTGGCATAGCGCGAGATCCGGGCCAGCCCGCTGTCGATCACGAAGCGCACCCCGGGCACGGTCAGCGAGGTC
>SKQS01000243.1 GCA_007118895.1 Wenzhouxiangella sp.
CTCCGATGATCCCAGAACCCGGCCAACCTCCAGGCTCACTTCTCGTTGGAAATACGCGCCTCGTTCAGGCTCATGTGTCATTGGAAAAGACTCATACTTCAATCTGCTGCTTCAATCTGCGATAATTCTCGGCTGGTGGTCTCTGTTGGTCCCCCTTCGCTGTCTACCCGTGAACCCCGTCAGGCCCGGAAGGGAGCAGCGGCAGCGGACTGGATGGGTGAGGGGCAAGGCTCTCAGAGGCCACCTTCCCCATGACGCTTCGTGTACACTGCCTACAGGTTTTCCTGCTGCCACTGGCAGCCGCCATCCGTTTCCTTTGGGCAAGAAAATTCAGTGAGTTATCAGGTTCTGGCGCGCAAGTGGCGGCCACGTAACTTCTCCGAGCTGGTCGGGCAGGACCACGTGGTCAAGGTGCTCGGTAACGGCCTGGCCGAGGGCCGGATACACCATGCCTTTCTGTTCACTGGCACTCGCGGGGTCGGCAAGACCACCCTGGCAAGGATACTCGCCAAGTCGCTCAATTGTCTGGAAGGGGTCAGTGCAGAACCCTGCGGTCAGTGCGAACACTGCGTGGCCATCGATGAAGGACGTTTCGTCGACTTGCTCGAGATCGATGCGGCCTCGCGCACCAAGGTCGACGACACCCGGGAAATTCTCGATAACGTCCAGTACGCGCCAGCTCGGGGACGTTACAAGGTTTATCTGATCGACGAAGTCCACATGCTGTCGATTTCCAGCTTCAACGCCTTGCTGAAGACCCTGGAAGAGCCCCCGGACCACGTCAAGTTCGTGCTGGCGACCACCGACCCGCAGAAGATTCCGGTCACCATCCTGTCGCGTTGCCTGCAATTCAACCTTCGGCGGCTCACGCCAGCCCAGATTTCCGGGCAGATCGAGCGCATCCTGGCAGCGGAGGATATCGAGTTCGAGGCCGACGCGGTGGTCTTGCTATCGCGCGCTGCCGACGGCAGCATGCGCGACGGCCTGAGCCTCCTCGACCAGGCGCTGGCCGGGGGCGGGCCGCTGAAAACTCAGGCGGTGCGGGAAATGCTCGGCAGCGTCGAGCAGCGGCATGTTCATGGTCTGCTGGAAGCGCTGGTCGAACAGGACCCGGCGGCAGCTATCAACGTGGTTGGCGAGGTGTTCTCACTGGCCCGCGACCTGGGCCGGCTGCTCGATGACCTGGCCGAGGCGCTGCATCGGGTCGCCCTGATCCAGCAGTTGCCGGATTACCGAGACGATTCCCGGGATGACTGGGACAGTCTGGTGGCGCTGGCGGCACGGCTCGACCCGGAAGATGTGCAGCTGTTCTACCAGATCGTGATCAACGGGCGCTCCGATCTCAAGCTCGCGCCCAGTGACCGTACCGGGTGCGAGATGACCGTGCTCAGACTGTTTGCCTTTCAGCCGCAAACTGCCCGGTCTGGCGGCGGCCAGCAGCAATCCTCGGACAAGCCCCGACGCAGCAGCAAGGCCTCTTCAGCGCCTGCGGCCCAGGCTCGAGTTCCATCGGAGGGGCGCGGCGATGCTGCCGAGCCTGTTGCTGAGGCCATTGTCGAACCAACCGCCGACTGGCCCCGATTGCTGGCGCAGCTTGAACTCAACGGGTCGGTGAAGACGGTGGCGTCCATGCTTGGCATGGACCAGGCCGGACCACCGGAATTCAGCTTTTCGGTTGCGGCCGATGAGGCTTTTCTGATCACCGACCGCTTCCGCGAGGCCCTGCAGCAGGCTTTGTCAGCCAGGTTTGGCTCGCCGGTGCGAATCAGGATCTCGACCGTGGCGGCCGCCGATCTGGAAACGCCGGCGGCCTTGAAGCGCCAGCAGCAGGCCCAGGCCCAGTCGCAGGCCGAACAGGCGATTGCCGACGACCCCCTGGTTGAAAGCATGCGCAAGCGCTTCGATGCCGAGGTGATCCCGGAATCGATTCGGCCGCTGGACAGTCGAAATCACTAACGCCACCAAAACCAACCAGGATGCAAACGTGAAAGGAAATATCGCGCAATTGATGCAGCAGGCGCAGAAGCTGCAGGAAAACATGAAGCGCGCCCAGCAGGAGCTGGCCGAGCTGGAAGTGACCGGTCAGGCCGCTGGCGGGCTGGTCGAAGTCGTCATGAGCGGTCGCAACGAGGTGCGCCAGGTCCGGATCGACCCGGAAGCTCTCGATGACAAGGAAATGCTCGAGGACCTGGTTGCTGCCGCCTTCAACGACGCGGTCAACCGGGTGCGCCAGGCCAGCGAGGAAAAGCTTTCCGGCATGGCCGGTGGCCTGCCGTTGCCGCCCGGATTCACCTTGCCCTGATTGCGGGCAGTGAGCAGCGACCCGCTGAGCGAATTGCTGACGGCGTTGCGCTGCCTGCCGGGCGTGGGTGCGCGCTCGTCCCAGCGCATGGCGCTGCACCTGCTCGAGCGCGATCGCGAGGGCGGGCGCCGGCTGGCCGAGGCGCTGGCTCGGGCGATGAGCGAAATTCGGCGATGCCGGCAGTGTCGAAACTTTACCGCCGAAGAGCTCTGTCATGTGTGTGCGAGCACGCGCCGTGACCGCTCGCGCCTGTGCGTGGTCGAAAGCCCGGCCGATGTGCTGGCCATAGAACAGGCCACGGCCTATGATGGTTTGTACTTCGTGCTGCTGGGGCGACTGTCGCCTCTGGATGGCATTGGCCCCGATGATCTGGGCCTGGACCTGCTATCGCGCCGTCTGGACCAGGAATCCTTCGAGGAAATGGTGATCGCCACCAATACCACGGTGGAAGGGGAGGCGACCGCTCAGTACCTGGTGGAAATGGCCGGCCGACGCGGCATCCGCGTCTCGCGCCTGGCCCAGGGAGTGCCGCTGGGCGGAGAACTGGAGCACACCGACCGCTCGACCCTGGCCCATGCCTTTTCTGCTCGCCAGGTGGTCTCCGGATAAAGAAACCGGGGCGCCCCTGTGCAGGGGCACCCCGTGGACTGAAATGCCGGACCCTGGCTTCAGGATGAGGGCGAGGCTTCGCTCACTTCGATCCGGTCGCGATTGCGCTCCAGCGTCCGCAGCCCGATTCCGCGCACGTCGACCAGCTCGTCGATATGGCTGAAACCGCCGTTTTCCTCGCGCCAGGCGACAATGGCTTCGGCCTTGGCCTCGCCAACCCCGTGCAGTGCATCGGCAAGTTGCTCGACGGTGGCGGTGTTGAGGTCGACCCGCTCGGTTTCGGCGACAGCGCCGGTGCACAGGGCCAGGGCCAGAATCATTGCGGCAAGAAATTGCTTGATCATTGTTTCATCTCCTTGATGTGGTTTTCTGTTGTCATTCATCGGTTTTCGATGTCCGCCGGCCGGATGCCGACGTTGACAACAGTCTAGAAAAGAGGCCTTTTCGGAGCATCGGCAGATCGCCGCGAAGATCTGTAGGAAAACGGCGAAAAAATCGATCGGAAAACGGATTCTCGGGTTTTGAGAAAACGCCGTGGTGAAATGTCCGAAATTCGCCCATCAGCTCAAGGAAATGAGATGAGAAACCAGCGTTCAGATACCTCGACACGGGAGTTTCGCGATCAGATCGTCGGCAAGCGCATCAGCGCCGTGGTGGCGCGGCCCGGGAGAAGTGGCCAGCCACCGGTAGTATTGGTGCTTCGCTTCGATGACGGCAGTGTGATCGAATTCGTCTCCCCGCGCAGTGATCGTCTGCTGCGCGAAGTGACCCGGCCCGGCGGGGTCGGGGAGACAAGCGTTGATGCGCTGCAGCTGAAATTCGAGGCGATGCAGCCGGAAATGGCGGCCTGAGGTGGCTTTCACGCAACTGTCACGGTTATCCACAATTTCTGTGGACAACTCTGTTGATAGTTGAAACTCGTCCGTTCGCTGTCCGGTCTTTCAGCACATTGACCAAAAATCAGCCAATCCGTGTTTTTATGAAAAATCAATGGGTTATATTGGAGAGGCGGTGATCTTCCGGTCGAACGAGCGGCAGCGGCCTTGAATCAGTCAGTTGTGCATAACAACCCGATAACTTACTTGATAAAGCCATCGCAAGCCTTTGATTTTAGGTGGCCACAAAGTGGGTCGCGGATGTCAACTCAATTGCCTTCGCCAGCATCGCTTCGCCAGGCGTCGATGCCGATTTCTCCGGGCCAGCCCGCCAGATCCCGCAGCAAGTCGGCACCGGCCTGGGCGCGTCGAGCCAGCTCGGCTACTTCTGCGCGGTATTCCGGCAGCTGGATCGAGGCCAGCTCGGGATCATCGACCAAGCGGCGCCGACGCCAGGCCTGCCAGCGCTCTCGCTCCTCGGTGCTGAGCGTCTCCGGCCACCATCGGGCGCGATAGCGAAACAGCATTGTATTGAGACGCTCATCGGCAAAGGGCTTATCCATGCCGGCCAGCTTTGCAGCTTCCGCCTCCCGCACCCGCGCCATGACCGGCTGGTCCTGGCGCGGAATGAAGCTACTATACAGGTCGAGCTCGGGGTCAATGGCTGATCCGGCGTCTGGGCGATCTAGCAGCGAAACCAGGCGCTTGATGAACTCCGGGTGTTCAATCAGCTTTCTGCGATGGCGCTCGACCAGGTCCGGATCCAGGTCCAGGCGTTCAAGCGCCGGCTCGTCCAGCACGTTCATTGGCGCCAGCATTGGGCATCGGTTGGTACGCACGATCTTGACCGGCAGGCGTCGGTAGCCGTCAGGCAGGTCGGCCTCTGGTGTCCACAGAAGCTCAGTGAGCAGATCGCTGTCGACATCGAGAAAGGGCTGCGGGTCATGCCTGAGGTTCCAGGTCAGCCATTGCGATCGGATGAAAGGATGCTCCGAAAGCGGCAGGATTGGGGCGGTGCACAGTTCTGCGGCAGGAAATCGCGCCGAGCTGTGGACCAGTGCATGGCGCTGTTCGAGCAGGGCGGCGACCCGGTGTTTGGCACGTAGCTCCAGCGCCCAGCTCCAAAGTCTCGGCTGGTGTTGGCGCATGCGCCGAGCCAGGTCAAGGGTCGCCTCGACATCGGCCAGGGCATCGTGGGCTCGGCTGGTGTCAAGGCCGTTGGCCGCAGCCAGATCCTCCAGCCGGAAGCTGGGTGAGCCATCGTCGCGGTCAGGCCAGTTGATACCCTCGGGCCTGAGCGCGCGGGTCATGCGCATGACATCGATCAGGTCGAAGCGCGAGTTGCCATTGGCATACTCGCGGGCATACGGGTCATGAAAGTTGCGCCAAAGCAGGAACCGGGTGACTTCGTCGTCAAAGCGGAAATTGTTGTAGCCGACGCTGCAGGTGCCGGGCTGGCTCATCTGCTCGGAAATGGCGGCGGCAAATTCCGGTTCGACCAGGCCGCGCTGGCGCGCCAGCTGCGGCGTGATGCCGGTAATCAGGCAGGCCATGGGCTGTGGCAGCAGATCGTCTGCCGGCTGGCAATACAGGACCAGCGGCTTGTCGATCGGGTTCAGCTCGGCATCTGTGCGCAGGGCAGCGAACTGGCACGGCCGATCACGCCTCGGGTCAGCACCGAAAGTCTCGAAGTCGTGCCACAGAAAGCTGTCAGCCATCATCATCGTGCTCCGTTCGAGCCTGTTGACGCAGTCTGCGACCCGATAGGCGACAATGGGGTTGTTGGTCCGGGCAAGGAACTTGCAGAGGTTCGCAGGTCTCCAAAGCCGGCGGGCCTGGATCCAGCGGCTGTTTCGCCGTGCCGCCGGGCACAGCACAATCCATCGATATCAGGAGAAAAACAGGCACATGCAGTCCAAGGCTACGTTTGGCGCGGGTTGTTTCTGGGGCGTCGAAGCCCGCTTCCGCGAGATCGACGGTGTCCTCGACGCCGCGGCAGGTTACATGGGTGGACACGTCGACCACCCGACTTACGAGCAGGTTTGTTCCGATAGCACTGGACATGCCGAGGTCGTCGAAGTGGTGTTCGACCCGGACAGGGTGTCTTACGGCGCTTTGGTCGAGGCCTTCTTTGCAATGCATAACCCGACCCAGGTCAACCGGCAGGGTGTGGACGTCGGCACCCAGTATCGCTCGGTGATCTTTGCCCATGACGATGAGCAGGCTGAAGTGGCCGAGAGGCTTCGCTCCGAGCTGGAGCAGTCTGACCGATTCAGCAAGCCGATCGCTACTGCCATTGAGCCGGCCGCGACCTTCTGGCGCGCCGAAGACTACCACCAGCAGTACCATGCACGGCACGGTGGCTCCTGCGCGATCTGAGCCCAGAGCGCCTTCAGGCCGCCTTCTTGAGTACTCGCAAAAGGACCAGCAGAATGACGGCGCCGACGGTCGCTGTGATCAGACTGCCGAGCAGGCCGGCCGGCACAATACCGAGCTGGCCGAACACGAAGCCACCGATGAATGCGCCGATGATGCCGACCACGACATTGACCAGAATGCCCTGGCCACCACCCTTGACCAGAATGCCGGCAATCCATCCGGCGATACCGCCGACGAGCAGAAAAATGATGAGTGCTTCTACAGTCACGATATTATCCCTCGTTATTTTTGATAGAAGCTGCACCAGTCAACCTGACGCAGCGGCGTGTGCATCTCGCTGAATGTTAGCAGAGCGGTCACGGCTGGTGTTCGTCCGCCATGGTCAGGCCAGTCTGGGCAGTGGGGACTACGATCGTCTTTCTGAACTGGGCCGTGAGCAGAGCCGTCTGCTGGGCCGACGTCTGGCTGAACAGTTCGGCGATGATTGGGCGCTGTGGAGCGGTACGCTCAAGCGCCATCGCCAGACGCTGGCCGCGTTCGGGCCGGACCGGGCCGGCGTGTTCGATTCAAATCTCAACGAGTACTCGGTCGGCGACCTGATCTCCCGGGCCATGACTCAGGCTACGGAGCTGGGGCTGACGCCGCCGGGTCCGGAGGCGTTCGCCGATCCGGTGGCTTATCTTCAGCGTTTTCTGCAGTGGTTTCCCGAAGTCCTGGAGATGTGGCAAAGCGGCGAGCTGGAAGATCCGGTCAACGGCAGCTGGACAGATTTCTCCCGGCGCGTCAGCTCGGTCGTACCTGCCTGGCAGACCGCGCTGGCCTCCGGCCGCAGCGTGGTAGTGGTATCCTCGGCCGGCGTCATCAGCACAGTGCTGACCGGACTGCTGGACAAGCCGCTTGAGTGGCAGCGCCAGATCAACGTGCGCATGGCCAACACGGCGCTCAGTGAACTTCAGGTTGACAGTCAGGGTCGATGGCACCTGACCAGGCTCAACTGCCTGGACCATCTTGATGACGAACAACTCCAAACCCTGGCCTGAAAAGGAATCATCAGCCATGTCTGAACAAGCCGATTCGCACAAGCCCGTTGCCATCATTACCGGCTCCAGCCGCGGCATAGGTCGCGCCAGCGCCGAGTTGCTGGCCGAGCGCGGCTGGCAGGTGGTCGTTACCAGTCGCAATCTCGACAGCTGTCAGGCGGTGGTCGACCACATCAGGGACCGTGGCGGCAGCGCCCTTGCGCTGGCATGCCATATCGGCCGGGAGGAGTCGCTGCAGCGGCTGGTCGCCGACACCGTCGCGCATTTCGGCCGGCTTGACGCGGTGGTCATGAATGCCGCCAGCAACCCGGTCTACGGTCGCTCCGACAATGTCGACCTCAAGGCCTTCGATGTGATCATGCACAACAACGTGTTTGGATCGTTGCGCCTGGCCCATCTGAGCCAACCGCACCTGAAGGCCGCCGGTAGCGGTTCGCTGGTGCTGGTTTCCTCGATTGCCGGGCAGTTCGGCAATCGCCTGATCGGGGCCTATGGTCTGTCCAAGGCCGCTGAGAATCAGTTGGTGCGCAACCTGGCGCTGGAGTTTGGCGGCGACGGGATACGCGTCAACGCGGTCGCACCGGGCCTGGTCAAGACCGATTTTTCCCAGGCACTGCTGGACGATGAGCGGATGGTGCGGTATTTTGAGCGCACGACGCCGCTGGCAAGGCTGGCCGAGCCGGAGGATATCGCCAGGGTCATTGCCTTTCTGGTCGGTCCAGACTCGCAATGGCTGTCCGGCCAGATCATTACCGCCGACGGCGGTCTGTCGGTAACCGGCGGGTTTTAAAGGGTGAGCAAGAACCGATGCGAATAACCGGAATCCTCTTATGCAGTCTGCTGATGCTGGCCGCGGCGCCGTCCGCGGCGCAAATCTATACCTATGTCGATGAAAACGGGATTACCGTATTCACCGATCGCAAGCCCACCCACGGCAACTACCGTGTGCGCGAACTGGGCTGTTTTGGCGGCTGCCGCAGGGGAGTGGACTGGCACAGCACACCGCTGAAGAATGGCGCCTTCAGTACCGAGATCGAAGCAGCCGCCGAGGTGTTCGGTGTGGACGCGGCGCTGATCAGGGCGGTCATGCACGCCGAGTCCTGGTTTCAGCCTGATGCGGTATCTCGTAGCGGTGCGCAAGGTTTGATGCAGTTGATGCCGGGTACGGCGTCTCGATTCGGCGTCAGCAACCCCTTCGATCCGGTTGACAATATCACCGGCGGTGTTGCTTACCTGGCCTTCCTGCTGGAGTTTTTCGACAACGATCTTACCCGTGCAATCGCCGCCTACAACGCGGGTGAAAACGCAGTGCGACGGCATGGCGGCGTGCCGCCTTTCCCCGAGACCCGCGAGTACGTGCGCCGGGTCAACATTCTCTACGAGCGCTATCGCCGTGGCGGCTGAACGGTCCCGGAGCGGCTCCGGTAACGGCCCTGGGCGAGCCCTGGTCACAGGCGGCGGGTCCGGCCTGGGTGAGGCGCTGGTCCAGCGGCTGGTCGATGAGGGCTGGTCGGTTATCGTTGCCGACCGCGACGCCGAGCGCGCTGCAACCGTGGCCGATGCGCTTGGCGAGCAGGCGCTGCCGCTGAGCATGGACGTGCGGGAGGCCAGCGACTGGGCCAAAGCCGAGGAGCTGGTGGTCTCGACCTTTGGCGGGCTGGATGTGCTGGTGAACAATGCCGGGGTCGCCACTGGCGGCACCCTGGAAGAATCGCCGATCGAGGACTGGCAGTGGGTGACCGATATCAACCTGCTGGGAGTGGTTCGCGGCTGTCGGCAATTCGCCCCGATGATGCGCCGCCAGGGCAGCGGGCATATTGTCAACGTCGCATCGTTTGCCGGCCTGGCCGGCGCCCCTGGGATCAACGCCTACGGCACGATCAAGGCCGCCGTGGTTGCCCTCTCGGAGCAGCTGCGAGCGGAACTGGCGCCGTGTGGCGTGTCCGTTTCGGTGCTCTGTCCGGCCTTTTTCCGCACCCGCCTGATGGAGGATTTCCGCTCACCCAATGCCGAGGACGACCGGCGCCGGGTGCTGCGCTGGATGGAAACTTCGGGCGTCACCGCTGCCGATGTCGCCGACCAGGTCTACCGGGCCCTGCTGCGGCCCCGCTTCATGATCCTGACTCACGGCAACACCCGCTGGGCCTGGCGTTTCAAGCGCTTTTTCCCCGAGCTTTATTTCCGCATGGTCAGGCGCACCGCCGAGCGAATGGCGCGCAAGGCGCGCGAGCGTTCCGGCACCTGATCGCACGCTTGCCGCTCATTCTCAGGGTTTGAGAATCGTCTCGGGCATGCTTGCCCGATGGACAGCACGCCTGCCAGATTCAGTACTGCCCGGTCCAGTCTTGAGACCTGGTTCACCGGCCGCTTCGGTACACCCACGACAATCCAGCAAATCGCCTGGCCGGTCGTCAGCAGCGCCGAACATGCGCTGATTGCCGCACCCACCGGCAGCGGCAAGTCCCTGGCCGCCTTCGTGCCGCTGTTCGAACGCTTCATCGCTGAAGGCTCAAGCGCCGGTACCCGGCTGATCCATGTCTCGCCGTTGAAGGCCCTGGCCAGCGACATGGCCGGCAAGCTGGAGTGCCTGCTGGCAGAGTCCGGGCTGGCCGATCACGGTTTGTCGGTCGGCTTGCGTACCGGCGATACCGATGCTCGTCATCGCCAGGCACAGCTGCGACGACCGCCCACGGTCCTGCTGACTACCCCGGAGTCCTTGTTCATTTTGCTCGGGTCGGTCGGTGGCCGGCGGATGCTGGAGGCCACCGAGGCGGTTATCGTCGATGAGTTGCATGCACTGGCGGTCGATAAACGTGGGGCTCACCTGGCGCTGTCGCTGGAACGCCTGGAGCGTCTGACCGGGCGCAGCGTGCAGCGTATCGGGCTGTCGGCCACGGCCAGCCCCCTGGAGCGCTTGGGCGAATTCTTGTGTGGTACAGGCAGGGCGTGCCGAATCGTCGCCGCCGAAACCGCTGCGCCGCCCAGCATCGAAATCGAGCTGCCCGCTCACCGGCTAGGTCCCTTGGCCGGACCGGTGCACTGGCAGTTCATTGTCGATCGGCTGACCGAACTGGCCGCTAACGGCCAACCGATGCTCATCTTCTGCAACACCCGGGCCATGGTCGAGCGCCTGTGCGCCACCCTGGAGGCTGGTCTGGATCCCGCCCGCCTGGCTGCACACCATGCCAGTATGGGCGCTGCAGCCAGAAGCGAGATCGAGGCGCGCTTTCGCGCCGGCAAGCTCGACGTGGTGGTGTGCAGCGCCTCGCTGGAGCTTGGCATCGATATTGGTGCGGTCGAGCGAGTCTGCCAGATCGGGGCACCCGGCGCCTTCAACCGACTGATGCAGCGCGCTGGTCGGTCCGGTCACCGGCCTGGCGCCAGATCCCGCGTGCACCTGTTTCCGCTCGGTCGCACCGACCTGGTCGAAGCAATGGCGGTCGTTGCGATGAGCAGCGCCGGGCAGCTCGAGCCTACCGAGCCGGTAGCGGCGCCGATGGATGTGCTGCTCCAGCAGCTCGGCGCGATGGTCTGCAGCGGGATGCGTTCGGTCGATGAGATCCATGAGGTGGTCACCGCGGCCTGGCCATGGCGCGAGCTGGACAGGGCAGAGTTCGACCACGCCGTCGGGCAGCTTTGCGATGGGTTCGTGCCCGGTCGTGATCGCACCAAGGCGCTGATTCGCCGCCGCGCAGATGGACTCGAACTGGCTGCTGCCGAGGAAGCGGGCTGGCTGTATCGCATCAATGCCGGCACCATCCCGGAGTGGTTCGACTACCCCGTACGGCGCTCACCCGCCGGCGAGGAAATCGGCAGGCTGGACGAGGAGTTCGCCTTCGAGTCCTCGCCGGGTGACCATATCCGGCTGGGCGGGCGGCCGCTGCGCATTCTTTCGGTACGCGCAGGCCAGGTGCTGGTCGAGCCCAGCACCGAGTCGGTCGCCGGTTTGCCGTTCTGGTTTGGCGACGGAGCGGGCCGGTCTGCCGCGTTGTCGGCACGGGTTGCGCGGCTGATTGGCAGACAGGCCATTCTTCCGGATATTGCCGGCAACGACCAGATCGCTGCCTTCATCACCGCGGCCAGGCAGGCCCTGGGCCGATTGCCCGGCCCGGAGTGCATCGTTTTCGAGCGATTTTTCGATCCCGGCGGGGATCAGCACCTGGTCATTCACAGTCTGCACGGGGCGCGCGTCAACCGCGCCTGGGGACTGGCCCTGCGAAAGCGCTTCTGTCGGCAGTTCAATTTCGAGCTGCAGGCGGCGGCCACTGACAATGCGGTGATCATCTCGCTGGGTGCTACCCACAGCTTCGATCTGCCCGATGTGGCAGCCTTTCTGACCGCCGAGAATGTCGAGGCGGTGCTGACCCAGGCGGTGCTCGATACCCCGCTGTTCCAGACCCGGTTTCGCTGGTGCGCCAGCACTGCGCTTGCCATTCTCAGGCGCGACCGCTCGGGACCGGTAACTGCCCAGCTGCAGCGCAACCAGACCGAGAATCTGATTGCCCGCGTGTTTCCGGATCAGCTGGCCTGCCTGGAGAATTTGAGCGGCGAACGCGAGGTGCCGGATCATGTGCTGGTCGCCCAGGCCCTGAACGACTGCTTGCGAGAGCACATGGATCTTGACCGGCTGCTGACCCTGCTGGAGGGTATGCAGAGCGGGCGAGTCGAATGCCATTTCGTCGATACCGCCCAACCCTCGGTGCTGGCCGAGGAGGTGATCAACGCGCCGCGCCACAGCTTTCTCGACCCGGCGGCAGCCGAGGAGCGGAGAACCCGCAGCTTCGAGACCCCTTCACCGCCACGTCGGCAGTCAGCGGACCTGGATCCGGGCGATACCATCCGACGCGCTGCCTGGCGCCTGCCCGGTGGCCGTGACGGCCTGGAGACAATCCTGCTCAATGGTGCCTACCTGACTGCCGGAGAGGGCGAGACCGGTCGCTCTTCAGTCGGCATAAGCCGCCCGGATGGCGGCTGGCTAAGGGCCTTCCGGCGCCTGGCCGAGGAGCGCGTGGCGGTGTGCTTCCGGCCCGATGGAGCACGTCAGTGGTGGACGGTGGTCGACTGGCTGCCGGTTCTCAGGGCGCTCTGGCCACGGGCGACATTCGCCCCGTTCGTTCCTGCTTCGCTGCTGTCGGATCCACTGGATGATGCCGACGAGGCGCTGTGCCGCCTGGTGCTGGCGCGTATCGGTCTGCTCGGTGCGGCAAGTGTCGGCGGGCTGGCAGCTGAAACCGGACTGTCCGAGCCCGCACTCATGACGGCGCTGGAGCGCCTGCGCGGCGAAGGGCTGCTGGCAACCCTGAGACAGTGCGATCGCCTCCTGTGGTGTCTGAAATCGGCCCTGGCCGTCAGCTCGCCGGGGCAGGTGCCAATGGCAGGCTCAAGTTGAATCGTGCGCCGAGTTTTCCGTTGTCGGCACTGAGCGCGGCGTGGTGGTGGGCAGCGATAAGCCGGGCCACGTACAGTCCCATACCCAGGTGCGGGCGCTGATCGCGCCGGTCGCGCAGTGAAACCATCGAGTTGAACAGGGTCCGGGTATCGGCGGGGAGACGCGATCCGGCGTTTTCCACGCTCAGGCGTGCTTGATCTCCGGCGACGGTGAGCTTCAGTTCGATTCGCCCGCCGACCGGAGAGAAATCGACCGCATTGTCGATCAGCTTGTCCAGCAGCTGGGCCAGCAGGTCGGCCGAGGCTCGCACGCGTACCGCGTGATCCGGTGCTTCAAGTACCAGCTGCCGATTTTCATAAACCTGGCTGATGGTGTCAAAGTAAGCGCGAACGAACTCGTTCAGATCGAGCTCGGTCAGCGGTTCGTCGGCCAGGCTGTCCTCGATGCGTGCCGCCTGGCTCATGGCCTGGAAAATCCGGTTCAGCCTTTCCGACCCTTCGCGGGCGCGCTGGCTGTAGGCGGCAACCTGCCCGGGGTCGCGGCTTGCCTCCAGGTTGTCCAGCGACGAACGTATTGCCGCCAGCGGCGTGCGCAGTTCATGGGCCAGGCGATCGGCCAGCGTGCGCAAATAATCCTGCTGGGCCTGCAGGCGCGCCAGCAGCTCGGCCAGGCTGCGGCCCAGGTCGCCGACCTCGTCGGTGGTGGTGCTTGCCGGAACGCTGCTGACTACCCGGCCATCGTCGGCCACGGCAGTCTCGGCAGCGTTGCGCAGCCGCCTGATGCGCTCCGACAGCCAGGCGGCATAGCCGAACAGGCCCAGCGCGATAACGGTCAGCGCCACCAGGCTGGTGCCGGCCAGTTGGGCGACGGCCCGGTTGGTCAGCAGCAGCAGGGCGTCGGCATCGCGCTCCATGACCAGCGCACCCTTGAGTTGCCGGTCATTCCCGACAGGCAGGGCGACCGACAGCTGCACGCCAGGGCGGTCTTTCAGACCGTGCCAGTCGAAGCCTGGGACGCCGTCCAGTGCGCTGTCGATTTCCGGGCCGTGCAGTCGCCCCAGCTGGCGCGGACGCAGCTCGGCCTCACGCAGCCGGTCGCGAAGCACGCGCTCGAACAGCAGCGTGCGCCACCACGACACCTCGGCCGACTCGCTAGCCGGCCCGCGATTGGCCTGGTCGCCGCGCCGGTCGGCCTCAGCCAGGACCCAGCCCTCGGCGTCGGTCGCCCAGACCCGCACTCCCAGCGGCGTCAGCTGGGTCAGGCGCTGCTCGAGATCGCGGTCGCGAGCGACCAGCCTCATCAGTTCGGGTGCAGGCTGGGCGTCCCTTATTGTTCCGCTTTGGGCAGCAACCCGGCGGCTAACCGGATCATCGACATGGCTGATCACAAATCCCAGCCGGTCCGGCGCGTTGCCCGGCGGCAGGTAGAGCTCCAGCGTCCAGCCGTCGGTACGAGGCTGTAGCCAGGCCTGCAGGCGCGGCCAGTCCTGTGGCTGGCCTCGGGCCTCGATGAAGCCCGGTGCCAGCGGCGCCAGCTCGATCTCACCGGTACGATCGCCGGCTCCAAAACCAAGCCGGATACGGTCGCCCGGGCCGGCCAGAGGGTCGTTCAGCACAAGCCTGCGATCCCGAACCAGGAATAAAAACCAGGTTCCGCGGCCATGCCGGGCACCAAGAAATTCCACCCGATGATCACCGCCGCCGAAGCTCAGGGACTGGTCCATCCAGGGGCGCCAGTCATCGGCATGACCGTCGAGGATGACCGCTCTCGGTACATCGTGCACATACAACGCTGGCCCCTCCGGCTCGGGCCAGCTGTCGGTTCCCAGGGTCGTCGCCAGTGCTGCCAGAGTGTCCAGCTGCGCCTGCTCGTGGCCGCTGGCCAGCAGCTGCTGGGTCTGGCGCACGAACCACAGCCCGGAGACGGGCAGGGCGATGACCAGCAGCGCAACCAGCAGCAATTGCCCGCGAAGTTTCATGAAGCTTTATGAAACCTTCAACACCAGCGATAGCCGGCGCCATGAACGGTCTC
>SKQS01000151.1 GCA_007118895.1 Wenzhouxiangella sp.
ATAGATTGCTGCGTTAATGCCCGGCCGGAACGGCCGGGGCCGCGAAGCGAAGGCATTTGCGGACATGCGCCGCAAATGCCGTGCAACGAATACCGTAGGTATTTCGTTGCCGGGTTAATAACGAATCACTGTGGCAACTGGATAAAAAAGCCCCGCCGTGGGGCGGGGCAAGGACCGGAGTGTGAGCAGACTCTGGCAGAAGATTTGTTTCGTGATGCCGGCCGTTCCGGCCGTTTCGCAAGACCTGGATCAGCCTACCGGGCTGATCGCCACGCGTACCCGGATGGCGTCGCCCGGGCGGCGATCGAGCTGGGTGTAGTAGACCTGTCCGTCGAACTCGTAGCCGACCCGGTAACCGGACAGCACGCGCTGTTCGCGGAATTCGCGCTGCACGGTGCAGCGTTCGCGAGTGACCGCGTAGTACTCGCCCCGATGGTTCTGGCGAGCGGCGTCGCGGCCAATCGAGCCGCCGAGCGCAGCGCCGGCCACCGTGGCTGCCTTCTGGCCGCTGCCGCCGCCGAACTGGTTACCGATCACTCCGCCGATGATCGCACCGACCACGGTCGGGGTGTGCGAGCGCTGGCTGCCCGGCGCCCGCTCATAGGCGGTTTCTTCCCAGCAGACATGGCGATCGGCCGGTTGCCGGTGGGTATGGTAAATCGGCTCCACGCTGACCACCGGAGCCCAGTGATACTGAACACCCCCGGCCAGGGCGGTGGAGGCCATTGCTGCAAGCGTCAGGGAAAGCAGAATTCTGGTGATCATCTCGTACTCCTTGCCGGTGCTTATGGATGACCCGTCTCGGGCCGGGTATATTCAGGCTTGAGTGCAACTCTATCCGCTGTACACTGAATGGATTCTGAATTTGCCGTACCCTTTGGGATGCAAGCCTTTCGAACGATAACAACGGGAACCACAGCACATGAGTGACTACACCACCGCAGACATCAGGAACATCGCCCTGCTGGGGCATGCCGGGGCCGGAAAGACCTCGCTGCTGGAGCGATTGCTGGTCAAGGCCGGAGTGCTGGGTGAGCCGGGTTCGCTGGAACGCGGCACCACGGTGGCTGATTTCGACCCGCTGGAGCGCCAGTACCAGCACTCCCTGAATTCGGCGATTGCCTCGCTGGACATCGACGGGTGTCACGTCAATATCATCGATACGCCCGGTGACCCGGAGTTTCGCGGCCAGGCGCTGGCGGCGATGAATGCGGTGGAGACCGCGGCTATTGTCGTCAATGCCCAGGCCGGGGTGGAAAACTCTACACGTCGGCTGATGCAGCGCGCCCGCCAGCGCCGGCTGTGTCGAATCCTGGTGATCAACAAGCTTGATGCCGAGAACATCGATCTCGAGGCACTGGTTCGAGAGATTCGCGAGGAGTTCGGCCCGCAGTGTCTGCCGATCAATCTGCCGACACAGGGTTTTTCCACCGTTCGGGACTGCTTCTTCAAGTCTGACGGCGAGACCGACATCTTCTCAGTGGCTGCAGCACATACTGAAATCATCGACCAGGTGGTTGAGGTCGATGAGTCCCTGATGGAGCAATACCTGGAAAGCGGCGAGATCGACGCCGACGGGCTGCACGATGCTTTCGAGAAGGCGTTGCGCCAGGGGCACCTGGTTCCGATCTGTTTCACTTCCGCGGCCACCGGCGCCGGTTGCGGCGAGTTTCTGAAGTTCTGCAGGCGCCTGCTGCCCAGTCCGGCCGAGGGCAATCCGCCGCCGTTCCGGGTCGGGCCCGGGGACGAGCGGGTCGAAGTACGCCCCGACCCGGCAGCCCACGTGCTGGCTCATGTGTTCAAGATTACCAATGACCCCTATGCCGGCAAGCTGAGCGTATTTCGCATCCACCAGGGCACGATTACCAGCGACACCCAGCTGTTTGTCGGCGAGGGGCGCAAACCGGTCAAGGTGGCCCACCTGTACCGGATTCACGGCAAGGAGCACATCGAGGTCGAGCGCGGCATTCCGGGTGATATCTGCGCGCTGGGCAAGCTGGAGGAAATCGAATACGACAGCATTCTGCATGATTCGCACGACGAGGATCATTACTATCTCAAGCCGATTGACTTCCCCGAGCCGATGTTCGGTCTGGCCGTGGAGGCCAAGACCCGCGGCCAGGAACAGAAGCTAGCCATGGCGCTGCAGAAGCTGGCCGAGGAAGACCCCTGCTTCCGGGTCGAGCACAACCAGGAGCTGAATGAGACGGTTATTCGCGGGCTGGGCGAGATGCATCTGCGGATCATGCTCGAGCGGATGAAGGCACGCTACAACACCGAGGTTGATACCCGGCCACCCCGCATTGCCTACCGCGAGACGATCACCCGCGCCGCCGAAGGTCATTACCGACACAAGAAACAGACCGGTGGGGCAGGGCAGTTCGGCGAGGTGTTTCTGCGCATCCGCCCGCTGGGTCGCGGCGAGGGCTTCCAGTTTCGCAGCGAGGTGGTCGGTGGCGCCATACCGACCAACCTGATTCCGGCGGTGGAAAAGGGCGTTCGCCAGGTGCTTGATGAGGGCGCGATTGCCGGCTACCCGCTGCAGGACGTCGAGGTCGTGGTCTATGACGGCAAGTATCACACGGTCGATTCCAAGGAAATCGCTTTCGTGATCGCCGGTCGCAAGGCCTTCCTCGATGCCATCGGTAGGGCAGGTGCCCAGGTGCTGGAGCCGATCGTTGATCTGGAGGTGACCGTACCCGACACCGTCATGGGCGACATCACCGGTTCACTGGCTTCGCGGCGTGCCAGGATCCAGGGCACAGACAGCCTGCGCGGCGGTCAGACCGTCATCTCGGCGGCCATCCCGCTGTCGGTGATGACCGACTACCCGACCGAGCTGAAGAGCCTGACCGGTGGCGAGGGCCGCTACAGCATGGCCTTATCGCACTACGAGGCGGTTCCAGGCAATATTCAGAAGGAGCTGGTCGACGCCTTCGATGGCCGCAGCGAGGACGACAGCGACTGAGACCGGGCGGTCGCCCTTCAGCGATCAGCTCGCCTGCGCAGAAAGTTCAGCAGGTCGACCCGGGTAATCAGGCCGAGAAAGCGCTCGCCGTCGACCACGATGGCGACGCGGTCACGGTTGAAGATGGGCAACAGTTCCGAGATCGGTGCCTTGACATCGACTGATTCCAGTTCGGTAACCATGGCCGAGGATACCGGCTCGGCAAAGCGCTGCTCCTGGTTGTAGACGGCGATCAGCAGGTCCGATTCGTCGATGATGCCGACGATGCGCTGGCCGTTCATTACCGGCAACTGGGATACGTCGTAGAGTTTCATCCGCTTGTAGGCGTTCGACAGCGGCTCGTCGTGACCTACCGTGATGGCGTCGTGAGTTTCTACCGGTCGGGCGATCAGGTCACGCAGATCACCGTGATGCTCGGTCTCGATGAAGCCCTGTTCGCGCATCCAGTAATCGTTGAAAACCTTGGACAGGTACTTGTTGCCGGTATCGCAGACCAGGCTGAGGACGCGCTTGGGCCGGGTCTGTTCGCGACAGTAACGCAGCGCCGCAGCCAGCAGGGTGCCGGTCGATGAGCCGCCCAGTATGCCTTCGCGACGCAGCAGCTCCCGGGCGTGCAGAAAGCTGTCGCGGTCTGAAATCGAATAGGCCTTGTGGACGCGGCTGAAGTCGCTGATGGTCGGCAGGAAATCCTCGCCGATGCCTTCGACCAGCCAGCCGCCGGCATCCTCGCGTACCTTGCCGGTGGCGATGTAGTCAGCCAGGATCGAGCCTTCAGGGTCAGCCAGCACCAGATCGAGGTCCGGCGCCACACGAGCAAAAAAACGCGACAGTCCGGTGATCGTGCCGCTGGAGCCGACGCCAACGACGATGGCGTCCAGGTCATGGTCCATCTGGGCCCAGATTTCCGGCCCGGTCATGGTCTCGTGGGCCATCGGGTTGTCCGGGTTGCCGAACTGGTTGATGAAGTAGGCACCTTCGGTTTCCCGGGCAATGCGCTCGGCCAGATCCTGGTAATACTCGGGGTGGCCCTTGCCGACATCGGAACGGGTGATCACCACTTCGGCGCCCATTGCGCGCAGGTTGGATATCTTCTCCCGGCTCATCTTGTCCGGAATCACCAGGACCAGGCGGTAGCCTTTCTGGGCGGCAACCAGCGCCAGCGCGAGCCCGGTGTTCCCCGCTGTTCCCTCGACCAGGGTTGCGCCGGGCTTGATGCGTCCGGATTTTTCGGCTTCCTCGATCATTTTCAGTCCGATGCGGTCCTTGATCGAACCGCCCGGATTCTGGCTTTCCAGCTTGAGGAAGAGATCACAGCAGCCGGTATCGAGATGATTGACGCGAACGGCTGGCGTGCGCCCGATCAAGTCAAGAACGTTGTCGTAAACTTTCATGCCGTATTTTGCTTGCAGTTGCTCGGACTCCATCGGCCACGATAGCCCAGGCGACGACCGGGGGCAACTGCTGCCAGCACTCGGCATCAAGATTTTCTTCCAGACACCTGATCAACCGCTGGCTGGGACCATCACGGTAGAACTGTTTCTCGATGGTCGCCCTGATACCGTCGAGTCGCTGAGCTGCCGTTAGCTGGTCGCCCTGGAGCAGGTCGATATGAATCAGGTCGAGCTCGAATCGCGCCGCCTGCGGATGGTCTGGCGCGACCAGCTGTCGCATTGCCTCGCTGGCCCGGGCAAGGGCAACGCGGGCTTCTTCCAGGTTGCCGAGCATCAGGTGCATTCGCCCGAGCTCGGCGCGTGCATTGATCATCACCCAGCTGTTATCTCCAAATCGGTCTGCCAGGCGCTCGGTTAGAGCTTCGACCCGGGCCAGACCGGTCGTATCCGGCGCCAGGCGGGCCCGGGTCTGTTCCATAGCCAGCTCGGCGCGCAGCACATCAGCGTGGTCTTTGCCCAGCAATGCACGCCGTTTTTCCAGGACATCCTCGAATAGCTCTGCTGCCTGTTCATGATGCCCCGACTGGGCGATGACATTGGCAATGTTGAAAGCGGTGCGCAGCGATGACTCGGCACCGGCGCCGAGCTGTGCGACACGGATGGCGTGGGACTGACGGTACAGACGCTCGGCCTCAGGCAGGTTCTCGCGCATTTGCTGGGTATACCCGAGGTTATTCAGGTAGACCGCTGTATGGCCGACCGTTTCGCGACCGCTGCCGGCATCGATTTCAAGCAAGCGCTCGAATGTTTCGATCGCCGAAGAGTACTCGCCGAAATCCAGATACAGATTGGCCGCTTCATTCAGCGTGGAGCGCATCGCCAGGCTGTCGGCGCCATACAGGCGCGTCTCGACTTCGATCAACTCCTCGGTCACCTCGCGGACCCTTGCGAACTCCCCCAGCCTGCGATAGGTCTGGGCCAGCAATGACAAGGTGTAGCCATAGGTCGGGGTGTTTCGTCCCTCGACCTGCGCTTTCAGCTCCAGTGCCGGGAGCAGCCACTCCAGCGCTGCCTGCTGATCGCCGGCCCGGTTTTCTATGAAGCCCAGGTTATGCAAGGAGATGCCCATCAGGCGAAGGTCGGAACCGGCCTGGCTGCGCAGTTCAAACGCTTTTTGCATGCTCTCGCGCGCTTCATCGTAGCGAGCCAGCTCGACTGCCCACAGCGCCCAGTTGTTGAACGCCGTGGCCCGGATTTCAGGGTCGATTTCGGGATGTCGTTCGGCCAGGTCGCGAATGAGCGTGGCCTGGCTGCCGGCCTCGTCCAGCTCATGCAGGCGAATCAGGCTTATCGTCAGCATCGACCGGCTGCGCACCTCCTGGGCCAGGTCGCCGGCATGAAAAGCCTTTTCGGCGGCCAGGGCCAGCAGTTCACTGGCCCGCTCGTTGTCCAGCAGCGCCTGGTAGACCTCGCCCATGGCGTGCAGGATTCGAGCATGCATGATAGGATCGGCAAACTCCTGATCGAAGATGCGGTTACGTCCGCGCTCGACCACCTCGCGCAGGCTGACATCCTCTCCCATGGACTCTCCGGGATGAACCGAGCCGATCATGGAGATCAGGAAATTCAGCACCTGGTCGCTGTTCTGGGCTTCAGCGATGGCCACCCGCTCGGCCGCAAGCGCTCGCTGGGTCTCCTCGATCAGTCGCCATACCAGTCCGAAGCCGATGATGGCAGCGACCAGAACTGCGGTCATCGGCACCCAGTATTTTCGGGCGAACTTGCCGGCCCGGTATCCCAGCCGCCCGGACAGTGCGTTGACCGGGTCGCCGGACAGATAGCGCTGCAGGTCTTCGCTCAGGGCAGCGGCCGACGGGTAGCGTCGGTCGGGCTCATCGCGGGTTGCGCGCTCGATGATGGCCGCCAGGTCGCGCGGCAGTCGGCTAATCGCCGCAGTCTGCGAGGCCGGCGGGTCGCTGGCTCGCCGGGCCGAGCTTTCCGGCCGGAGCAGCCGTAGCAGTAGCCGGCCGAGGCTGTAGACATCGCTGGCCGTCGAGATCGGCCGGCCAGCCAGTTGTTCCGGGCTGGCAAACCACGGCGTGTAGAACCTCACTCCGCGCGTTGCCGACTGCTCGGACTCTGCATCGTCGCTGTCGTGGATCAGCTTGGCTATGCCGAAATCCATCAGGAAGGGGTGACCCGATGCATTGACCAGGATATTGGCCGGCTTGATGTCGCGATGGATGACCAGGCGCTGATGCGCATAGTGCACGGCTTCGCAGATGGTCATGACCAGCCTGATGGTCTCACGCTCGCTAGAGCGTCGGTGCTGACACCACTGATCTATCGTCAGGCCCTCGACGTAATCCATGACGATGAACGGCTGGCCCTGGTCGGTGGTGCCGCCGTCGATGATTCGAGCGATGTTGGGATGATTGAGATCGGCCAGGATCTGTCGCTCCAGCCGCAGGCGTTCGAGGCTGTCGCGGTCTGGGAAACCGCGAATCACCTTGATCGCGACCTTCTGGGCGTACTCATCATCGGCGCGTTCGGCCAGATAGACGCTGCCCATGCCGCCGGCACCGATCTGGCTGAGCACTCGCCAGCTGCCCAGCCTCAGACCGGCGACAGGTTCGTTACCCCCGCGTACCTGGGCGGCGGTTCGTCCAATTGCCGACTCGACACGCTGGTCATCCCTGGCGTGATTGTCCAAAAGCTCGATGACTTCGGTGAACAGCGCCTCATCACCCTGGCAGGCCTTGCGCAGCCACTGCTCTCGCTCGGTCTCCGGCTGTTCCAGGGCGCCATGGAACAGGGCTTCCAGGCGCTCCCAGTCGATCCCGCTCATGCCCGCTCCAGGTAGCGCCGGAGCCACGCTCGTCCCAGCTGCAGGTCCCGATCGACGGTGCGCGGAGAAATATCCAGATGTTCGGCGATCAGTTCACGCTCGAGTCCGGAGAAGTAGCTCAGTTCAAGCACGTCGGCCACGCGCGGATTTCCCGCCGCGAGTTCGTTTAGACCCTGGTCCAGGGTCAACAGATCGGCATCGGGCGCATCGGTAGCGGCTCCAGCCACAGTCAGACCGACATGGGCTACGCCGCCGCCGCGCTTGGCGCGTTGACGTGCGCGTGCGTGGTCGACCAGGATGTTGCGCATGGTTCGCGCCGCCAGGGCATAGAAATGACGGCGACTTTGCCATCCCACCGCCTGCCGATCCAGATTCAGGAACGCCTCGTTGACCAGTGCCGTGGGTTGAAGCGTGTGGTTGTCACGTTCGTTACGAAACTGGCGGTCAGCCAGCACGTGCAGGGTGTCGTAGACCAGGGGCAGCAGGTCATCCCTGGCCTGTTCCTCGCCTTCGCTCCAGCGCCTGAGAAGACGGGTGATTTCCTCGGCCCGGGCATGTTCGCGATCGCTTGCGCTCATGCGGCTCTAGCCGGACGACAGTTGCCAGTGGAGCGTTGCCGGCGTCGATATGGGGGTTATGGCACTGCCCCCTGGCCAGGGGGCAGTGTGGGTAATCATGGTGGTCAGCCGGCGCTGGCGCTGGCGCCGTGTCGATCCATGATTCGGGCAAGCTGATCCTTGGTGTGCAGTTTTTCCCGCTTGAGCTGGGACAGGGCAAGGTCTTCCATCGGGGCGGTGCCGTTTTCTGCGGCCAGCACGCGCTTTTCCAGCTGCTGATGATGGTTGTAGAGGCGACGGAACTCGTCGTCGTTCTTGAGCAGGATTTCCATCTGGTCCTTCCGATGTTCGAACATCCAGTCTCTCCTTTCCGTTGACTGTTGGTTTGGGATCAATCCAGGCGGTTCGGGCCGAAGCCGTTACAGGCGGGACTGATGGCGACATGCCAGCAGTCGGCCGATATTGATCGTGAGGAAAACCCCGGAACGGGGCCGATAGGGTGTGACGGGCGCTGGCCAGCGCAACGCCTGCTGTCTGCATCACGGAGTCTTGCGAGGCGACTGCTTCAGGGCTGGACGGCAACGCGATCATTCCGATACACACGGTCTCCAGTTGTATCGCAAAGCGCCGGCAACTTCAAGCCCGGAGAGCATTCCGATCCGTTTTCCGGTAACCCCGGACTCGGATCAGTCGTTAAGCAGGATCACATCGACCCGCCGGTTGCGCGCCCGGCCATCATCGGATTCGTTGCTGGCGATGGGGAAGTCCTCGCCCATACCGACTGCCTGGATGCGATCGGCCGCGATGCCCATGCTGACCAGGGTAGTGCGTACCGCGTCGGCTCGTTGCTGAGACAGCCTCAGGTTGACCGAGGCCGGCCCGGTCGAGTCGGTGTGGCCCTCGATGCGGACACGCTTGTCGGGCTCGCCCTGTAACAGCTCGACGACATCGGCGAGGTTCTCGCGAGCGCCCGGCTGGAGCTCGGACTGGCCAACTTCAAACAGCACATCGCCCAGGGTGATCACCACGCCGCGGTCGGTTTCCCTCAGCTCCAGGAATTCCAGTCGTCGGCGCAGCGATTCGGCTGCCTCCGCTGCCAGCTCCGCCTCGCGGCGGGCCAGCTCGATTTCGGTGGCCTGGGCCTCGGCCAGGCGGCGCGCCGCCTCGGCTTCTTCACGGGCCTGCTGCTCACGCCGGGTGGCCTCCTGGCCTGCCTCGCGGGCGGTGTCGGCATCGCGCCGGGTTCGCTCGATCTCTTCCTGGGTGGCGGCACTGGCCAGCCGGGCCTGCTCGGCTTCCAGCCTGGCTTGCTCCACTTCCAGGCGACTGGCGCGCAGCAGCAGGCGGGTCCGCTCCTGTTCGAGGGTCTCGAGTTCCTGCCGCGCCTGGGCCATGAAACCCTGGCTGCGGGCAATCTCGATGCGCTTCTCGGCCAGCAGGATACGATGCGCGCGTTCCGACTCGCTGACTACCTCGCCGGCGTTGCGTACGGCCCGCTCGGCTTCGGTAATCGCCTGGGGAACGAGCTGGACCAGCAGTTCGTTGGCCCTGAGGTCGGCCAGGTCAGCGCGGATATTGTCCAGTGCGGGGTCTTCCCGCGGCACGGTGGCGCAGCCAGCCGTGAGAATCAGGGCCGCTGTCGTGACGTGAATCAGGCGACGGGTACTCATCGCAGCACCTCCTCGCCATAAGTGGCTACCAGGTCAGTGCGCAGGCGCTCCAGTTCACGGCGCTTCTCGGCCAGATCGGCCCGGGTTTTTGCTGCCTGGGTGCGGCTCAGGGCCAGCAGGGCGTGCATTTCCGCCTCGTCTGCCAATCGACGGGCGTCATTGGCCCTGCGGTCGGCGAGGTTGGCCTCGGCTGCGGCCATGCGCTCGCGCGCCTGGCGGATATCCAGCGGCGCAAACTCTTCGGCGCCGGCCGACTGGGCCTGGGCGATCGCCAGCCGACCATTGTCCAGCAGCGCCGGATCCGGTGGCAGGGTGGCGCATGCCGCCAGCAGGACCGTCAGGAAAAGGGCAGTAAGGGTTGACTTGATCACCAGTTCACTCCGCGTCGGCTTGATTTTCCGGGGCAGCCAGGCGAACCGCATCCAGGGACTCCAGTGCCTGGCAGATTCGCAGCACATGGTCCAGACCGCCCAGATCGCAGTCGAACCGACGCGCATTATAGACCTGTGGCAACAGACAGCAATCAGCCATTCCGGGTTCATCGCCGTGACAGTAACGCCCGGTGCGGTCATCGTTGGCCAGCATGGCCTCCACTGCATCCAGTCCGGTCCGCGTCCAGTGGCGATACCAGGCCAGCTTGGCCGGTTCATTCAGTCCGGCGCTGGTCACCAGGTACTTGAGCACGCGTAGATTGTTGAGCGGGTGAATTTCGCAGGCAATGGCCTGGGCCAGCGCCCTGACCCTTGCCCGCCCGGCGGGGTCGGTTGGCAGCAGCGCCGGCTGCGGGAAAGCCTCCTCCAGGTACTCGATGATGGCCAGTGACTGGGTCAGCACGACCTGATCATGCAGCAGGGTAGGAACCAGTTGCTGAGGGTTGAGCTCGGTGTAGTCGAGACTGAACTGCTGACCGCCGTCACGCACCAGGTGAACCGGACGGATCTGGCAGTCCAGCCCCTTGAGGTTGAGCGCCATCCGGACCCGATAGCTGGCCGACGAACGCCAGTAGGAATACAGGACCAGCGGCTCACTCATCGCGGATATTCGATCACCGTCTGCTCGATCGCGCCGAAGATCGAGTCGCCGGCTTGCGACAGCATCTCGATTCTGACCCGATCGCCGAACTGCATGAATGGGGTTTCCGGCTTGCCGTTGGCAATGATCTCGAGCATGCGTTTTTCGGCCAGACAGGAGGCGCCGCGCGCGGTGTCCTGGTTGGCGATGGTCCCCGAACCGAGCACGGTGCCGGCTGCCAGCGGCCGGGTAAGCGCAGCATGGGCCAGCAACTCTGCAAACGAAAACTGCATGTCCTCGCCGGCCTCCGGCTTGCCGAACAACTCCCCGTTGAGATGGGTCAGCAGCGGGAGGTGCACCTTGCAGTCGCGCCAGGCATCACCGAGCTCGTCCGGCGTTACCACTACCGGGGCCAGCGCCGAGCGGGGCTTGGACTGCAGAAAGCCAAATCCCTTGGCCAGCTCGGACGGGATCAGGTTGCGCAGCGATACGTCGTTGAGGATGGTGATGAGCTGGATATGCCCGGCACATTCCTCGGCGCTGGCGCCCATCGGCACATCGTCGGTGATGACGCCGATTTCGGATTCGAAGTCGATCCCCCAGTCGGTCGATGCCATGGCGATGTCATCGAGCGGGCCGAGAAAGCCATCGGATACCGCCTGATACATCAGCGGATCGGTTTCGAAGCTCTTCGGTACTTCGGCACCGCGCGCCTTACGAACCCGCTCCACATGCGGCAAGTAGGCGCTGCCGTCAAGAAACTGGTAGCAGCGGGGCAGGGGTGCTGCCAGTGCAGCGAGATCGAGGTCGAAGGCGTCCTCGGCGGTGCCGGCGTTGAGCTCGTCATAAAGCGTATTGAGCCGCGGTGCCAGGTTGTTCCAGTCATCAAGGGCCGCCTGCAGACTGACTGCGATGCCTGATGCCCTGACGGCCCGCGTCAGATCACGGCTGACCACGATCAGCGTACCGTCACGTCCGCCTTGCTTGAGGGTTGCTAGTTTCATGGTGGTGCAATCTCGATTGGTTTTGTGTGATTGGAAAGGTGGGAAGAGGGGAAGAAGGGAAGAAGGAAAGAGGCAAGAGGGCGAGCTTGAGCTTGGCGCCCTCTTTCCCTCTCTCCTTCTCACCTTCTACCCGATTCTCACCCCTTCCAGCTATCGACGTAGCCGGTCCATTCGATCGTCTCGGCCTGCTCGGTTACCTCCAGCGCATCGCGGGTGTCGATCATGACCGCGACTTCCGCAGTGGCATCGGCCTTCGGCTTGAATGCATTGCCCAGCGCCTTGGGGTGCGGGCCGTGGGTAAAGCCACAGGGATGCAGAGTCATCATGCCCGGATGAATATTGTCGCGCGAAAAGAAGTCGCCGGCGTGATAGAAGATCAGCTCGTCAAAGTCATCGTTGTTATGGAAGAACGGCACCTTGAGTGCGTTCTCGTCGGTCTCGAACGGCCTGGGCACGAAGGTGCAGACCACGAAACGGTTGGCGACGAAAGTGGTATGCGCCGATGGCGGCAGGTGGTAGCGATGGCTCATCAGCGGGCGGATGTCACGCCAGTTGATCCTTACCGGCATCAGGTCACCCTTCCAGCCAACCGCATCCAGCGGGTTGAACGGGTAGGTGATCGTGGTCAGCCGGTTACCGCGCTTGACCACCACCTTCCATTCGGTTTCGCCCTGCTGGTCGATGAATGCCTGGTTGATCTTCGGGGTATCCAGCATGGCCGGGTCGAAGATCGCATGCGGGCCGACCAGGCCCTTGTCCGGCAGCATGTAACTGGAGTTGGTGGCCTCGATCAGCAGCGCGCTGACCGGGTTGTCCGATTCGATGCGCCACATCGTCGAGCGCGGCAGGACAATGTAGTCACCGTCGCGGAAGGTCAGGTGACCATAGTCGCAGAACAGATCGCCGGCACCTTCGTGAATGAACAGCAGCTCGTCGCCATCAGCATTGCGCGCAAGGTGATCCATGGTGCCGTCGCAGCGCCAGCTGCGGATTCGGCAGTGGCCGTTGTGCATCAGCTCGCTGGCCTGCCAAGGCGATCCACCGATTGCGTCGATCCTGGTGGTGTCGAAGGCACGCGGCTTCAGCGGGCCGGAAAAGTCACTCCATCCGGTCGGCGGATGAGTGTGATACATATGAGTCGCCGGACCAAAGAATCCTTCCTTGCCCATCTCGCGTTCATACGTGCCCTCCGGCAGATCGCAATGCGCCTGCCGGCTGCTGCGACCCTCGACCTTGGGGTGTGAAATCCATTTTTTCATGATTTGCTCCGTTAACACTTCGCCGGGAGGAGGGTAAGTCGGGCAGGTGAAAAGAGGGAGAACCCTCTCTTCTTCTACCCCTCTCCCCTTCTATCCTTTTTCACAGCACCCCACGCTTGGCCTGGTCGCGCTCGATCGCTTCAAACAGGGCCTGGAAGTTGCCTTCGCCGAATCCTTCGTTGCCCTTGCGCTGGATGACTTCGAAGAAGATCGGGCCAATGTTGGTCTGGGTAAATATCTGCAGCAGCTGCTTGCCCGGATCGTTCAGGTCGGCGTCGATCAGAATCTTGTTTCGGCGCATCCGCTCGACATCTTCGCCGTGATTCGGGATGCGCTGGTCGATGACGTCGAAGTAGGTACCCGGCGTGTCAAGGAACTCGATCCCGCTGCCGTGCAGCGCTTCGACCGACTCGTAGATGTTGTTGGTGTACAGCGCAATATGCTGGACGCCCTCGCCGTTGTACTCGTCGAGGTATTCGTTGATCTGGCTCTTCGGGTCTTCCGATTCGTTGATCGGGATCGAGATCCGGCCGTTGGGCGCGGTCATGGCCTTGGAGCGCAGCCCGGTTTGCTGCCCCTTGATGTCGAAGTATTTGACCTCGAAAAAGCCGAACAGCTTTTCATAGAATTCGGCCCACTGACCCATGTTGCCGTTGTGGACGTTGTGGGTAAGATGGTCGATGAAGGTCAGTCCGACCCCGTGCGGGTGGCGGTCCACGCCGGGCTCGAATTCGAACTCCCGCTCCACATCTTCGATGCCGGCGGTCAGATACAGCGCACTGCCGCCAATACCGCTGATTGCCGGCAGATCCACCGCCAGTGTATCCGGCTTGTTGTCCACCGGCCTGGCGCCGTTGGCCAGGGCTGCTTCACGGGCTGCCTTCGGGTCGGCGACGCGCAGCGCAAAGCCAGTGCAGCAGGGGCCATGGGCTGCGGCAAAATCGCTGGCGAAGGAATCCGGCGTCTCGTTGATCAGGAAATTGATATCACCCTGACGATACAGGGTGACCGGGCGCTTGCGATGACGGGCGACTGGGCTGAAACCAAGTCGCGAGAACAGGTCGTGCAGCTGACTGGCATCGGGTGCGGCGTACTCGATGAATTCGAATTGCTGGACGCCAAGCGGATTCGGTCGTTGCTGATTCATTGCCATTTCCTCGTAAAGACAGGTAGCGATTTGATTCACGGCCCCTCGCGACGGAAGGGTAGTGGATAAGGCGGGTTGATCAATCCTTGGATTTTAGTTACATTTGAAACTAATTTCAAGTGTGCCGGATCGCCTTTTTTCATCATGCTCGTACTCGAAAACTTCCTCCCGTACCGCCTGTCGGTATTGTCGAACCGGGTCAGCGAAGGCATTGCTGAAACCTATCGCGAGCGCTTCGGCCTGAGTGTGACCGAGTGGCGGGTGATCGCCATTGCTGGGCGCTTCGAGGGCGTGTCGGCCAGCGAGGTGGCGACAAGGGCGGCGATGGACAAGGTGGCGGTATCGCGCGCCGTAGCCAGGTTGCTGGATTCCGGCCTGATCAGCCGTCGCGACAGCCATTCCGATCGACGTTCCAAGGCCTTGCACCTGACCGCTGCGGGACGCGCCGTCTACGAGCAGATTGCGCCGGCGGCGCTGGCCTACGAGCAGAAACTGCTGGGCAAGTTGAGCGAGAGCGAAAGACGTCAGCTGATGCATCTGCTGGAGCGTCTGGAAGTAATCACAGCGACCGAGAGATGAAATCAATGACCGCAGGCTGACGCAGAATGTACTATTAACCCGGCTATTGCACAAATCTACGGCGCCGGACCGCTGTGCTGCCCGGAATAGCAGCGTTTCCGGGGCGCGTGCTCGCTTTTTCAATCCTCACATAGTGTGAACTATGCTCCGGTTGAAAAAACTCCGCGCCACGC
>SKQS01000210.1 GCA_007118895.1 Wenzhouxiangella sp.
AGTAGAACGCCGGCGCGACCCGGTAGCCCACGCCCCAGTAAATGCCGAAGCTGGAATAGACCACTGCCGGACGGTGCCAGTATACCGGCGGGTGAGTCGCCCACCACCACGGTCCGTAAACGACTGTGGGATTGTAGAACGGCACGTAGACGACCCGGGTGCGGGCCGGCTCGACGTAGATGTACTCCTTCTCGCGGACGACCCGAACATGCTCATTGCTTTGCAGGCTGCCGTGCGCATAGGCGCGCTGGCGAAGATTCTGGATCGATTCGACGACCTGCTCCTCCTGCCCCAGAAAGGCATCTCCCAGGCGCTGGGTCCACTCCAGGTCCTCGTCCATGCGCGCCAGCAGCTCGGGGAAGGCGACCAGCGCCATGACACTTGGATCCCAGTCCTTGTGCGCCACCGCGGCTACCGCCTCCTCGCCGCGCAGGCCGGGATGGGCGCGTGACCAGCGTGCGGCCTGAACGATTTCCAGCGGATAGGTCGCGGCAATCAGCAGATGCGAGAGCACGGTGTCCGGATACAGCGCGACAGGCGCCAGCATCTGGTCCAGCTCGGCCTGGGTGAACCACACCGGTTCGGGCTGCTGGGCGCGAACCTGGCTGGCGGAACAGCCGACCAGACAAAACACGGCGGCCACGGCGATGACGAATAAGCTATGAGTCCTGTTCATGGTGCAATCTCCTTTGCGGTCGAAAAGGACCGCTGCACCATCTTTATACCTCGGGCCGGCTGAAGCCAGCCTGAACCACAGCGAGGATCAACGCCATCCAGAGCTTCCCTACAGGTCTCGTGCCACCCTGAAGCCCACGCGGGCATCGCGGCCATCGGGGCCGCTGGCCAGCCTGAAGGCCGAACGCGACATCGCCGGCGAGCTCGACCAGGCGCCACCCTTGATCACCCGTCGGTCACAGCCGGGATTGACCCAGGCGCTGCCATCGGTGGGAGCGCGCACGAAACTGTCGTGCCAGCAATCCTCGACCCACTCCATGACATTGCCACCCATGTCATACAGACCGAACGGATTGGACTGAAAGCTGGCGACCGGCGCCGGGCCCCAGTATCCGTCCGAATAGTTCCGAAACGCAACTGTCCAGCGCCTGCGGGTAGTGGAAATGTCACCATCCCCGGTCAGGTTCTCCACCACCTCTTGAGGCGAGCCGTCACCCCACCAGTAGCGGGTCTGGCTGCCAGCGCGCAAGGCATACTCGAACTCCGCCTCCGACGGCAATCGGTAGGGGCGGTCAGTTTCCTGTGCCAGCCAACGCGCATATTCATAAGCATCGTTCCACGAAACATGAATGACCGGGTCATCATCGCCGGCACGCCCGCCCATGTAGTCATTTCTCCATGTGATCCGGTTGCGCCGGTCGATGCGGCCCAGATCGGCATCATAGATCCGCGACCAGTTGCCGCGCTCGGCATCGGTTACGTAGCCGGTAGCCTCAACAAAACGGGCAAACTCGGCCACGGTCGTTTCCGTGCGGGCCATCGCGAAGCCACGATTGAAAGTCACCCGGAATCGCGGGCCCTCGTTGCTCGACCGGTCTGGCTCATTGTCGGGCGAGCCCATCATGAAGTTGCCGGCGGGAATGATGACCATGGCGGGACCGTCCTCACCGAGGGTGCGCAGCGGATCGCGCATCACCTGACCGGGCTCGAAACTGCCGTAGAGAATGGCGTCAGCAAGCACCCGACGCAGTCGCTCGATGCGCTGCTCTTCCTCACCCAGCGCCACCAGCTGAGTAATCAAATCCTCGGCATCGTCGTATCGACCTTCATCGATGGCCAGATCAGCCTGATCGAAAAGCTCTTCGGTATGACGCTCTCGGAATTCGGCGATGCTTTCGCGGGCCTCGGCGATCATCTCCGGTGCCGAGCGCAGCTGTTCGGCTTCGATGAGCGCCGCTTCGGCCCCCTCGAAGTCAAGCTCCCCGGCCAGTTCCAGCGCTTGCAAAACCAGCGCCTCGTGGGCCTGAACCATTCCGGCTTCGGCCTGTGAATTTCCCGGTTCGATCTCGAGAACCTGCTCGAACAAGGCCACCGCACTGGTATCGGCGGGGGCGACGATACGGCCCGCCTCCAGCGCGACCTGCGCCTGGGCCAGAAGCTGGTTGACCTGTTCCAGCCGCGCCAGCTCCGCCTGCAGTTCGGCGATCAGCCCCCGGCCCGGATCAAATTGCTGAAGCACCGAAACGATCTGGCCGGTGGTAGCCAGATCCCCGGCAGCAAAAGCGGCAAACCCGTCGGCCTCGGCCTCATCGAGCAAAGCGTCGAGTTCAGCCTGAATCTCGGTATCATCCGGAGCGAAAGCGCGCCGGGCAAGCAAACTCTGCAGGCGAGCATCCTGCTGCGCATCCGGCAAGGTCACCTCTGGCTGAGCCTCGACAACTTCCTGAGGCATATCCATGGCGGGAATATCCAGAGACCATTCCTCATCGCCCTCAGCAACCACGTCACCAAGGCGGCGAACGCCACGGCGGCGACGTTCTTCGACATCTTCCTCACCGACCTGACCGGCTGCCTGTCCAGCCCAGACCGCGGTGGTTTCCGATGGCAAGACTGCGGAAATCAGCAGGGCCGTGATGGCTCCTAAAGCTATGGCTATAAAACGATATTTCATGAAAACCCTTTTTTGACGCCGTGTGCGGCCGACTGAAAATGCTGGCAAAAGACTACAATACCTGAAATGCCGGCTGGCCACTCCCTGCAGCAGGCGTAAAAATAGCGCATTCATCCCCTCGTCACAAGACGGACAGGACAGAAATCCATGCCCGCTCTTCGAGAGCTCCAGACATGAGTCACGACAAAAGCACAGCTGATCCAGGGCGCTGCGCGGCCGCTGTAGAGGCCGCCCGTTTGATCGAGAATGATGCTGAACTCAGCGAATCAGCAGTTATTTTCTGCGAAAGTGCCGCGATCGGCATTGATACGGAGTTTGTTCGAGAAAGAACCTTCCTCCCTGAACCCGGCCTTGTGCAGCTCAGTGACGGCGAGCGCGTCGAGCTGCTCGACCTGGTCACCCTGAAAGATTTCGCCCCGCTGGCAGCCTGCCTGGCCGATGTGCGGCGCGTCAAAGTTCTGCACAGTGTCGGTGAAGACCTGGAAATCCTCGACCTGGTGGCCGGCCAGGTGCCGGAACCGCTGTTCGATACCCAGATTGCCGCCGCGCTGACCGGTCGGCCGCTGCAGAGTCGCTACGAGCACCTGGTGGCAGACCTGTTCGGCGTCGAGCTGCCCGGCGGCCAGGCCCGCAGCAACTGGCGAGCCCGACCGATCCCCGAGAAACTCTGCCGCTATGCCGCCCAGGACGTGATCTGGTTGACCCGTTCCCATGAAACGCTGGGTGAGCAGCTAGATCAACTCGACAGGCTGGCCTGGCTGGAGGAGGACTGCAGCCGCCTGGTGGCCGAGGCAAGCCAACCGGCACCGCCTCGCCCCGTCCACCGCATAAAGGGGGCCGGCAGGCTGTGCGACAAAGCGCTGGAACGCTTGCAGCGTCTGAATCTGTGGCGCGAGGCCGAGGCCCGGAGGAGAAATCGCCCGCGAGGCTTCATCCTGGCCGACGATCACATGGTTGCGCTGGCCGCGCCGACTGACCGAGCCGGTCGGCGCGCAGCTCTCGAAAAGTTGCCGCCAAGGCTGAGTCAGCGCCTGGGTACCCGCTTGCAGGATATCCTGGCCGAACCACCCGACCCCGACTTCCAGCCACCACCAGAACTCAAGCCGTTGACGTCGGATCAACGCGTGCAGGTCAAGCAATGGCAGTCAGCCATCCGCCAGGTCGCCGAGCAGCTAGGCATCGACCCGGCACTGATCGCCAGCAAGCGGAGCTTGACCGAACTGGCTCGCGGCAATCGACCTGATTGGCTCAACGGCTGGCGCGGACAGTTCATCAAGCCGCTGCTCTGATAACATGTCGGCCACCAGGCCCCGGTAGCTCAGCTGGATAGAGCGGCCGCCTCCTAAGCGGCAGGTCGCAGGTTCGAATCCTGCCCGGGGCACCAGATTCACCCCATGCCCCCCCAAATCCAGTCAGCAAAGAGACCCGGATCGAAGGCCCGATTCGAACCTGCGACCAATAACAATCAGGGTCGAACCGAGCGGCGAAGCCGCGAGCTCGCTGAGCTGCGCAGCAGCTCAGTCCGAAGGACAAGGCGCAAAGCGCCGCAGCCATCCTGCCCGGGGCA
>SKQS01000003.1 GCA_007118895.1 Wenzhouxiangella sp.
ATCCTTCCTCGGCCAACAGTTCAAAAACCCGCTCCAGCGCGGTATCCTCTACTCGGTAGGTCATCGGTTGATTCCTTTTTGTCTGTGTCGTCGAAAACTCCGACAAAAGGATAAGCCGGTGGCCTACTTCTTTCCAGGCTCACCGAAATTACAGAACAGATGATGCACTAACGCTTGTCCAGGTCGAATTTACCCGAGTTTGCCTCAGGATTCCAGCTGAGGACCTTGTGCAGATAGCGCCCAGGTCAAATCCAAACCTCGGGGAAAAGGGTCATGAAATTTTCTGCCACGGGCCAGGCGCGATGTGCAAGGGGTGCAATCCATGACTTTTGCCATTTTCGCCATGTTCTCCGCTCTGTCAGACTGAATTACAGCTCTCGACTGGAGAAACACCCATGCGACAGATTCGAAAGACCGTGCTGCTGGCTTTCCTGCTGGGCACTGCGTTCGTGCCGGTTTCGGCAGTCGGGGCTGATGAAGCCGGGCCTTTCCAGGCCCTGACCAGCGAGTTCGAGCAGGCGCTGGCCCATGCGGTGGAGGGCGGTACGCTGCCTGGTGTGGCCGCGGCCATCGTCGACCGGGAGGGCGTGCTGTGGCAGGGCGCATACGGCCACCATCCCGACCAGCCGGAACGGCTGATCACGCCTGAAACCGTGTTTTCCATCCAGTCGATTTCGAAGAACTACACCGCCGTGGCCGTCATGCTGGCCGTGCAGGATGGCACGCTGGAGCTGGATCTGCCGATCTCTCACTATCTCGAAGACTTCCCGCTCAACTCACCGTTTTCCGAAAACCCGGCCGACGAGATGACAATGCGCCACCTGCTTTCGCACAAGGCCGGTTTCACCCACGAAGCGCCGGTTGGCAACAACTTCAACGCGGCTTCAGCTTCGTTCAACGCCCATGTGGCCAGCATTTCCGACACCTGGTTGCGTTTTCCGGTGGGCAGCCGCTATGCCTACTCCAATCTCGGTATCGACCTGGCTGCCTTCGTGCTGCAGGAAACCACCGGTGTACCGTTCGAGGAGTACCTTTACCGTCGTCTGCTCAGGCCGCTGGGCGCTGACGACAGTTTCGTCGATACCCCGGAACGCAATGGCAGCTGCCGGCACTGCACCGCCGGTCATCAGCCGATGTTCGCCAGTCTGCCGGACTACATTCCGCTGACCGCCTCCGGCGGCGTTCGCACCAGCCTTGACGATGCGGTGCGATACGTTCAGTTTCACCTGAATCGCGGCAAGGTCGGCGACAAGCAGCTGCTGGCGCCGGAGCTGCTGGACAAGCTCTACAGTCCCACTCACCGCGAGCGTGCGTTCGGCGACGGCTCGGTCTTCCCGGAGCACTTCTTTCATGGCATGGGGACGTATGCCTTCGAGGAGGCCGGCACCTACGCGGTGGGTCATACCGGCGGTGGCTTTGGCTTTACCACATCCATGAAGTGGTATCCGGAATATGGCATCGGGATGATCATCCTGTTCAACAGCGGCGCAGACCCGCTTGCCCAGCTCGAACTAGGCTGGGATGTGCTGCCCAGAATGGTCGAAGCGGAGATGGTTTCAAGGCCGGACCAGGCCGGGGTGCCGACCCGGGAGCAGTTTTTCAGCACGGCTCCGTTTGCATTGCCGGACAATGATCAGCACCCGGCCATTCCCGGTAGTCCGGCCTTGCCGGAGGGCCGGCTTGCCGAACTGGCCGGCATACATCGGCCTGTATTAGGCGGCGGGTTTCGGTTGAACGATGCGGTTTCAGGGTGCTTCGAGTGCATCAGGATCGAGCTTATGGAGGACAAGGTCGTGATACATCGCGGCCTGCCCGAGCCAGAAATGCTGATTCGCCACGCCGATGGGCTGTATTTCGCCGAGCGTTCAGGCGAACTGCTTGATCTGCGAGGCGAGCTGCCGAACTGGAGAAGCATCGTCTACCGGCCTTCGGATCAGTGAACTGACTGCCTGCCATCCCCTGCTGCCGGCCAGTCTGACGATGATGTCGTGACTGATGGCGGGCCAGTTACCTGGCCGTCCGACCCCAGCAGAGTGCAACCATCATAAGCAGCAGGGCAAGCACAGTCCACGCCCAGGCCGAGCCCAGTGGGACTGCCTGGGCTGGGGGCATCTGGCCGCGGACGATGGTGTCTCGCGAGATCGCCATCCAGCCTCCACGCCAGCGGGTGGCAGCCCAATAGCGATCGGTTGCCAGCGGCAGCACCTGATCCCAGTGCGCCAGATCGTTGCTGTGCAGCAGTGACCACTGCACGGGATCGCCAAAGTGTCTATCGCGCGCCAGGTAGCTGAACGAGCTTGCGCCCAGAAGCAGCAGCGAAGTGGAGACTTCGGATGCGGTCGGAATGATTTCCCAGGAATCCCCATCGCTGGTAGTGGCAGTGGCAGCAATCCAGTTGTCTTCACCCACCTCCAGGCGACCGGAAACCAGCAGTCGTTGAGGGTCGACAATGATCCGGTTCCAGCGTTGGTCCAGGGGGTGCGGCAGGTGGTGCCAGACGGCGCCGTCGGTACTCCTCTCGATAAAAGGTGGCGCTAACGGATCGCTAGGCGGTGGATATACATTCCATGACACCAGCAAGTTCGAATTCGCCATGATCAAATACCGGTAATTGAACGGCACAGTCGGCGCTATCTCCTCAAAATTCACCAGGTCAATGCTTCTGAGAATTCTGCCGTTACTGTCACTCAGCAACCAGGCATTATCGAAATACACGATGGATTGAATTCGCAGAACAAAGGTGTCTGCCGGAGGAAGCTGGCGCTGTTGCCATGACAGTCCTTCGTCATAGCTGACAAGAATGCTTTGAGAACGGCCCCCGACAACAAACAGGCCACCGAAATAGGTGACGACAGAGAGCTCATCGGCAATGGGGGAACTGACGATCTGCCAGTTTTCTCCATCGGAAGATCTGAGGATCAGGCCCTCGGCGCCGACTATCACAACCGTTTGCGGAGAAGCCGCGATGTTCAAGAGCATCCGCTGATCGGGAGGCGACTGTGTTGACCACTCCAGCCCTCCGACCAGCTGTGCCCATGCCGGCAGCCAGGACAAACCACAAACTGCGACAAGTACCAGTGGAATCAACCTATTCAACATGATCCGCAGACTCCTTTCAGTCAAAATACCCGCCTACCGACCTATCCCCTTTTGTCGCCAGAAGAAAGTCATGACCAGCAGCAACAATACCAGCATGAGCCAGGCCCAGGCCGCGCCCAGCGGGACTGGTTGGGTCGGGGGCATTTGGCCGCGGACGATGGAGCGCAACGTGACCACCACCCAGCCACCCTGCCAGCGAGCGGTATCGAGTGGGCTTCCGTCGGTCATGAAAGCAACCTGCCAGTGTTGCAGGTCGTTGCTGTGGTAGAGCCACATCGTGTCCGCGCTAAGATCCCCGGAGCCGAACTCGTTCGATCGCACCAGATAGCTGCTGGGCGTGGCGCCGATTACCCGGAAAAGGTACATAAGTTCAGGATCGTTGAACTGTTCCCAATTAAGTCCGTTCTCGCTGACGGCTATGGAGGGTATATGTGTCATATATTCCAAGGAGCCGGAGATCAGCAGACGGTTTCCCTCTGCCCGAATTCCGTAGAACCAATTCGGATTGTTACCGATTTCCCAATCTACTCCGTCTGTGCCTAATCGAAGTATATGCAAGTGCGCGACCGGTGGAAGAGGGAGTACCAGCATGTGCCATGACGCCAACAGACTCTCGGTTGCCACAAGGCTCCGGAGAGAGCCCGAGCCAATGCCAGTCGAAAGGGGAGGGGCAAGCTCTTCGAAGATTGTCAGGTCATCGCTTCGGAGAAGCCGATTGTTCGCGTTGGCGAGAAACCAGGCGCCGTTGAAATAGACGATTGAGTGCAGGTAACTGACACTCCCGAACGGAGGAGGCAGCTGCCGTATCTGCCAGCTCAAACCCTGGTCGCTGCTGACCAGGATTTCCTCGGCATCGCCGCCGGCGACAAACTGCCCGTCGGCATAAGTGACGACCCGGAAGTCTTCGGTGAACGGCGAGTTGACAAGCTGCCAGTTCTCGCCATCGTTGGAGCGCAGGATCAGTCCCTCGGTGCCGACAACCACCAGCGCTTGCGATGATGAGGCAATCGCCCTGCCCTCACGGGAATCAGGCAGCGGTTGATCCGACCACTCCAGCCCTCCGACCAGCTGCGCCGGTGCCGGCAGCCAGAAGAGGCAGCAGAGTGCTGCGAAAGTGAGAGAAAAAACTGTTTTGGGCATGCCCCGACCCTCCTCGTACTCGCCAGGATCAAGTTACCAGCCCCCGTTGCGGCAGTCAAATTCGGGGACGCGTCGCAGCGAGGCGATGAACTGTAGCCCAGGCCAGAACACATAGAACGCCCAGGCCAGTCACCAGGCTGAACCCCATCCAGGCCGAACCCCGCCAGCCGCTGAAGTTGAGCGCCAGATTGCCTGCGAGCAAGATCGAAACTGGCAGCCATGCCAGCGCGGCACACAGCATGACAAGCGCTGCTGTCTTAAGTGCGGAACCGGGGGCACTGACAACAACGGCAAGGACAGCGGGTGCTATGAGCGCGATTGCGGCAATCACGTTGCCGACCGGTAACCCACCCGACACAACAAACCCAAGGTAGCTTGCGCCGGTGACCAGTGACGCCACTGCTGCAGCGGTTGCTGCGAGTAGAAGCAGAATTGTCAACGGCTTCATGCTGGCATCCGTTTGAAAGGACCCACGGGTTTCACAGTGCCAGTGCCATGCGGAGGCCCTGATCTACATCATCCATTCTTTGATCGGGCAATCGGCGGACCCGTTCGGTGAGAAAGCTGCGATCCAGGGTAAGGATCTGACTGACATTGACGACAGAAGGCTTGCCGAGTCCTGATTCCGCTTTCGATATACGGACATTGCCCGGTGCAGCCGAAAGCTTGAGGTTAGACGTAATGCTCGCCACGACAACCGTGGCGATTCGACTGGCGTTGAATGGGTTGGATTGGACAACTACAACCGGGCGACGAAAACCAGGACCAGATCCCTCTGGTTCAGGCAAGGAGGCCCACCAGATTTCACCACGCTTCATCTTTCAGCACCGCTGATTGAGCGCGAATCAGTGACTCATCCAGTTTTGAGCTTTCAGCATCATAGACCCGGTTGAGCTGAGCCGTAACAGCTTCGGGGTCATGCTGAGCCAGGTATTCCTCCAGCGCCTCTGCAAACAGCTGGCTGCGCGGGATGCCCCGCTCCCTGGCCAGGCGCTCTGCGGCCTGAAAAATCGGATCCGGCACGGAAATCGCCACTTTCATGCGGCGAAAGTATCACTCGGGTAATACTGCGTCAAGCCAGACTTTCGGTGTGGACAAACGCAACCGACATCGGAGCATTTCGGTCGGGCGGAGTTAGAATCGGAGCATGTTACCGCTATGGTTCAAGCTGGTATACACGGTGCTGGCGCTGGGCATCGTGGTCATTTACTGGGTGCGCTACGGGCCAGGCAACCTACTGTGGTTCTGTGACCTGGCTCTGATCGGACTGATTGCCGGGCTGTGGCTGGAAAGCAGCCTGCTGATCAGCACCCTGGCGCTCAGCGTGCTGGTGCCTGAGCTGGTCTGGAACCTGGTGTTCTTCGCCCGAGTGATTTTCCGGGTGCGGATAGCTGGGGTGATCGACTACATGTTCGAGCCCGAGCGACCTGCCCTGCTCAAGGCGCTGTCGCTGTTTCATGTGCCCTTGCCGTTTATTCTGGTGTGGGCGGTCTGGACGCTGGGCTACGATCCGCGCGCATTGCTGGCGGCGACGGCAATGGCTTGGATCGTGCTGCCGCTGACCTGGCTGCTGACGCCGCCGGAACGCAATGTCAACTGGGTGCACGGACCGGGCGGAGAGAAAGTGCGGCAACAGCGTGTGCATCCGCTGCTGTTTGTGGCCTTTCTGATGCTGGCCCTGCCGATTGTGTTTTACCTGCCGGCTCACTTTGCACTGTACCGGCTGGTGGGGTGAGCAAAGCCCTTACTGCCGCAGAATCTTCTCCATGCTCTTGCCGCGAGCCAGCTCGTCGACCAGCTTGTCCAGGTAGCGGATTTCTCGCATCAGCGGATCCTCGACTTCTTCCACCCGCACGCCGCAGACCACCCCTTTGATCAGCTCGCGCTTGGGTTGCATGGCCGGGGCCTGATCGAAGAAGGTTCTGAAATCGTTCTCCTGCTCGATCTGGGCTTCGAGCCCGGGCTGGTCGTAACCGGTTAGCCAGCCGATGATTTGATCAACTTCCGCCCTGGTTCGCCCCTTGCGCTCGGCCTTGTTGACGTACATGGGATAGACCCTGGCAAAGGCCATGCTGAATATCGGGTGGTCGGACATGCCTGCCGCTCCTGTTGACTACTTTCTGGGATCATCCTTGGGGTTGATGTACTCGATTCCCCATGGGCCGGTGCCGTGAAGCTGGATGATGGTTTCGCCTTCGGCATAGCCGAACATCGGGTCGCCTGGCGGCATGATGGCAACACTGCCGGTCGGCAGGGTCTTCGTGGCGTCCAGGTCGAATTGCCGGCCGTGGGCGAAGTGCAGCGTGCCCTGCAGCACCGTGACCCGTTCGTAGGCCGGATGCACATGTGGCAAGATGCGATAGCCATCCTCAAGTCGCAGACGGAACGTAAAAGGCTCGGCTTCAGTGAGTTGCCCTTCGATGACGGCAATCTCTGCGCCCTCGCCCATCGAGGCCACCGGTCCCCAGGTCAGTTCATCCGGGGTGACCATCATGTGACCCTCGCCGCGGTAGACGTGATCGTGGGCCAGGGTCATCGACGTTAGAGTGATCGCTGCAATGATTGAAATAATTCGAATCATCATGGTTGCTCCCGTTATTGCGTCTCCGTTTTCAGTCTATGCAAGCCGATGACGGGAAGTCAAAGAGCAGCCGTCTCTTGTACTGGCTCGCTACCGGCCGCAGGTTTTTCTTGACAATCAATGGAAGCATCATTGCTGCCGGAGGCGCATGCCCATGATTATGACTGCTGATGGTTGGGGTGGTTTTTCTCGCCTGCTGGCGCTTGTCGCCATGGCCCCGCTGGCTGCCTGCGGCCAGTCACAGGCGCCGCAAATCGAGCAGGCCGGGGCGGTGGCGTGGCAGCCACCCGTCACGGTGGCAACCGGGCCTGCAGAGCGTGGGCCCTGGCGGATGAATCAGTCGCGGTTTCATTACGTCGATGACCCCTCGGTGGCACTGGCGAGCGATGGCGATGTGCTGGTGGTATGGGTGGACAACCAGGCCCAGACGGTTTACTTCCAGCGTTATGACAATGAGCTCAATCCCCGACTGGACTCGCCGGTGGCGGTCTCCGACAGCCCGAAGATCTTCTCCTGGCTGCCGCGCATTGCCTCGGTCAATGATGGACAGACGGTGCTGGTGGCCTGGCAGGAGATCCTGTTTACCGGCGGCTCGCACGGTGGGGAGATCCTGCTCGCCCGCTCGACTGACGGCGGACGCAGCTTCGAGACACCGATCAACCTGTCCAACACCACCGGCGGGGCCAGCAAGGGCCGATTGTCGCCGGAGCGCTGGGACAACGGCAGCCTGGACCTGGTGGCAGCCGGTAATCGGGTGCATGTGGCGTGGACCGAGTATGACGGCAAGCTGCGGGTGGCAAGTTCCGCCGATGGTGGCCAGCATTTTGCCGATCCAGTGGATGTGGCCGGAAGCGGCGGTCGACCGACTCGTGGACCGGCGTTGGCCTTGCTTGAAGATGGACGGCTGCTGCTTGCCTGGACCTTTGGCGAGGACAATTCGGCTGATGTGCAGCTGGCTGTCTCCAGCGACCACGGGCAGCGCTTCGAGCAGCTGGGCGCGGCGCATCGACGCTTTGGACATGCTGATGCCCCGCGGCTTGCAGTCGACGGTCGGGGGCAGGTTCACCTGGTGTGGGCCGAGTCTGCCGGCAGCCGGGAGGGCCCTGCCCGGCTGGTCTACGCCCGCAGCCGGGCCAATGAGCTGTCATTTGACGATGCGCGGACCATCGTCGATATCGACGGTGATCAACGCCTCCACGCCGGCTTTCCTCAAGTTGTTGAAGCCGCGGACCGGCTGATTGTCAGCTGGGAAGTGCTGGCCCGCAGGCAGCGGGCATCGCTGGGGCTGGGCTGGGTGTACTCAGATGACAGCGGCGCACAATTCAGCAGGCCGCAGCTCGTCCCGGGCACCCAGCCGCCGCAGGGGGCAGCCAGCGGCGGCCTGCAGGGGCTGTTGACGCGCAAGCTGGCGGCCGACCGTGAAGGCAAGCTGGTTCTGGTCCACAGTCACTTCGACCCGGGCAGCAGCAGCCAGGTGGTGCTGGTGCGCGGCCAGATCAGCGGACACCAAAACTCCGAAGGTGGTCGAAGCGACCTTCCCCGCTGACGGTGATATCGCCCTCGCCCTCGAAGTGGAAACGGGCCGATCAACGGCTGGATCACGGTTCAGTCACTCGGCAGGCGGTCTTTCTCCAGCCATTCGTCTCAGCCTGGTTCGCGCTGAGGGCAGCCGGTCCAGTGCCTGCAGCACTGCGTTGAGTGACGGTTTGGCGCTACCGTCTTCAGCAATGATGCCGATCGCGCACAGATAGTCGAGGAAACGTTCGATGAAGTCAGTCGGCAGACCGGACAAGGCTGGCAGAAAAACATCCTGAACGGCACTGCAGACCGCACCACCCAGGTCTTCCAGGGTGAAGATAGAGACGAAGCGGATATTTCGATTGGCGATGATGCGGTCAAACAGCACATCAAGGCAGCTCGACTGCCACTGCTCCGAAGCCCCCATGCTTGGCGCGCTGGGACAGGTCAGCTCCTGGATCACCAGCGGACCATCGCCGGCCAGGGCCAGTATCTGATCGAGATCAGCGGCGATATCAGCAATCTCGAAAACGAACCAGTCTTGATCTATGGGTGCATAATTGAAAGCGGCTAGATCGACTGCCTGACTGATCCCCAACCACGTGGCAGACTGGTCGCGAATGGCCTTGGCGGTCACGGTAACCGTGACGGGTAGATCAGGAACCAGACCGTGTACATGATTTCGACCAGCGAGCACGAAATCGCGGTAGGCATTCAGCTCATCAAGGCTGGCATGATCCAGCCGCTCGTCTACTTCGTTGCCGAGGCCGAGCAGAAATACATCGCGTAAAGCCAGTTCAGGGACCAGCTCGTCAAGCAGCGCCCCGAATCGCGCGATCACCGAAGGCTGGTTCAATTGTACGCCTGGCGCAAGCCCACCCTCGCCGTCGGATAGATCAGTCGGCAGGTTGTAGTCGCCGATATTGCCCACAGTGATATTGAGAAATACCTGCAACCCAAGATCCGACAGCATGTCCAGCGAGTTGAGTAGCTCTCCCAGGGCGAACATGCCAGGTGCCGACTCCAGGTCCGGCCAGTCCACGTACAGGGTAAAGCCGCGCATGCCGCCGTCGATCAGGCGCTGGAACTCGATCTCGGCGGCCGATGACAGTGATTCCAGGTCGGCACTGCCATAGATCGTCGTTCCCAGGACCTGACCGCGCTGCAGTTTCGGCATGTACTCAAGATCAACGCCAGCTGGCGGAGCAGGACGCTCGCCAGCCAGACAGGTAGACGCCAGGAACAGGCCCGACACCATCGCGACAAGCCAGAAGTTAAGACCTCGCCCCCATGCGATTGCCACTGCTGTCATCTCCGGAGTATTCCGCTCTCAGACTATCGCATGCCCCTTGCGGACTCAACGATAACGACTGCGTGGCGCGCGAAGTCATATGAGCTTCCCAGACTTGCCACGGGCTGCCCGCGCTGCGTATCCTCGACCCTCGCTTTCTGCGACGATGGACATGCGGTGATGAAGGAAACGATCAAAGTCTGGGATCTGCCGGTAAGGCTTTTTCATTGGCTGCTGGTGCTGGCTGTGGCCGGTGCGCTGATCACCATCCAGCTCGGCTGGATGACCTGGCATGGACGGTTCGGGCTGGCGGTGCTGGGGCTGGTCACTTTCCGCATCATCTGGGGCCTGGTCGGGTCCACCCATGCCCGATTCTGGCACTTCGTCACCGGCCCGGGCCGGTTGCTGGCCTACCTGCGCGGCGCCTACCGGCCGATCGGACACAATCCGCTGGGCGCGCTGTCAATCCTGGCCATTCTCGGCCTGCTGCTGTTTCAGGCCACCAGCGGCCTGTTCGCCGACGATGACATCGCCTATAGCGGCCCTTTGAGAGCCGCGGTGAGCAGCAGCATCAGTGCGATGCTGACCAGCTGGCACATGCGCATGGAGTGGGTGATCTACGGCCTGATTGCCCTGCATCTGGCCGCCGTGCTGTTTCACGTGCTGGTCCGCCGGGAGACGCTGATCCGGCCGATGTTCAGCGGTCGCAAGCCGGTCGATGCGGCGGACCAGCAGCCGGCACGCGGCGGCGGGCCGTGGGCATTCGTTTTCGCGCTGGCCGTTACGGTAGCTGTTTTGTGGATTGCCAACGGCGCCCTGCTGCCCGAGCCGCCGCCTCCGCCGCCTGATCTGGGTTGGTAAGGCTTCAACCCAGGCCGGCGCGCGCCAGCAGCTTGGGGATGTGCTTGCGGAACGGGAAGAAGCCTCGGGTGGCCAGCGGCCAGGCGGCCTGATCCCAGTCACGGCGAATGCTTACAAGCTGAATGCCCTCCCGGTCCAGATCCTTCTCGAGTTGCTTCAGCGCATCGGCAACCGGTCCGACCGCCGCAACCGGTGTAAAAAGTTGCTCTCGACCGGCTTTGGTGACCGCTGCTGCGATCGATTCGGCATCGATGCTTTCCAGCCGCTGCACTGGCCCGTGTCCGCCCTGTTCCATTCTCCCGGCCAAGTCGTCACAGGCACCGCTCACGAAGCGCTTTGCCTTGTCGCCCCAGGGCCAGTGAGGCAAAAAAGCCTCAGGCTCGAGCAGCAGCATCAGCGATGGACGGCCGCAGGTGCTGATCAGGCTTTCCGGGTGCAGGTCTTCCGGATGGATCAGAAGTAGCTGGTCTGTCAGGTCGGCTGAGGGTTCATCAACCGCCGGCGGCAGCGGTGCCGGTGATGGGAGGGGCGCGCCTTTGAGCGCCTCGGCGCGAGTGGCCAGTCCTTTGGGCCGAAATCTGCCGTCGGTAAACTTCTCAATGTTGTCCGGCCTGGCCAGGTAGGTCTTGCCCGGCGTTTGCAGTCCGGCGACCCATCGCCAGGACAGGGTGTTGGAGGCCGGATCGCCGTCGAGCAGATGACGCAGGAAGAAATCCGCGCCCAGCACCCACGGCAGCTTGAGGGTAAAGATCCAGATCGAGGCAAACCACATGCGGGCATGGTTATGCAGGTAGCCGGTACGAGTCAGTTCCTGCGCCCAGTCATCGAAGCCCTCGATGCCGGTGCGTCCGCCGACAGCGGCTTCCAGTCTTCGCTCAAGATCCGGCGAGGACTGTACGGTTTCGCGAGCCTGATCGCATTCGACAACATACTGATGCCAGACCGCGGGACGCTGATCCAGCCAACCCTTCCAGTAAGTTCGCCACAGCACTTCCTGGATGAACTTCTCGGCTGCCGTTGCGCTGTGCGCTTCGAGCACCCGGACCAGCACCTCGCTTTCCGTGATGATGCGATAGCGAATCCAGGGCGAAAGCACCGAAACATTGTCGCGGCGTTCGGGGCCATGATCGCTGTTTCTGTTGCGCGCGTAGTCACGACCGGCGTTTGGAACAAAAGTCTCAAGCCGCTGTAATCCACAGGCCCGATTCGGGGCTGAATCTTTCATCAGGCAGGAGTCGGTAGAGAACATGACCGGAAAGCCTAGCGCCGACGGCATGGCGCGAATGTGAGAGCGTCGATTTGATTTTCCGTTCTGATTTGACTAGGATTTTTGCATGGTGGACGTGTATACAGGAGGTAACTTGTGAAAACTTTCTTTTTTCGGGCGCTGGTGCTGGGCTTTGCGCTGGGGCTGGCCCATGGTGCCCTGGCCATCTGGCCGGCGGCCTTTCCAAGCAATCTTTCCCAGGAGGACGCGCTGGCCAAGGCGGACGGCCTGAGCTTTGACGAGGCGCTTGATTTGCTGGAGCAAAGCGCTCTCGAACAGCCCCGCCTGATGGGCGAGATGATGGCCGTGGGACTTGAGATTCAGGCTGCCCACGGCAATCAGTGGATGCAGACTGCCGAGGCCCGCCTGCTGTTCGAGGAGCTGATGGAGCCGATTCAGGCCGCTCTTTCCAGTGTTCACAGCGACATCTCGGTTGCCGCCCTGAGACTGTTCCGGGCACCTGAGCCCGGCGCCATGCCGCGCGCTTTCGAGCGGCTGAGCGATCTGGGCCTGGCGAGCTTGCTGAGCCATCATGGCTTGATCGCGTTGATGGACCAGGAGAGCGATCGCTTGCCTGAGCAGGTGGGCCAGTCTGCCGCCATGCAGGACCGGATTTACCGGCTGCTGGCCAATGACCAGCGGCTGATCGACCTGATGCTCGATCCAACCCAGCGCGATGAGTTGCTTGCCTCCCGCGCGATGGGGGATCCGGAGGAAGTCGCCAGCTGGACCCTGGGAAGCCTCAACTTCTTTGATCTGTTGAAGTTGTTGCCGCAGGAACAGATGGAGCAGGTGCTGACCGATATCACCGCCGGCACCCGATTCGGACACCTTGAACGGGATCTGCACCAGGCCATCACCAACGGCTATCTCGGCCAGTTGATCGAGCTGTCACCTGATTGGATCGGCGGCCAGATCGAGGCCGGTCATCACATCTGGCTGGCCCATCTGGCCGCCGCTAACGATGATGCCGGGACGCCCGAGCTGTTTGCCCGCATCGATGGCTTGCCTCGATCCGAGCAGCTGCCGGTAATTGCCAACGCCGGTGATGCAGCGCTGTTTCCGTTGGTGCGCGAGATACATGCCGACATGATGCTGGCGCTGGCCTGCATCGACTGCCCCGACCGGCCCGCGCTGAGCGAGCAGGAGTACCTGATGCGGGCCCTGGTCGGCATGGGCCTGCCGGAAGCGCAGACACTGGCCTGGGAGCTGCTGGACGCTGCCACGTCTGATCATCGCAAGCCTCTGGCCGCCCTCGCCTTCAATAGCAACATGCGTTTGGCGCCTTCCGGCAACGCTGCGTTCTACGCCGAGCTGCTGGAATCCTTTCCAGACCTGCCCTTGAATACCTGGCAACTTGGTCGCTGGCCCGGTGAACAGGCCGAACTGCTGGCTACGGTGGTTGAGCAGCGCCTCGATGACTGGCTGAGTACCGCTCGTTCCGGCAAGTTCGAAGGCATGATGAGATGGTCGCAGTGCGAGGCCTTCGGCCTGCTGATGTTTGCCCATGGTCACGGCTGGTTCGACGGCTGGTCGGCGCTGGTCGACGAGCTGGGCGAAGCCGAGCTCACCGGCCAGGCGCTCGAGAGTTGTGGCTATAACCTCGGCGGGATTTCCAATAACACCCATCGGGTCGAATTGCTGGCCACCATTGTTGATTTCCTGGAGGTGGCCGGTGCCGGCCCCGACCGTTACCAGTCGGTGTTCAACACCGCCCGATTCGGCGAGCATATCGACCATGAGCAGGCCCGACTGATGTTGCTGGATCGCCTGGAAGGCAGTGCGACCTGGGATCAATTGCCGAAAGCTTATACCGTCTGGCTGACCGACGGCGACAACGCGCCGGTCGGCACCCCGGCCAGGTCCTGCGGATCGTCCGAAGATGAGGACGAGGAGAATGGCAAGCGCGGGGACTAATCCGTCGCCGGACAAGAGCCCTTTGACAAGCCACCTGCGGGCCGTCATCCGACGGCCCGCATCTCGTCTATACTGAGCCGATCATCATCCTCTGGACGTCCCTGTCGGGACGAAGCTTCTTGATGGAATTTCTCAACGAATTCGGCATGTTCCTGGCCAAGGTGCTGACCCTGGTCGTCGCCTCGCTGTTTATCATCGGCGCCATTTTCAGCCAGGTCCGCGCCAGCCGCTCGACCACGCCCTCGCCGGGGGACCTGGAAGTACGCCATGTCAACGCCGACTACGATAACGCCGCGCTGACCCTGAAAGCGGCAATGCTGCCGGGCAAGGCGCTGAAGGCGGCGCGCAAGCAGCACAAGGCCAGGAAGAAGGCGCTGGCCGGCGAGGAACGGAAGCGCATCTTCGTGATCGACTTCCACGGCGATCTGCGCGCCAGCGCCCTGCCCGCCCTGCGCGAGGAAATCACCGCGGTGCTGACTACCGCTGGCAAGGATGACGAAGTGGTCGTGTGCGTGGAAAGCGCCGGAGGTCAGGTGCATGGTTACGGACTGGCCGCAGCCCAGCTCAAGCGAGTGCGCGACCGCGACATTCGCCTGACCGTGGCGGTGGACAAGATTGCCGCCAGCGGCGGTTACATGATGGCCTGCGTGGCCAATCACATCATTGCTGCACCATTCGCCATTGTCGGCTCGATCGGGGTGATCGCCCAGCTGCCGAATTTCAATCGCGCGCTCAA
>SKQS01000178.1 GCA_007118895.1 Wenzhouxiangella sp.
GCCGAGGCTGCGGCGCGTACGCAGCTCGGAGGGCTGAGCAATGCTGCCGATCTGCGTGCCGGCTTCCGACTGAGCGTTGATGACACCAGCGGTCATGACCTTTCTGCCACCTACCTGATCCGCTCCGTGGTCCACACAGCGGTGCTGGTAGAGGGCGCCGAATCCTGCGTCTACTACGCCAATCACTATCGTCTGGCCAAGGACATGCAGCAACTTTTCTCGCTGTTGTTCAAGCCTGACTACCAGGCCTTGCGGCGACGTGCCGAAGGGCCGACCACCGGGCTGGTCACCGGCCCCGCCGGCGAGGCCCGCTATGTTGATGAACTGGGTCGGATCAAGGTGCGATTCGACTGGGACCTGTTGGGTGCGGCCGATGAGAACGCCTCGGCCTGGATTCCGATCGCCCGCCCGATTCATGGCCAGGCGGCCACGCTGTTCACCGTGCCCTCGGTGGGCGACCAGGTGCTGGTCGATTTCGTCGATGGCAATCCGGATCGTCCGATCGTCATCGGCGGGCTGGCCAACCAGTCTCGGCCGCCGCCGCTTGCCTTGCCAGCTCAGAAGAATGCGGCAGTGGTGCTTCAGGCTCGTCCCACGGCTGGTTCCGGTCAGGTTTCCAGGCTGACCCTGAATGCCACCGCGGGTTCTGAACGCATCGAGGCCATCAGTCGGCGCATCGAGCTGACCGCCGCCGAACGGTTTCTTTTCAGCGGTGGGCCGCTGGGCATCAACCGCAGCAATCCGGCGCATCCTGTCCATGTCGGCACCAGCTCGGCCAACGGGAATGGCGCCCATCTGACCGCAGGCGGGATATGGGCCAACGGCTCCAGTCGGCAATTCAAGGAGGGATTCCAGCCTGTCGACCCGCAAAGCGTGCTTGAGGGCCTGCTGGCTCTGCCGATCAGCCGCTGGCGCTACCGGGAGGGCGACTCCGAGCATATCGGGCCAATGGCCGAGGAGTTTCATGCCGCTTTCGGCGTCGGCGGCGATGAGCGCTACATCACCACGGCCGACGCCTCCGGCGTGGCGCTGGCAGCCATTCAGGGGCTGTTTCAACTGCTGGGGGAAAGAGACCGGCAGATCGAGCAGCTGGCCTCGGAGCTTGCGGATTTACGTCTGATTCTTGGGAACGGAGACAACCATCGTTTGAAAGGAGAAACCGATGAACCGTAACAACAGGCTGGGCGCACTGCTGTCGGTGCTCTTGATGATGATTGCCTCGTCGGTCACTGCCGACAGCACCATCACCTACCAGGGTCAGCTGAAACAGTCCGGCGTGCCGTTCAGCGGCACCGCAAACCTGGAGTTCAGACTCTACGACGCGTTGGTCGGAGGCTCCATGATCGCCGGCCCGATCAGCCGGCCCGCCACACCGGTTGCCGAGGGTCTGTTCCAGGTCGAGCTCGACTTCGGCCTGGCGGCTTTCAGCGCGCAGGTGCGCTATCTGGAAGTTCGCGTTTCGGGAACGCCCCTGACGCCGCGTCAGGCGGTCAGGCCCGCGCCGATGGCGCTGTTCGCCCTTGACGGCAACCAGGGGCCACCAGGCCCACCGGGTCCGTCCGGGGTAAGCCCGAAGAACGTTTTGTGGGTCGCCGATACGGGAGGTGACTACGCCACGGTGCAGGCCGCGCTGGACGCCATTGATGATGCTTCCGAGGTCAATCCCTATCTGGTGCGCATCGCTCCGGGTATCTATCCTGGGCCGATAACCCTCAAGGACCATGTAGACATCGCGGGCAGTGGTCGTGAAACCACCGTGCTGGTCGGAAGCGGTGGCGCGCAGTTTCCTGGCGGCGGCAGCGAAAGCGCGACGGTGCGGGCCGCCGGCCCGGTCCGCGCCACGTTGCGTGACCTTACCGTCGAGAGTGTTGCCGATGGCGCGCCGTATGCCCAGGCCGTGGATGTCGATGCTGGAGGGCCGGGTCTGCACCTGGAGCGTTTGCTGCTGCGCGCCTCGGGCGGAACAAGCCAGGATGCCGGCATGATCGTTCGCAACTCACTGCAAGTCAGGCTTGAATCGGTGGATATCGAGGTGATGTCGGACGGCGTCTGGGGAATGTTGGTCGGTAACTCGACGGTAAGCTTGCGTGATTCGACAATTACGATTCAGTCCGGACTTGGCCTTTATGTCAACGACGGCTCGGTTTTCGCTGACGGGCTGACAGTCAGGCAGGGTAGCGGTAACGGGATTTTCATGCAATCCAACGCAGACCAGGTGACGGTCGGGGATTTCAACCGCATAGATGTCGATGCGCCTTTCGGGTATTTCTTCGGCGACCCCGTGCTGAGCACAGTCAATGTTCTGATAGCGAACTCGCGCATTTCCGGGATCGGGTCTCCGGGAAATCCGAACCTGTTTACGACATGTCGCAACGTTTATTCGCTCAATCTGCAAACGGTTTACGGAGTCAATTGCATGCCATGAGCCCGACTGGCTGCCAGGAGACCTCGTTCCATGCCCGGAAGCCCGCTCGCCTGGTTGACGACAGGCCCGGGGCGGAAATCCCCCAGGCCGAGTGATGGATTGATCCTGGTGCCCGAAGAGTGCCTCATCCGGACTGGCGAAAGTCTGTGAAATGGTTGGCGGCTCGTCTACCATATGCCGCCACCATTATTAACCAAGCAATCGGCGGAGCAATCGACGGTCGTGATCGTCACCGAGCCAAGAGAATTCAGGCGCCAGATCGAGCTGGGCTGGCTGATCGCCGATAGCCCCGCCGTGCCTCGTGCGGTGTTTCTGGTCGAGCCCAGCGACTTCCGGCTGTCGACCCAGGCGGCCAGGGACAACACCTATATGGATTTGTCGGTGAGCGTGGACCCGGCTAAAGCACTGGACCAGCACCGTAAGCTGACCGACCGGGTCGCTGCCTGCGGCGTTCCGGTGATCCGCTTTCCCGGGCGCTCGGACAATCCCGACGATCTTTTTCCGAACAACGTCTTTGCCACCATACCCGGGCGTTTCATCGTTGGAGCCATGCGCCACCCCGAACGCCAGCGAGAGGCGCAGCGCCCGGATATCCGAAAGTTCTTTACCGAGCTGATGGAATACGAGGAGGTGGATCTTTCCGGCCAGGGTTACGTTGCCGAACTGACCGGCGCGCTGGTCATGGACAGGGCCCGTCGACTCGGTTTCTGCGGGCTTACCCAGCGTGCCGACGCTTCCGGCTGCGAGGCCATGCACGAGGCTTTCGAGCAGGCGCTGACCTTCCGATTCGATCTCACGTCGGAGGAATATCACACCAATGTGGTGATGGCAGTACTGGCCTCGCGAGCCCTGATCATCTGTCCGGATGCCTTCGAAGACCCGGCGGTGCCTGACGCCATTGCCGGGGCTTTCCCCGGCCAGGTTCTGGAAATCAGCACCGCCGAGAAAGTAGCCTTCGCCGGCAACTGCATCGCCCTGACTTTCAGCGACCTGTTCTTCAGCCAGACTGCGCTGGATGCGCTTTCACCCGAAAAGATCAAGCGGATCGAAAGCTGGGGGTTCACGATCCACGGGGTCGAACTGGACGAGATTGAAAAGGCCGGCGGCTCGCTGCGCTGCTGCGTGGCCGAAATTTTCTAGAAATATTTTCTTCCCCATGGCGTAGCCCGGTCGTTTTCGACGTATATAAGCAATGAAGACCCCGGATCTGGTGGCCTCTGGCGACTGTTACGGGAAAGTTTCGCCGAATCAAGGCGATGGAATCTGCCGGTATTTCGGTCCCGGGGCTTGGCATTGCCCCATTACATGGGCTAGAATCGGGATCGTTAGAGGGTGGAGACGTGTCAGGAAGGGCGGGGCAGGATGCCTCCTGTCTCCGAAAAAAACTCTTCACTGACGTCGAAAAATCAGGCGCTTGTGCTGGTTTTTGTCGAAAGTCGTTTCTCATCCCGCCGGCGATCATGCAATGAACGCGACTTAAATATTAGAGAGTTGAGGAGTTTTCAAAATGTCTGACAGCAGTTTTCTCAAGCCCTTGAAGATGGTACGGGGTCTGGCAGCGGTTTCGCTGATCGCCGGCGTTGCACTGGCCGCCCAACCCGCCCTGGCCTGCACGATGCAGAACTGGACTGACCAGTTCGGCGATGTTTATGCCAACAACCCGCTGAACAATTCGGGTGAAGACGTAGATGGCAATGTGTCGAACGTCGGTGGCGTTCAGCGC